>JAUXNY010000126.1 GCA_030682615.1 Candidatus Aquicultor sp. | reverse complement strand
AATACCGCGCTCGCGCTCTTCCGGTGCGTTGTCGATTGAATCAAAGGAGCGGAACGTCGCTTGCCCCTTCGCTGCGAGCACCTTGGTGATGGCGGCGGTTAGCGTCGTCTTGCCGTGGTCGACGTGACCGATGGTCCCGATATTCATGTGTGGTTTGGTTCTTTCGAACTTAGCTTTGGCCATATAGTTTTCCTCCCTGTGAAATGTACTCTAGCCTATTTCTTCTCCGGCAATCTTACCCTTGTATTCTATAGTCAAGTCCTAAATCAGTTCTTGCCGCCGTGTATCTGCCGGCGCCTGACACTCGAACTCTCGTTTAGCTCCCCGCAGCCAGCGACCATTCGCCGCGAACCTTGCTTACAATCTCCTCTGAGATGCTTTGCGGGAGTTCCTGGTATTTCTTAAACTGCATAGTATACGTCGCGCGGCCCTGCGTCTTCGACCTTAAGTCGGTCGCATAACCGAACATCTCCGCCAACGGCACGTCGGATTTTACGACCTGCGCGCTCGCGCGTGGCTCCATTCCTAAGATGTGCCCGCGACGTGAGCTCAGGTCACCGATGACATCGCCCATGTACTCTTCGGGCACTACCACCTCGACCGCCATGATAGGCTCAAGCAGCACCGGTGTCGCCTTCTTTATCGCGTCCTTGACCGCCATCGAGCCGGCTACCTTAAACGCCATCTCGGAAGAGTCGACGGTGTGATACGAACCATCATGGAGCGTTATTTTAACGTCGACCACCGGGTAGCCCGCGAGAATGCCTGATGTCAAGGCCTCCTGGATACCCTTGTCGACTGCTGGAATATACTCTCTCGGTACCTTGCCGCCGACGACCGCGTCGACAAACTCGTACCCGATTTCGGGGACCGGCTCGATGTCGATGACAACGTGGCCGTACTGGCCGCGACCGCCGGTCTGGCGGACATAGCGTCCGTGAATATTCTTTGCCGGCAGCTTTATGGTCTCGCGGTACGATACCTGCGGACGACCGACATTCGCCTGCACCTTAAACTCGCGCATCAGCCTGTCGACGATTATCTCTAAGTGAAGCTCGCCCATGCCCGAAATAATCGTCTGAGCGGTTTCCTCATCGGTCTCAACCTTAAAGGTCGGATCCTCTTCCGCGAGCTTTTGAAGCGCTGTGGAAAGTTTCTCCTGGTCGGCTTTGGTCTTCGGCTCGATAGCCACCGAAATGACCGGCTCCGGGAAGACCATCGACTCGAGCTGAATCGGTTTGGCCGGGTCACACAAGGTATCACCGGTCGTGACCTTCTTAAGGCCGACCGCCGCTACGATATCGCCCGTGCGAACATCACTACGCTCTTCGCGGTGATTCGCGTGCATCTGCAGGATTCGTCCGATTCTCTCTTTCTGGCCGCTCGAGGTGTTAAGAACGGACTCGCCCGCCTTCAACACGCCCGAATAGACCCTGAAAAAGGTGAGCTTCCCGACATACGGGTCGACCATGATCTTAAACGCCAGTGCCGCGAACGGCTCGTCGTCTGATGCGGTGCGCGTTACGACCTCTTCCGTTCCCGGCTTAAGGCCGGAGACCGGCGGGACGTCGAGCGGTGAAGGCAGATACATGTTGACCGCATCCAGAAGCGGCTGGACACCCTTGTTTTTAAACGATGACCCGCACAATACCGGGGTGAGCACAACCTCAAGAGTCGCTTTTCTGATTGCCTCGATGATCTCTTCCGACGAAAGTTCTTCGCCCTCGAGATACTTCTCGAGCAAAGCTTCGTCCTGCTCGGCAGCGGCCTCGATAAGGAGCGTCCGGTACTCTTCGGCTTTGTCTGCCATATCATCGGGAATCTCGGTCTGCTCGAAGGTCGTGCCGAGGTCGTCGGTGTAAATAATCGCCTTCATGCTGACGAGATCTATGATTCCGGTATAATCTTCTTCGGCGCCTATCGGCAGCTGTATCGCGACAGGATTCGCGCCGAGGCGTTTCTTCATCATCGCGATCGCGTTATAGAAATCCGCGCCGGTGCGGTCCATCTTGTTGATAAACGCGAGTCGCGGGACACGGTACTTATCAGCCTGGCGCCAAACCGTCTCTGATTGCGGCTCAACGCCTCCTACGGCACAAAAGACCGCCACCGCACCGTCTAGTACTCTTAGCGAGCGTTCGACCTCTACAGTGAAGTCCACGTGCCCTGGCGTATCTATAATATTTATTCGATGGTCGTCCCAGTGGCATGTAGTCGCAGCCGACGTGATGGTGATGCCGCGCTCCTGCTCCTGAACCATCCAATCCATGATGGCGGTTCCCTCATGAACCTCACCGAGCTTATGCGTGCGCCCGGCGTAATACAGGATGCGCTCAGTCGTCGTCGTCTTGCCCGCGTCGATATGCGCCATAATTCCTATATTTCGTATTTTATCTAGTGGAAATCTCGTTGTCATAAACTGCTAAACCCTTCCTATTGTCCGCCGCCACAATCTCAGTGAGCCAAAGCTCCCGGCAGCCGGAACAAAACTAACTCTTTGCGCTTACTACTTTGCATCCCTGCGCTGAAGACCTCGTCTTAAGACCCGGTCTTCACGCCTGCGTTGCGAGCATTACCAACGGTAGTGTGCGAACGCGCGGTTCGATTCGGCCATTTTGTGGATGTCTTCCTTCTTCTTCATCGATGCGCCCGTACTGTTTGCCGCATCCATGATCTCACCGGCGAGCCTCTCCGCCATTCTCTTCTCTTTGCGAGAGCGAGAAAACGAAGTCAACCAGCGCAATGCGAGCGTCGTAGACCTCGCTCCGGGCACTTCGACCGGAACCTGGTAGGTTGCCCCACCGACCCTGCGCGGACGTACCTCAAGCACAGGCCTTATGTTGTCCATCGCCTTGCGATAAACCGTTAGCGGCTCCGTACCCGTTTTTTCGCGGATAATATCAAAGCTCTCATAGACGATTTGCTCGGCCACGCCCTTCTTGCCCTTCTTTAGAATCGAGTTCGTGAGCTGAGCGACAAGCTTATTGTTATAGACAGGATCGGGAACTATCTCCCTCTTTGTCGCTGGTCCTTTCCTTGGCATCTCTTCCTCCAATAATTTCTTACATCACAGCAGCCGTTCTTCCTTTAGCTGCGCACTTCCGCTTTGGTCACAGCCCACCGGCAATATCCGCTAATCTGTGACGTCGACAATCATTCTTTCCACCATTCGACCGGTGGCGATTTAATTTCAGTTCTCTTACTTCGGTGCCTTGGCACCATATTTTGAACGAGACTGCTTACGATCGGATACACCGGATGCGTCAAGTGCCGCCCTGATGACCTTATATCTAACACCAGGTAGGTCTTTGACACGACCGCCGCGAACGAGCACTATCGAGTGCTCCTGAAGATTATGACCGATTCCCGGAATGTAGGCGGTGACCTCCATACCGTTCGTCAAGCGCACCCTCGCGACTTTCCTCAGCGCCGAGTTAGGCTTCTTCGGCGTTGTGGTATAGACGCGGGTGCAAACACCCCTTCTCTGCGGCGCGCCTTGCAGCGCCGGCGTTGCCGTCTTTGCGGGCTTCGCTTTTCTGCCATTCTTGACAAGTTGGCTAATTGTCGGCAACGGTTTCACTCCTTCTTAAAATCTTACATCGCTGAACTGCACCAAAGACTCTTTTTCAACAGGCTGCACGGCCTTTAAGGCCGTGCAGATGTGAGTAAAATCATATTATCTTGAAGATAATGTGTCACAGCCGATAAATATATCAGTCTTCTTCATTAATGTCAACATCCGCCGTCACAAAAGACTCGGGTTCATGCCCGTGGGCTTTCGCTTCCATGGGGTTTTCGATATCGTCACCTAGGAATATTTCGCCATCCTCGCCGAAACCATAGGTCTCGCCGGCCTCCATGCAGGGCTCGTCTTCATCGCCGATGGTCTTTATGATAATCGAACGGTATCTGCTCATACCGGTCGCCGCCGGGATAAGCTTACCAATAATAACGTTCTCCTTCAATCCGAGCAGCGGGTCGCTCTTTCCGGCAATCGCCGCGTCCGTGAGCACCCTCGTCGTCTCCTGGAACGATGCCGCCGACAGGAAGCTGTCGGTCGCAAGCGATGCTTTCGTAATACCGAGCAGAGTCTGTCGTGCGGTAGCGGGCTCGCCGCCCTCGGCTACCATGCGAGCGTTCTCTTCTTCGAAGTGTTTCCTGCCTACAAGCTGGCCGGGGAGCATGTCGGTATCGCCCGGCTCACTTATCGTCACTTTTCGCATCATCTGTCTGGCGATAAGCTCGACGTGCTTGTCGTTGATGTCGACGCCCTGGCTCGTATAGACCTCTTGAACCTCTTTTACCAGGTAAATCTCGACTGCTTGCTTTCCTATGACCCGCAGAATATCGTGCGGGTTGAGCGACCCTTCGGTAAGCTGGTCGCCCGCCTGGACCTTGTCCCCGTTGGCTATTTTCAACCGCGTGCGCCTCGATACCTGATACGCGCGCTCTTTGCCTTCTCCGGCATGTATGATTATCTTTCTAAGTTTGTCCGTCTCTTTTATCTCGACGATTCCGGTGACTTCAGCGATTTGCGCCTCGCCCTTGGGCTTACGGGCCTCGAAGAGCTCGACGATACGCGGGAGGCCGTGCGTTATGTCCTCGCCGGCTACACCACCCGTATGGAAGGTACGCATCGTCAACTGGGTGCCCGGCTCACCGATAGACTGTGCGGCGATGATGCCGACGGCTTCGCCGATATCGACCATGCGGCCGTTCGCGAGGCTCCAGCCGTAACACTGGCGGCAGACGCCGTACTCGGCCTCGCATGTCAGAACCGAGCGAGCCATGATTTGGCTGACGCCGGTCTCGACCAGACGTGCGATGTCCCGGTCGGATATCTCGGAGCCTCGAGCCAGTACGACCTCTTTGGTCTTCGGGTTGACGGCTGTCTCCAGAATCACCCTGCCAATCAGAGCGTTCTTGTTCGGCTCGCCTTCGGAATCGAGCACGCTTACCGGTATCCCGGCCTCAGTTCCGCAATCGAACTCGCGGATGATGACATCTTGTGATACGTCTACCAAGCGCCTGGTAAGATAGCCCGAGTCCGCTGTTCTGAGCGCCGTGTCGGCCAGACCTTTTCGCGCTCCGTGCGTGGAGATAAAATACTCTAAGACCGAGAGGCCTTCGCGGAAGTTCGCTTTGATCGGGCGGTCGATGATATCGCCCTTCGGGTTGGCGACGAGTCCTCGCATACCGGCCAGCTGCCTGAGCTGCTTGAGATTACCCCTCGCGCCCGAGTTGGCCATCATATAAATCGGGTTGAATTTATCGAAGTTCTTTTCCATCGCTTCCGAAACGTCTTCGGTAGCTTTCGTCCAAACCTCGACGACTCGTTGCTTGCGCTCCTCTTTGGTGATCAATCCGCGCTTGAATTGCCTCTCTATCCTATCGACAGCCTCTTCCGGCTCATCGAGAATCTGCCATTTGTTCTCCGGTATCTGAACGTCGCCGATGGCGATAGTGATACCCGCGCGGGTAGCATAATAGAAACCGAGTTCCTTGATTTTGTCGAGAATGTCGGGGACTTCGCCCGCCGCGCGCTCCGCGGCTAATCTCTCGACTATCCTTGCCATCTCCTTCTTCCCGACTTCGTGGTTGATATACTCGAAGTCGTCCGGTAGCGCCCGGTTGAAGATTATGCGCCCGACTGTAGTCTCAATCCTGCTCCGCTCGTTCTTTGCGTTCTTCACACGCAGCTCGATCATTGACTGGAGGTCGACCTCAGCGGCCTCGTGCGCCAGTATAGCCTCTTCCACGCTGCCGAAGATTTTCCCTGCGCCCAGCCTTCCTTCACGGTGCGCCGTCAGGTAGTAGACGCCGAGGACCATGTCCTGCGTCGGAGTTACCAGCGGGCGCCCATTCGCCGGCGAGAGCAAGTTGTTAGCCGAGAGCATAAGAATCCTCGCTTCGGCTTGTGCCTCCGACGACAGGGGCAGGTGAACCGCCATCTGGTCGCCGTCAAAGTCGGCATTGAAGGCCGCGCAGACCAATGGGTGAATCTGTATCGCCTTGCCCTCGACAAGAAGCGGCTCGAATGCCTGAATTCCGAGGCGGTGAAGGGTTGGTGCCCGGTTAAGCATAACCGGGTGCTCCCTGATGACCTCTTCGAGCACATCCCAAACCAGGGCTTTTGCTCTTTCGACCATCCGCTTCGCGCTCTTTATGTTCTGTGCGTGCCCCTCGTCGACGAGCCTCTTCATGACAAACGGCTTGAAAAGCTCGAGCGCCATTACTTTCGGCAACCCGCACTGGTGTAATTTAAGTTCCGGGCCGATGACGATAACGGAACGACCCGAATAATCGACCCTCTTGCCCAAGAGATTCTGGCGGAAACGACCTTGCTTGCCCTTAAGCATATCGCTTAAGGACTTTAGCGGACGGTTTCCCGGCCCGGTGACCGGCCTGCCGCGACGCCCGTTGTCGAAGAGCGCGTCGACCGCTTCCTGGAGCATCCTCTTTTCGTTGTTTACGATGATCTCGGGTGCGCCGAGGTCGAGAAGTCTCTTCAAACGATTGTTCCGGTTTATGACCCTGCGATAGAGGTCGTTCAAGTCCGAGGTCGCGAAACGCCCGCCGTCGAGCTGGACCATCGGCCTCAAATCCGGCGGGATTACCGGTATAGCATCGAGTATCATCCACTCCGGTTTGTTGCCTGAGCGCTTGAACGCGGAGGCGACCTTTAGCCGCTTGACCGCACGGCTCCTTTTCTGTCCGGTCGAGGTCTTTATCGTCTCGCGAAGGACCTGCGTCTCATCGGGAAGTTCTATAGCCGCAAGTAGTTCTTTAATCGACTCGGCTCCCATGCCGCCGCTGAAGAAGTCGCCGTAGCGTACTTTCAGCTCCCGGTAGAGTTGCTCATCGGGTATGAGCTGCTGCGGATGGAGCGACTCGAATGCCGCGTACACACGGTTGAGCCATTCGACCCGCTTGCTCCCATCGACACCCACCTCTTTGGTGAGCTTTTTAGCTTCCGCGTCTATCTTCTTTATCGCGGTCTTAGGTGAGCCGCCGCTTGCGACTTCGACCTCTTCGCCCTCCGCGGGCTCGATTTCGCCGAGCGCTATTTTCGTCTTCCGGTCCCTATCAGCCTCAATCTGCTCGAGCCGGTCTTCGGTCTCTTTGTTGATTTCGGCTATCTCTTCTTCGAGCTCCGTTTTGAGCGCGGCTATCTCTTTCTCGCGCTCTTCCTCTTTGACGTCGATGATGATATACGACGCGAAATACAAGACCTTCTCCAGGTCTTTAGGTGAGATGTCGAGGAGGTATCCCATCCGCGACGGCACGCCTTTGAAGTACCAGATATGAGAGACAGGAGCGGCAAGTTCGATATGACCCATGCGCTCACGCCTTACCTTGGAGCGCGTGACCTCGACGCCGCATCGCTCGCAGATAATGCCCTTAAACCTGACTCGCTTGTATTTACCGCAGTAGCACTCCCAGTCCTTGGTCGGGCCAAATATCTTCTCACAGAAAAGGCCGTCTTTTTCCGGTTTGAGCGTGCGGTAGTTTATGGTTTCCGGCTTCTTTACCTCACCATTAGACCAAGCCCGGACCTGCTCCGGCGATGTGAGTCCAATCTTCAAGGCGTCAAAATTGTTTATGTCTAGCAAAGAGTCAACCCCCTACGAAATCTGATTAAAGGCGCTTCACAAATACCTTCAATCACCGGTTTATTCTTCGAATACTTCTGGCACTTCATCAGAAAATTCGTCCGAAGACTCCTCTTCTGCCTCTTCTCCTACTTCGTGCACTATCTCCTCTTCCGCAACCTCGACCTTGTCCTCGTCCGGTTCCTCGTCCGGCCCCTCGACAAGCGCCTCGGTCTCCCGCACAGGACTTGTCGTCTCTCCGCGCAGGTCGATACCGAGCTCCTCGGCGGTCTTGAAGATGTCGTCCTCGGCCTCCTTGAGCTGGATTTCCTCACCGAGCTCGGAGAGAACCTCGACATTAAGGCAGAGGCTCTGCATCTCTTTTATGAGGACCTTAAAGGATTCGGGTATGCCCGACTCCGGTATGTTCTCGCCTTTGACAATCGCCTCATACGCTTTTACGCGGCCGACAACGTCGTCAGACTTAACGGTCAGCAATTCTTGCAGCGTGTATGCGGCCCCGTAAGCTTCCAGCGCCCATACCTCCATCTCGCCAAACCTCTGACCGCCGAACTGAGCCTTACCGCCTAACGGTTGCTGCGTGACGAGCGAGTACGGGCCCGTAGACCTTGCGTGTATCTTATCGTCGACCAAGTGCAACAGTTTCAAGATGTAGATATAGCCGACCGTGATCGGCTCCCTGTACATCTCTCCGGTTCTGCCGTCGAATAGGTTTGTTTTACCGGTTCCCGGCAGCCCGGCCGCTATCAGTGCCTCGTGGATTTCAGCCTCCGACGCTCCATCGAAGACCGGCGTCGCAATAAACCGGGTCTCTTTGGCTTTCCCATCGGTGGACCAGCCGTGTTTAGCCGCCCAACCGAGATGCGTCTCCAAGACCTGGCCGATATTCATACGCGAAGGCACGCCTAACGGGTTCAAGATAATATCTATCGGTGTGCCGTCTTCCATGAACGGCATATCTTCTTCGGGTAATATCTTCGAGATAACGCCTTTGTTGCCGTGACGACCAGCTAGCTTATCCCCCTCCGATATCTTTCTCTTCTGCGCCACATAGACGCGTACCAACTGGTTGACGCCGGGTGCGAGTTCATCGCCGGCATCGCGCATAAAGACTTTGACATCGATGACGGTGCCGCTCTCTCCGTGTGGTACTTTAAGCGACGTATCGCGCACCTCACGCGCTTTCTCGCCGAAGATAGCTCGCAGGAGCCGCTCTTCCGCCGTAAGCTCGGTCTCGCCTTTCGGTGTTACCTTTCCGACCAGCACGTCACCCGGATTTACCTCGGCGCCGACACGGATAATCCCGCGGTCGTCGAGGTCTTTGAGTATTTCCTCGCCGATATTCGGGATATCGCGGGTGATCTCTTCGGGTCCGAGCTTCGTGTCGCGCGCGTCGACTTCGTGCTCTTCTATGTGTATCGAGGTGAGCATCTCCTCTTTGACGACCCGCTCACTCAAGATAATCGCATCTTCGTAGTTATATCCTTCCCATGGCATAAAAGCGACGAGAAGGTTTCTGCCAAGCGCGAGTTCGCCCATGTCGGTCGATGGACCATCCGCGAGCACCTGGCCCTTTTTGACCCTTTGTCCATCTTCGACGATGGGTTTTTGGTTGATGCAAGTGCCCTGGTTCGACCGGCGATACTTCGCCAGCTTGTATGTCTTGATGCCGCCTTCTTTGCGCGTGACTCGTATCTCGTCGGCCGAGACATATGTGATCACACCATCGGAGTCGGCGACGATTACCTCGCCCGTATCTTTTACCGCGCGATGCTCAACGCCGGTTCCGACGAGCGGGGCTTCCGTTAGCAGAAGCGGAACCGCTTGGCGCTGCATGTTCGAGCCCATGAGGGCACGGTTAGCATCGTCGTGCTCGAGAAACGGGATGAGCGCGGTGGCGATGGAGACCGTCTGCTTCGGCGACACGTCCATATAGTGGATTTTGTCCGGGGTCACCGTGCCTACCGCTTCGCGGGCACGCACCAGGACTTTTTCCTGCAGAAACTTGTTCGTTTTCGGGTCAAGCACCGCGTTGGCCTGGGCGATGACATATTTATCCTCGTCATCCGCCGTTAAATAGTCTATCTTGTCGGTTACTTTACCCTTCTCGACTTTGCGATATGGGGTCTCTATGAAACCGTAGGGGTTCACTTTTGCAAAAGAAGCCATCGAGCCTATCAGGCCGATGTTCGGACCCTCGGGCGTCTCGATGGGGCACATCCGTCCGTAGTGCGACGTGTGGACATCTCGCACCTCGAAGCCGGCGCGCTCACGCGACAAACCGCCGGGGCCGAGCGCGCTCAAACGGCGCTTGTGCGTCAGTCCGGCAAGCGGGTTGGTCTGGTCCATGAACTGCGAGAGCTGGCTGCTCCCGAAGAACTCTTTGATGGACGCGACGATAGGACGAATGTTTATCAGCGTCCTCGGCGTCATGGTCTCAATGTCGAGCGTTGTCATGCGCTCACGAACCACGCGCTCCATCCTTGCGAGGCCGATTCTAAACTGGTTCTGAATCAGCTCGCCGACGGTGCGCACGCGCCTATTTCCAAAATGGTCGATATCGTCGACGTCGACAAATGCGAACCGGTCGGCGTACATGTCCGGTTCCATCAGTGCGACAAGATATTGGAGCGAGGCTAGAATATCTTCGCGGGTCAGCACCGAAGTATCCATCGGCGTTTTCATCTCGAGCTTCTTATTTAATTTATAGCGGCCGACCTTGGCTAGGTCATAGCGCTGCTGGTTGAAGAAGAGGTTCTCGATGAGCGCGCGGGCGCTCTCGACAGCCGGCGGCTCACCTGGGCGCAGGCGCTTGTATATCTCAATAAGCGCCTCCTCGCGACTCTCGGTGAAGTCCTTCTCCAGGGTCAACCTAATAGGTTCGGCATTGTTGAATAGCTTTAAAATCTCATCGTTCATCCCGAAGCCGAGTGCTTTTAGAAGAATCGTCGCGGGTTGGCGGCGCTTGCGGTCGACGCGAACGCTTATGATATCGCGCTTGTCGGTCTCGAACTCAAGCCATGCGCCGCGGCTCGGGATTATTTTTCCAAAATTCAGCACCTTGTCGGATGCCTTGTCCATCTCGCGGTTATAATATACTCCCGGCGAGCGCACGAGCTGGCTGACGACAACGCGCTCGGTGCCGTTGATAACAAAGGTGCCCCGGTTGGTCATGACGGGGAAGTCTCCCATGTAGACTTCTTCTTCCTTTATCTCGCCGGTTTGTTTGTTTACTAAGCTGGCGGTCACGTCGAGACGCGCCGCGTACGTCATATCCCTCTCTTTACACTCTTCGACACTATGTTCCGGTTCACCAAACCTGTATGAACCTAATTCGATTGAAAGGTTACCCGTAAAGTCCTGTATCGGAGAGATATCCTTAAATGCCTCACCCAGCCCTTCCCTAGCAAACCAATCGAAAGAATCCACCTGCACAGCAATAAGATTCGGCAGCTCAAGGATATCGGGTGTCTTACCGAAGCTCCGCCTGTTTCTCAAACCTAGAACATTTCGCAAGGGATAAAATCACTCCTTAAATGATAATGGGGAACATGTAAACGCAAAACCACAGCATAGCAAAACTTCTATGCTGTGTCAACATTAATTGAGGCCTGACTTTAAAAATGGTCAGTGGGTGAGAGCTAACTTTCTCTCACCCACATCAGAATACACCTATATGTTTAAAATCTCAAGCCCGGAATTACTTGATTTCGACGACCGCTCCGGCTTCCTCGAGCTTAGCTTTGAGCTTGGCGGCCTCTTCTTTTGTGACGCCCTCTTTGACTGCGTTCGGCGCGCCGTCAACCAGCTCTTTCGCCTCTTTCAAGCCGAGGCTGGTAATAGACCTTACCTCTTTGATGACTTGGATCTTCTTGTCGCCGGCGCTTGAGAGGATAACATCGAAAGCGGTCTGCTCTTCCTCTACCGCTGCTACGGCGCCAGGGGCTACTGCTACGGCTACCGGCGCGGCGGCGGTAACACCAAAGGTCTCCTCGATAGCCTTGACCAAGTCGCTAAGCTCAAGTACGGTCATCGACTTTATAGCTTCAAGCATATCGTCATTCGAAATTTTCTTATCTGCCATTTCTTACGTCACCTTCCTAAAATCAATACTCTTAGTTTACAGATCATGAAGGACCACATCCGCAGCCCTCCTTAAAGACAAACGTTGTCGCGAGCGCCCCCTTCAAAGGGTAACACCGGCGAGAACCGCCCCGAACGGGCGCGAACGGTTACGCGCTTTTCTGCTGCGCAACTTGATTGAGCGCAACTGCCAGGCCGCGTGTGATTGCATTGAGGCTGCCGGCCAAGCCGTAAAGCGGACTTTGCAGGCCGCCCATGAACATGGCGATAAGCGTGTCTCTCGACGGTAACTCAGCCAGGACTTTGACTCTCTCCGGGCCGATTACCGCGCCCTCGACCATCGCGCCTTTCAACTCAAGAATCTTCGACTTCTTGGCGAAATCGACGAGCGTCTTGGCCGGCGCTACCGGGTCGTCGAAGCTGAGCGCCATCGCGGTCGGTCCGATAAGATACGGCTCAAGCTCGGTAAGCTCGAGTTCGCGCACCGCGATTCTCGCGAGCGTGTTCTTGTAGATCTTGTACTCTACCGATTGCTGCCGCAAGCTCTTGCGCAACTCCGATATCTGCTCGAAGTTGAGGCCGCGGTAATCGGTGAGGATAACGGACTTCGCGCTCCGCAGTTTCTCTTTTATCTCCTGCACAACGGCTTCTTTTTCAGGTCGTGCCATATAAACCCCCTTTCCCATCTCTTAGAAATTAAAAAGCCTCCAGCTCAGACAGCAGGAGGCGTAGATACCCGTACCTATAAAAGGCACTAAAGTCTTGCGCTTCACCTCGGCAGGCATTCGATTAAGCCATGCGGCACCCGCTGTCTTAGGCGTACGACTATTCGATTACAACTGTTCATATATAGCAAATTACCACGCTAGGCGTCAAGTGCTTAGCCCACGTTTTGCCGCGCGCATCGATTGGGCGCTCGCGACTACGCGGTAGTTACTTCTTCTTCCATCAGGTCGCGGGTCTTCATCGTGTCGACCTTGATACCCGGGGTCATAGTACCGGCAAAGCTGATGCTCTTGATATACTTCCCTTTTGCGGCGGCCGGTTTGGCCCTTACTATCTCCTCAAGCAATGCTTGATAGTTTTCGACTAGCTGTTCTACCTGGAACGAGGCTTTTCCGATTACCGAGTGTACGATGCCGAACTTGTCGACCCTGTACTCCACCTTGCCGGCCTTGACATCCTTGACCGCTTTTGCGACATCGAAAGTGACCGTTCCGGCTTTCGGGTTCGGCATCAAACCGCGGGGGCCTAAGAGTTTACCGAGCTTGCCGACGGCCGACATCATATCCGGGGTGGCAATCGCCACATCAAACTCGAACCAGCCTTTTTCGACTTTCTCGGCGAGGTCTTGTGCGCCGACAACATCCGCGCCGGCGGCTTCGGCTTCTCTTGCCTTCTCGCCCTGGGCGAAGACGGCGACACGAACGGTCCTACCGGTTCCGTGTGGAAGACCTACGGTGCCTCGTACCTGCTGGTCGGCTTTTCTCGGGTCGACTCCGAGCCTGATGTGAGTCTCGACCGTCTGGTCGAACTTGGTGTCGACGATCTCTTTGAGCAGCCTGACGGCCTCGAGTGGGGAGTAAATCCGGTCCTGCTCGATTTTGGCCACTGCTTCATTGTACTTCTTGCTTCTCTTCATTCTTCTTCCTCCTTGTGGTAATGACGGCCTTTACGGCCTCCCACGCTTCGACCTGTTTTCTCGTTTTCTAATTTCGCGAAGCAACCGGCTATCCGGCTACCTCGATACCCATGCTCCGGGCTGTTCCCGCGATTATCTTCATCGCCGCGTCCACGTCGTTCGCGTTAAGGTCTTGCATCTTGGTCTCCGCGATTTGACGAACCTGGTCTTGCGACAATTTTGCGACCTTGACCTTGTGCGGCTCGGCGGAACCCTTATCGACACCGGCAGCCTGCTTTATCAAAAACGACGCAGGCGGCGTCTTCGTTATAAACGTGAACGAACGGTCTTCGAAGACCGTGATCTCGACCGGGATTATCTGTCCGGGCTTATCCGCGGTCTGTGCGTTGAACGCCTTGCAGAACTCCATAATATTTACGCCGTGCTGACCTAGCGCCGGACCTACCGGTGGAGCCGGGTTGGCCTGACCCGCAGGAATCTGCAGTTTGACCTTGGCGAGCATCTTCTTAGCCACTTCGATACTTCCTTTCCTCTAACTTAATTCATACATGCACCAAAACTCGTGTGTGCATGGACAACCGACTTATACAAATAAAAGCGCAGGAATCTGGATTCCTGCTCCTGTGCATCGACTACTCTACCCTACGGCCGGGTCTCACGGACGATAGCAAGCCGCTTTCGCTACAGCTTGGACACCTGGTCGAAGGTGAGCTCGGCCGGGGTCTCCCGCCCGAAGATAGTGACCATTACCTTGACCTTGTTTTGGTCGATGTTTACCTCCGCTATCGTTCCTGTAAAATCGGCCAGCGGGCCGGCTATGACTTTGACTGTTTCTCCCTCTTCGAACTCGACCTTCGGCTTCGGTTTCTCGTAAGCCGGTTTCTGCAATATCTTGCCGACTTCTTGCTCGGAGAGCGGAGTCGGTCGTGCGCTCGACCCGACGAAACCCGTAACACCGGGGGTGTTTCTGACGACATACCAGGAATCATCGTTGAGGTCCATCTGGACCATGATATAGCCTGGGAAGACCTTCCGCTCGGTAATGACCTTCTTGCCGTTCTTTATCTCGACGATCTCCTCGGTCGGGATTACCACCTCGAAGATCTTCTCCTCCATTTCCATAGAGGTGATCCTGTTTTCGAGGTTAGCCCTCACTTTATTCTCATACCCGGAATACGTATGAATTACGTACCATTGCTTCGCCATATTATCTAGGGCTCCTACTCTGCTCCCTACGCCGATATAAGTTTGATTAGATTTACAAAGACCACGTCGATCAAGCCGATAAACACAGCGAAGAAAGCCATCGCCGCCAACACGACCACCGTCGATGCGGCGATTTCTTCTCTTCCGGGCCAAATCACTTTCCCAAGCTCAAATCTGACATCCTTGAAAAACTTTTTTGCCGAACCCGAGCCTTTGGCTTTTGCGGGCTTCTTCTCCGCCATATATACCTTCCTATTCTCAATCTATATGCAGTTAAAACTTAATGCATTTCAAAATCGCAAATGCTTACGTCAAAAGCATAAGAACGCTCTAAAGGATACCCTATAGAGCCAAGCAACACCAGTCTGACGTTATGCCTTGAGTCTTACCTCTACTCGGCAGGGCTGGAGGGATTCGAACCCCCATCACCCGGTTTTGGAGACCGGTGCTCTAACCGATTGGAGCTACAGCCCTATGGGCGACTATATGTACAAATCAAATACAGCCGTCGCTTCAATGACAAGTATAATTAGCGCGTTTCTTTATGTAAAGTATGCGAACCGCACCACTTGCAGAACTTCTTCATCTCCATGCGATCGGGCATCTTTCTTTTGTTCTTATCCGTCGTGTAGTTCCTGCGCTTGCACTCCGTACACGCGAGAATTACTAGGTCCCGCATAGTTCCTCCTGTATATCGATGATTAACGCTTATTCTCTGCGAAAAAACAAATGGTAGTGTATCGTTTATAATAATCAATGTCAATAGCTTGGGTTTGCCCTAAGCTGACAACGTGCAGTTCACGGTAGCCGCTATATGTGTGAACCAAGAAGGAGCGGTTTTTTGAAGAACCGCTCCTTTGAATACGGTGTATGTCTAATTTAACCCTCCAACCTACTTCGTAATAGTGGTTATCTTGCCGGCGCCAACGGTGCGGCCGCCCTCGCGGATAGCGAAGCGCAAGCCGTCTTCCATGGCGATGGGGGTGATAAGCTCTATGGAAAGCTCGACGTTGTCTCCGGGCATTA
>JAUXNY010000113.1 GCA_030682615.1 Candidatus Aquicultor sp. | reverse complement strand
TCACGTTCATCCGAACCCTACATGACATTTACTACTAATGCCGACCCGCCCGTCGGAGGGTTGGCGGTGCGCCCTGAGGCACGGGTACTACTGCTACGGCAAGCCGCGAGTGAGCAGCTCGTCGTAGTGGTCGTCGAAGTTCAACGTTGGCGGTGCGTCGACATGACCATCGCCATTAGCTGCTTGACCATCGTTCCAGACGTTAGGATTGTGGCAATCCAAGCAGACACTGTCCAAGTCATGCGCTGTATAGCTCGTTGTGCCATCGAACCTCTCTTCGCCGACGCCGACCCAGGTGTTGTTGTCAAAGTTCAGACCAAAGAGGTCGTCTTTGAGCATCTTCCAGCCGAGTGTGCGGTGCGGCCAGCTGAAGCCGTCGTCAGCGCAGAGCGTGGCGACCATCCCCGCTGTGTATGCGGTCTCCGTCTCTCTCCAGTCGCTATCCCATTCTGTCTCGCGGGACTTCTTGAAGTAGCCGATTGTGGTGGAGCTAGCCGCACCTCTGCTCTGGGCAAACAGGTTTGCTTGACCGTCACTGGTCTGTGCCTGCGTAAACGTCGACTTGTTCGTGGTGTTGTTCGCCGCTATAGCTGCGGACGCTGCAACAGCACCGGTCGCGCTCGTGTTATGGCATGTGGAGCACCTGCTTGAGCCCTTGTGGCAGTTACGGCAGTGCGGACCGAAATCTTGTTCATCCTCCGGATTGAACACCATGGTCCGACCTCAGTGCCTTGGCTGCACATCGTGGCCGTATGCCAGGTCGTAATCGGCCGTCGAGGGCGTATCGGTCCCGCTCCTTAACGCGCGATCCTCACTGAAGAGCGGCGCCTGTATGGTGTGCTTGCCCGCGTTACCGTCGTGGCAATCGGTGCAGAAGTCGCTGACGCTCCATACATTACACGGAGCACCTACGTCTGCCTGAGAGCTCGTGCCGTCATAGTTTTCTATGAACTTGTTCACCGGCGTTACCGTGCCCGAGTCTTCCCAGATACTTAGTGCCTCTGAACGGCGCACATTGAAACCGAGGAAGCCCGCTGGCTTGCCGTTGCTCAGGAGGTAGTTTGTCGTTACGCCTTGAGTGTCAGACACCTTCCAGAGGGTTCTGGCGTTACCCATAGGAGAGTCCCAGTCGATCGGAATCTTGTTAACCGGATACGATGTCGCGCTGTCGAACTCGAAGAGATTAGCCGTGATATAATCCGGAATCTCTTGACCAGCGGTAATCGTCGTAACACTCTCCGCACCCAAGACCGGCAAGCCGAGTATGTCGAAGGCAATATTTGCCATCTCTGTGCTGCCGAGCGTCAGGATGCCGCTTGAGACAGCCGCGGTTGTCGTCGAGGCTATCTCGCGATCCGGGTTCTTGATCAGAAGCCAGGAGCCTGAGAGCCAGAACGGTTTGTTGGTGCGCTGCGGGTTGTTGGCTTTTACTAGTATGTTGCCCCAGTCGTCACCGCCGGAGTTTACGATACCGTAAACCTTGCCGTTTAGTACCTGGCTGCTCTGCGGCGTCACCGCGCTGTCGTTGACGGCGCGTATGCCGACCGCGTCCCCGGCGTCGTTGAAGCCGAGCATCCGTGACGGATTGGCGTGCGGGCTGTGGCAGTCGAAGCAAGAGAAACCACCCTGCCAGTAGTTTGGCGTATATGCCGGGTAGGTGTCGTCCGGTGCTTTCCATTTGCCGGTACTCATACCGAAGCCCATGGTGTGGCCGACGTTATACTCTTGCGTAAAGCTGTCGTCGTTGTCCATCTGGATGTTGTATCCAGAGCCTGCGCCGGTGCCGTGGCACCAATCGCACGCCTCAAACCTGGTGTCTGAACGGAGCAACTTGAACTTACCGGCCGCGCGGTGGACTGCGTGGCATTCACGGCACCTATGGGTGGACGTGAGGTAACCGCCGTGCGGGCCTGAGGCAAACACGATGTTACTCGGGTCTGTCGAGCCACTGACCGCAGCACCCGTTGCTTGGTCAAACTGTGCCCCACCGGCCACATAATCTTGGGCATCGTTGTAGTTGTAGCCATCGACACCCGCTGTGAACGGGCTGTTCCAAGTACCGTAACGGTGCGTACTTGACGCATAGAGACCAGTCGGCGTCGAACCGACATAGCTACCGGAAGCGGTAGCCACACCTTCTTCCCAGTAACGATAGTCTTTCGCTACCCCGTTATGGCCCTTAGGCGTATACGAGGTAGGGTCGATCGTGGTCGTCGGGTCTGCCGCAAAAGCTGCGCTGCTTGCTGTAAGGACAAGACCAGTAGTCATAAGAACTACAAATCTTTTTTTCATCTCTATCACCTCCTTTCTTGATAAAAATTTATAAGAATGCCCGAAAAAGGGCGTAGAGGAATGGCGAGAAAAGGTTTCGTTCTCATAATTGAACAAGCTATGGACAGTCCTTGGTCTTCGATACAGGTTGTCGGCCATATATCTCCTGAAAACAATAAAGCGACTAACCGATTATGCGATTAGCTCGACCCTTGCCGTGACGAAAGCTACAAATCTTGTAAAAGGCTTCACATAATTGCCAGCCACTTACATGTAAAACCAAGGAAGAAATGCGGCTTGACCGCAAGCGTTCTTCTTTGTGCCTGCTCAAGCCCAGCGCCACATTATGACGCCGGCCCGACAAACACAAGGCCACATACTAGAGGAAGCATTATTGAGTTGGCTTTGGGCGGTAACTGCTTAAACTATAAGCAATCGTCAGTAATTATATGGGGAGCGTGAATAATAGTCAAGCACTCTTTGTGCGGTAAATTACTAAAAAACGCCCTGCTGACCAGCGATTATCCGCAGCTCGTAGTCCAGACAGCCATCGATACGATGTCTCAATAGCTGCATACAGCAGTGGTGCGCCGGGGCGGCTCGGCCCCATCTTTCGCGGAAAAGCATATGAGATTGAGTCTCGCAGCAAGATATTATAGAAAACCGGCATGATTTTCAGGCAGCATGGATGGATCAGTTTTACCAGCCCTTTTTATTGTTGATGGCTGTGACGCCTGGTATAATTATTTGGGGGTTCCAGTGCCCTTTTAGGAGGGCTTGTTTGCCAATAAGGGCTTGCGAACCCGGTAAGTTTGGAGGTGTTGTCTTGGTGGCCAGCAAAGCTAAGGCCAAAGCGCGAAAAGGCGAGAGAGGTGATGGTTCCGGAGGGATGGGTGGCGGAAACCTGGTCGCAAAGCGAAAGATAGCCCTGGTCGCCTTTGCGTTCTCGGGCATGGCCGCACTCATCTACGAGGTGCTCTGGACGCGCGAGCTCTCGCTCATCTTCGGCTCGACCGTCTATGCGGTATCGATGATGCTCGCAGCGTTTATGTCCGGGTTGTCGCTCGGAGCTATCGTCGGCGGCAGGTGGGCGGATAGAAGCAAGAATCTCTTTGCCATGTTCGGTCTCCTCGAACTCGGCATCGCTGTCTTCGGCCTGCTCACCATCCCGCTCGTGCAGGCGCTGCCGACACTATATTTCTTCGTCTACGACACGCTTCGCCCCAGCTTTTTCCTGTTCTTCTTAATACAATTGCTGCTTTCATACATTATCATGCTAATTCCGACGACCTTCATGGGCGCGACCTTTCCGGTCGTTGCAAAGATCAATACAGTCTCGCTCGAGGAACTCGGGAACGATGTCGGCGACGCATATTCGGTCAACACTATCGGTTCGATATTCGGCTCGCTCGGCGCGGGATTTCTGCTCATCCCGCTCATCGGCGTAAAAGCGACGACCTTTGTGGCCGCCGGACTAAACCTCAGCGTGGCGTCGCTTATGATCGTCACTTCGAGGTCGACCGAGGGCAAGCGGTGGTTTTCGATGGGGGCGATGGTGCTGGTTCTGGCTGTGCTCTTCGGGATTTTTACCCAGCAGGCTACTTACGCCCATAATTTCTACCGTATCGGTGATTTCAAATCATACGACGAGTACCGGACTTTCAGAGACAGTTTGCAACCGCTGTTCTTTGCGGACGACGTCCACGGGCGCATCGCCGTGCTCGAAGAACCAAACGGCAACCGCTTTCTCCAGAACTCCGGGAAGATAGAAGGGGCGAATGGTGTGTTTGACAAGCAGACGACATCGCTGCTGGCGCTCCTGCCCATCGCCAGCGCCGAGAACCCCAAGTCTATGCTGGTAATAGGGCTGGGCACCGGGTTTACATCGCTCGCCGCCCTTAAGACCCCCCTGGAGATCGTCGACACTGTTGAGATAAACAAATCGGTTCTGCAGGCGTCGAAGCTTTTCGTGGGTGATGCTATCGAGTCCGATGCGCGCGCAACCATATATACGAACGATGCGCGCAACTTTCTGTATACCACCGGAAAAAAGTATGACGTGATAACTTCGGAGCCGAGCTACCCACTATCGACCCACGTCTCACACCTTTTCACTAAGGAGTTCTACGAACTCGTCGAGAAGCACCTCAATGACGGCGGGGCTTACTGCCAGTGGATACCGAGGTACATGCTCAAAGACGAAGACACTCTGATGATGCTCAAGACATTCCAGATGGTCTTTCCGCAGACATACGCTTGGGGCTCAAACCAAGGGGTAAACGAGGCGGTCGATGTTATGCTGATC
>JAUXNY010000118.1 GCA_030682615.1 Candidatus Aquicultor sp. | reverse complement strand
CCGGCCTGCTCACCTTCGACCATCTTCGGCTGGGCAAAATCCTCCATAAAGACCGGTGCTAACTCGATTCGCTCTACCCTGTTGTTATCGAAGACTACTTTGGCGATGAGCCCTTCCCTGGTCTCGCGCGACCACATCTGGTCAAAGATGAAATTGCCCAGGCTGTAAAGAATATGTTTCCCTTTGTAACGCTCGATTCTCTGGACGACATGGGGGTGATGCCCGACGACCAGGTCGGCCCCGGCATCGACCGCCGCCCTGGCAAACTCGATTTGAGCCAAAGCGGGGTCGGTGCGATATTCAACCCCCGCATGCATCGAGACGATTACCACATCGGCCCGCCTCTTTGCGACTCCCACCGCCGCCGCCATCTTTTTGTGGTCGAGGCCTGCAATAAGCGCGCTCGTCCGCTCGCCCGTGCCGCGTGGCATAAGCGCCGTCTCGCAGAAGGCGAGAAACGCGAAGGTCATGCCCGCTCGCTCGACGTAGGCGGGCGCATAAGCGTCGCGCTCGCTGAAGCCCGCGCCGACGCCGGCAATCCCAACGTCATCGAGGCGCTGCAGCGTCTGGCGCAGACCCTGCTCACCAAAGTCGAGCACGTGGGTGTTTGCGAGCGACAACACCGAAAAACCCGCACGCTCAAGGGCGGCCTCGACCCCGGGGTCGGCGCGAAAAACCATCTCATGCGTCGCGATGTCCCGGCCTGAAAGGATAGGGGATTCGAGATTGCCGAAGACGATATCGGCCGTCCTTAAATATCCGTCCACTTTAAGGAAAGGGTAATCGGGGTCGTTGTGCTCGGTTATCTTGCGCGCGACATCGCGCGAGAGCATCACATCGCCGACGAGGGCGACGGAGACCTCGGATGAGCGCTCGGGCAAAGCACGCTGCGCCGCCTTGAAACGCGCGAACTCATCGACGGCGGGGGAGTCATTGTGGCCGAGAATCGCCATCACAATAACGACGGTGACCGCTATCGCCGCTAATATATCGATAGGCTTGATAGTGCGCGCGGACCTCATGCTCAATCCCTAGCTTCATCCCACGTCGGTACATGCTCTACCGCAGACCCATCAGCCTCGGGTTTTACTATGAATGCGTCCGTCCACCCGGGTAGCGCGGGGGCTTTGCTTTCATCTAGCATCATCCGCCACTTCGAGTCGGTGAGCCTGTCATCGACCGGCCAGGGGAACTCATAGTATGAGTAGACCCCGCCGCTGCATATCTTCAGTTTCCCGGCGACCAGCGCCACAACATAGATTTGAAACACATAGCCGGTAGCTTCCTCGAGCACCTTGCCGCCGCCCGGGTTCGTCGCCACGTCGGCTACAACCGCAGCGGGGCTATTGTCGAGCTTCGCGCCCGACTTGACGTCTGCGTCGCGAAGCGCCTCTATCCAGAAGTACTCCAGCTGCGCCCCGTAGCCGCGAATCAGCTCGTATTCCGCATCGGTAAGCGGTTTGTTTTCAAGCTCTTTCTCAGAGATGGTCTTGAATGACAGCGCTAAGGTCTCCATCCGCTCTAAATTCTTCCTATCGCGCTCTTCAAGCAAACCGCGCGCCTCGAGGCCCTCCCTCGTCATCGCCAGCAGCGACGCGAGCCGGGCATAGAGATAGGGGTTGGGCTCGACATAGCCCCGGTCGTCTTTCTTCGTCGACACGTCGTCGCCCTCTTCAGCATAAACCTGCTTGGCATAGAGGATGGTGTCGTGCTTAAGCTCGGTCCAGCTACCCAGATACGTGCTGAGTTCCTTACGCGCCCACGCCGCATTCCGCATGAAGCTCGGGTATCCGTCCGACTTCTCCTCAACCAGGCTGAGCAGAGAATACATCCAGCACCAGTAGAGGTTCTGCGTCCAAGTCCGGGTATCGAGGCCGCCGATGTGTTTCCGCATCTTCCCCATGTTCTTCGTGTAGTTCTCGTACTTGGTCTCACCCATCGAATCAAGAATCCCGAGCGCCTCGTCTGAACCCATCGCCGCCGGTATGTCGAGGCCTTTGGGGAGCATACGTTTTTTTACCTCGCCGTGGACGAGACGCTGGAAGATATCGGCATCTACCGTATAGCGCTGGCCCATGAACCGAAAGCCCTGCACTAACTGCTCGCGCTCCTGCGGGCTTATCTCCCTGAATATAGGTATCGAATTAATTTTTGGCGGGTCGAGTTTTTTAGCCTCTTTCATGAAACCTGCGAACCGCTCTTCGGCATTATCTCCACCGACTACGGCAGTGAGGTCGGCGTTCTTTCCATAGACCTTCCCCAGCAAATCCTTGAACTCGTAATAGGCGATATCGTCGCTTTTCCCGACGAAGAAATTGGTCGGCTCGTAGATGGCGTTCCAGCTTCTCTCGCGACTGGGATTATTGAGCGCAAGCGTCATAAGCAAAGCCGAGCGCATCTCACCCTCATCGGCAACGCGGAAGGTCAGGCGCCCGTACCACATCATAGATTTAAAATAAGCCTGCAGCAGTTTCGACTTCTCGTAGTGCCCCCGCACTATGTACTGGGTGTAGTCTTCTTTGTTTGCCGCCTCTGATGCCGCTATATCGGGCGGGACGCCGATGTTCATGACAGGGGAGGCCGTCATCTCCTTGCGAGCCGCGATGAGTTTAAGTTCTTGCGCGACCTCTTTTTCAACTACCGCCGGGACTTCGACATCCGGGTCGAGAAGCTTGCTTGCGACCGCAAAAAAACCGACGTTTCGCTTGGCCGCGCTCTCCCACTCGGTCCCTGCGAGCGTCGCATGCTGCTCGACGGCGGCGGCAAGCATCCCTTTGTTCAGCTCTTTCAGCTCTTTTGAGAGCTTATCTTTTTCGACGGTTTTGAGCAGGTGGCTGAAGAAGAGGTGGTAGTTGTGGAGCATCGAGTCGGTCGTGATGAAGTTCGGCGTAAACGCGTAGCGATTGGTCTCGTATATCGGATAAAACTCGCGCGACCCGGACGGCGCGACGACAAAACCGTTTTTCACCAGCATGGTTTTAGCGGCGGGGGAGAGTTTGAAATCCTTCGCATTAACGACATTCCTCAAATCCTTTTCGACGGTATACGCCGGCACCTTCGGCTCGACCGTAACGGTGACCTCTTTATAATCGGCAAAGGACGAGGCCGCAGTCGATATCGACCGACCCGATGCACCGCTTTTCGCCGTATCCGGCGCTTCTCCTTTTTGCCCTTTTGATTTGCCCTGCGCACAGCCCACAACTGCGATTACCGCCACGAGAGCCAGGACAATAAAGGTCACTCCTGCCAACGACGCCCTATTATCGTATATCCGTCTTCTCATCACTCTATCTCCCCCTTGTCATCGACGGCTCCAAAGGTCTTAAGTCGGCTGAATTGAATACGAACTACGGCCCAGGTTAGTGCCCTGGGCCGTAGTTTCTTTAAGCTAACCAACTATACGGTTCTCATAAGGTAAAGCTACTTGCCACTCAGTTTCCATGCTGTCATTACGGCATGGATGGCATACCTGCGACCCCATGAAAAGCAACATATATACCGCCAGTGAATGCGTATTCTTCGTCTGACTTTTGCAAATATTGCCCTGGCGATGAGGTCGTGGGTGCGGTGTTGCCGATGTACACTCTTACGTCCTTAAGCGTATATCCGCTGTACATCGTGTATGTTACCTTGACTTTACCATCAACGTAGCTCACTGTGACCTGTCCAACCTTGGTGCCTTTCGTTAAGTCGTTTTGAGCTGCACCCGCATACAGATCCAGCTTGTACGTTCCTGGGTCGGCATAAGAACCGTTATACCATCCCCAATTATTGCTTATACCCTGACTAATAAACGTCACGGCACGGTCTGGGTCATAAGCCCAGGCGGTAGCATACTTCATTGGTATATAGTTCCCGAAGTCGTTGTCGGTCAGGGTCGCCCCCGAGGTGAAGATCTCCTCGTGGTATCCGCTGGCCGGGAAGGACTGCGTCCAGCCGGCTTGCGCGACTTCTCTGACCTTGTAGGTGCCGGGCTTGATTCCCGTGATGGTGTAGGTGCCGTCTGCTGCGGTTACCGCGGAGGGCTCACCCGCATCTTTTGCGCCGTTGTCATTGTAGTCGACGTAGATGGTCCAGCCGGAGAGACCCGGCTCACCCGCGTCCTTTGCGCCGTTGGCGTTAAGGTCGTTGAACTTCATGCCGCTCTTGGAGGCGGGCGGTGAATAAACTGCCACAGCGCTAAGTGAACGGTCTTGGTTGCCGAGATTGTTGAGAGTCCAGCCTATCAAGCGCATGTGATATGGCGAGCCCGAAATGCCTCCCGCCGATCTGGGAACTCCAGCTACAAATCCCCAGTCCGCCCTGCTACCAATATGACCGCCCCAAGCGAGTACCGCAGTGGAGCTAGCAGCCGTGAAGGTGACAGCGATTCTGGTTTCCGATTGGCTCGCAGTCAGGCTGCCGTGAGTGACGTAAGCAATGTTTGTTATTGTTCCACCGAAAAGAGTCATTTTTCGCTCTGCCACTGGTAGAGCATTAAAACTAGTAGTCGGCTGCCCCGCTACAGGTGAACCTGTTGAACTTGGGGCTGGAATATCAAATGTACCTACCGTAGCAAAAACACCAAACACCCCAGTCTTTGGGTCAAAGGTTTCAACTGGGTGTCCGAAGACATCCTGGTGAGGCGGACTATTTATACGATTGAAGTGGGTTAGATAGTCAAGAGCGTGTTTGCCGCTGTGTTTTATGTCATAGCCCAAAGTTATAGTGATGGGTGTTGCTGTTGGTAAATCTTTCATTACGCATCTGTAAGGAACCGAGTAACCCTCGGCATAGTGCGCTGTTTGGGCGCCAAGATTTCCATTAACCCAAGTCCCGGGGTTTACTGGACTGCTAGCGGACCCATTTCTTAACTGATCCAAGTTTGCTGATGGTGGCGCAGCCTCGGCTATGCCAATCGGCGATAGCATAAGCACTGTTAGAATCATCAACGCCACAATTGAAAGACCTATTGATGGCTCTTTCATTCGCGCAATAAATCTCAAATATTTGCTTTTATACATCTTTCCTCCTTTTTCAAATCTACTTTGTATCCAATTCCAAACACACAAAATAATTCCTATTCAATACACATCCCTCCTCTAATTCTCAGTAATTCTAAAGGGTATCGAATTAACCTTGTCAATATGATGGATGCATGATTACCTAAGGTTTAGTACGCGCAAGTTAATTCTATTT
>JAUXNY010000101.1 GCA_030682615.1 Candidatus Aquicultor sp. | reverse complement strand
CGGAGGTACCGTTGATCTGCCCGGCCGTATAAAGTCCCGGGACCGCTTTGGTCTCCAATGTCGGATAGAGCTGGTCCGGGTAGATGAAGTCATAGGCCACCGCATAGCCCGGGCGCATGATGCGGGCGTTCTCGAGTCCGGCGATAGAGCCTACGAGTTCCTCTTGGGCCTCGAGCGACAGACTTGTCGACAAGCCTTGGACGTATAGCTCGGCCCGGTCAATACTGTCGGGCTGTAGAAATATCGGGTGTTGCTCGCGCTCGGGAAACCTTACGAACTTATCTTCTATCGACGGACAGTACCGGGCGCCGCCCGCTTGTATCGCGCCCGAATACAGCGGGGATTCTTTGATTCGCGACGCCAGAACCAGCCGCGTCTTCTCGCCGGTATGGGTTCGATAGCACGATAACGAAGCCGGTGAATAGTCGTCGGTCCAAAACGAAAAAGGTTCCGGTTGAGCGTCGGGCAGTTGCTCGGCAAGCTCGTCCAAAGCGACGCTCTCGGCTGAAACACGGGGCGAGGTTCCGGTCTTGAAGCGCCCCATGCGAAAACCGAGCGCTGAGAGGCTGGTAGAGAGCTCGGCCGCGCTGAGCTCGCTGTAGCGGCCCGCATCTTCGCGGACTTCGCCGTAGGCAACCTGGCCTCCGAGAAATGTGCCGGTGGTGATGATGGCTGTCTTGCCCTCGAATTCCTCGCCGAAGAGCGACTTGACGACGATGCGGTCGGCCTCTTTCGTGATGCTTTCGATGTGCGCTTGGCGTACATACAGGCCTTCGGTGTGCTCGAGCAGGTATGTCATCCCGAGCTGGTATCGGCGCCGGTCGACGAGGGCAAACGGCGCTTGCACCGCCGGACCCTTCCCCGTGTTCGACCAGCGTGAGTGGATGGTGTGGGCGTCGACCATCTTCGCCATCTCTCCGCCGAGCGCGTCTATTTCACGGACGAGCTGTCCTCGCCCCGGACCGCCGAACGAGGTATTGCACGGCAGCAGCGCAACCGCATCCAAGCTTATGGTCACCAGCAGCGTACGGCATCCCATGCGAGCCGCGGCACTGGCGGCCTCACAGCCGGCATGCCCCGCGCCGATGACTATCACATCAAATCTTTCCGTCCCCAAAGACTCTCATCCTTTTGTTACACGTGAAGGCGCCAATCTCTCTTGTGCCAAGACATTTTGGCGCGCCCCCCTATTTTCCTATACAAAACTGGCTGAATATCCGCCCCAGGATGTCTTCCGATACCGTTTCCCCGGTGATCTCGCCGAGATCGCTTAGGACATCCTTGAGAACCGTCGAGACTACCTCCTCCGGCATAGACGTCTCCAGCAACTCGAGCGCTTCTTGCGTGGCGTCGGTGGCGCGCTCGATGAGCTGCGCGTGACGTGCATTCGTTATCAGCGTCCTGTCCGACATATCGATCTCGCCGGCAAAAAAAAGCTTCTCTATGCTTTTCTCGAGGTCGTCTATACCGCCTCCGGTAAGAGCCGAGACCCGCACCTGCGCTTTGAAGTTTTGCGGAAGCTCCAGCCCCGCAACCGATTTATCCTCAGGAAGGTCGGCTTTATTTATCACGAGAACGGCCCGTTCGCTCTTTATCTCCTCGACAAGCGCCATGTCTTCCCGGCTTATCGGCCGGCTGCCATCTATAACGCACAGGACCAGCGTCGCAGTCTTAATGGTCTTGCGCGACAATTCCACCCCGATTATCTCCACCTCGTCGACCGAATGGCGTATACCTGCGGTGTCCTTTATCCTCAAGGGAACCCCTTTTACGCTTATTGCCTCCTCGATGACATCGCGCGTCGTTCCCGGCACCGCCGTCACGATTGCGCGTTCTTCGCCAAGAAGCGCGTTCAACAGACTCGATTTTCCGACATTGGGAAGCCCCACGATGGCCGTATCGATGCCCTCTCTTAGGATTCTTCCCCTGTTAGATGTCTCCCCCAAGGCCTTTAGCTCCGCATGCGCCTCTCGGAGCATGCGGCTGATGTCGTCTACCGGAAGGACTTCGATGTCTTCATCCGAGAAATCGACCGCCGCCTCGAGTTGGGCCAGGGCCGCGACGAGCGCATCCGATATGCGCCCTATCTTCTGCGACAGCCCTCCTTCGAGTTGGGCTACCGCAACCTTCAGTTGCGCCTCGGTCTGCGAGTTTATGATATCGATGACCGCTTCGGCCTGCGCCAAGTCGAGGCGACCGTTTAAAAAGGCGCGCATCGTAAACTCGCCGGGCGCCGCCGCTCGCGCCCCCGCGGCACACACCAGGTTAAGTGTCTTTTGCAGAGCCACTACGCCGCCGTGGCAATTTATTTCCACGACGTCCTCGCGAGTATAGGTGCCGGGAGCGCGCATCACCGCGACGAGCACCTCGTCGACATCGGTTCCGTCGGCGGGATCGCATACGGTTCCCAAAAGAAGGCTGTGGCTTTTGCGCCCGGCCAGACTCGCTCCTTTGTTTCCCTTGAATATCTTTTCCGCGATATCGATAGCCGCCGGTCCGCTCAGCCGGATTATTCCAATTCCGCCTTGACCCGCAGCCGTAGATATCGCCGCTATCGTGTCGTTAACAATAATTGCCATATGTCTCCACACCTACCTTCTTTACTGCATGTTCATATTGCGTTTACAATAGTTTACTATTAATAAACGAGCAGCTCACCGAGGAGAAACAAAAACACCCGGCTCATGAGACGCCGGGTGTCTAAGATTTTGTTTTTAGGGCGGCTATCTCGGCGCGACCCTTACTTGCCGACTCGGTTCTTCTCCTTCGCTTATTGTAATCACCTCGTCGTTATCTTGCAATGCCAGGTGGACCAGTCTTCTTTCAAATGAATTCATGGGCTGCAGCACTACCGGCCTTCCGATGCTTAGGGCCTTCTCGGCCGCACTTATCGCAATCTCCGTGAGGCTCTCCGCCCGGCGCTTCCGGTAGTCCTCGACATCGAGCACGAGCTTCTTCTTTATGTTGTTCTTGCGCAAGACGACACCGGTTATCGTCTGAATCGCGGCGAGCGTCTCACCTCTCTTACCTATAAGAAGCCCGGCATTGGGGCCCGTAATGTTTATGTTGATGGTCTCGCTGTCTTCGGATACGTCTACGTCGCCGCTCGCCCCCAGTTTGTCGATGAGCTCGTTGACAAAGGCCGCCGCGGGTTGCGCACTGCTCTCCGCCAAACTCACACGAACGCGCGCTTTAGCCGCGCTGATCCCGAGAAAACCCCGACTCCCCTCTTCTAAGACCTCTATTTCGACACTGTCGCGGTCCGCTCCCAGTTCGACCAGCGCCGTCTCGATTGCTTCTTCTACCGAGTTGCCTTCAGTCTCAATTACCCTTGCCATTACCGACCTCCGCTTGTTTTGCTAGTCTCAGGGTTACGTATTGCTGAGCTATCGTCCATGTGTTTGTCGTTATCCAATAGAGTAAGACGCCGGTCGGGAGGGTCCACCCGAAGAACACCATGAGCGGTAACATCATGAGCCCCATCCGCTGCTGCTGCGGATCCGACGACATCATCTTCTGCTGTATGTACGTAGTCAGCGCCATAAGCACGATCAGAACAAGGTACGGGATAAAAAAGACTATCCCTTCCGAGAAGGCTACGCTCGGCCGTTTTCCAAGCTCAAATAGCCCGAGCGATGTCGCTCGCAACAAATCCTCGTTCTTCATTAGCATCTGGAACAAGGCGAAAAACACCGGCATTTGCAGCAGGAGCGGGAAGCAGCCGCCAAATGGGTTGACCTTGTGCTCCGAGTAAAACTTGAGCATCTCCTTCTGGAGCTTCTCTTTGTTGTCCTTATATTTTTCCTGGAGTTCTTTTAGTTTAGGCTGGAGCCGCTGCATCTCATACATCGACTTGGTCTGTTTTATCGTCAGCGGCAAGATGACGATTCTGATCGCCACGGTCAGCAGGATTATGGCCACCCCATAATCATTAACGTATAAATAGAAGAATTGCAGTACGTCTTTGAGTAAGTCTATTAAGCCGTTCCAAAGGCTCATCAAATATAAAACCCCCTTTATTTAACTGGGTCGTGCCCCCCGGGAGAGAAAGGGTGACACCGTAGTATTCTTCCGGTCGCCATCAGCCCGCCTTTTATTGCGCCATATTTTCGAATCGCCTGGAGCGCATAGCTGGAACATGATGGGTAAAACCGGCACGATGGTGGAAATAGTGGGGATATGGTCTTCTGATAGAGTCCTATCAGGCCTATCATGACGCTCTTCATCTTCTTTCTTCCTTCAGCAGCTCCGCTTTGCTTAAAACATCAATAAAAGCCTTTTCAACTCCGTGAAAAGACTTTCCCCTTGCTGCATGTCTTGCGATGAAAACTAAATCATATCCCGCTTTGATCCTTGCTTCATTTTTTCTGAAGCACTCCTTTATCAACCGCTTTATGCGATTTCTCACGACCGCCGAACCGATTCTCCGAGAGATCGATGTTCCGGCGCGCGTCGTGTCGGAATCCTTTTTCAAAAAATACAAAGCCAGCTCTCGGTTCGCGACCGACCTGCCGCGTGAATATACCTCTCCATATTCCTTGCCGGTGGTCAGCCGAGTATCTCTGCGCATAGCGTACCCTTAGGCAGTTAGCCTCGCCCTATTTTTTCTACGGCGGTTGGCTATGATCTTTCTGCCTGCCCTGGTCCTCATCCTTATGCGAAAGCCGTGCGTCTTTTTTCTTTTTCTTTTATTCGGTTGATATGTCCGCTTCAAGGTGACTCCTTAATATAAAAAGAACAGGCTATATTATATTGCTCCCTAGCTGCTGATGTCAAGGATTATGCCGGCCGGCGTCATAATGATTCTCGTCCATGCGCATTTCATAAACATGGCAATAAACACTATCCCGGGTATCCAAATGTTCTGCGCGTCCCTACCTTAATCGTTCGCCCGTCTATTGTGGATAATGTTAATAACTTTTTTTATCGCCCCTATTTGCACGTTTTTCTACTTGTCTTAAGGCACAATTATTGGCCCTTCTGGGCACATGTTATTTCTAGTGCTTTTAAAACGCGTGCTCAGATAGGGTAAAATCTTTTGCGCAGGGCCGTCGTTATTTTTTATTAAACGAAGCCCTTTTAATGAGGCGGTTTTGGATCCTCTTTTAAAAAAACAAGGTTTTCCACAGGAGCCGGCTATTCAAACCAATTCTTATCTTTTTGGAAAGCCAATTTATGGGTTATTCTTTTTCTACAAGCCGTTCGATGAAATGATTTCGAATGTTTTTCAACACTTTTCCACAACTGTGGATATCTATGTGTAAAACTTTACTCTTTCGCCTGCTTTTTTATTGTCAGAACGATTTCGCAAGCTTTTCATTTTGGTACAATCAGCAATAGAATATTTTATGAAAAGCCCGATAACGTCGCGATTTTTTGTTTTTAGAGATTTTGCTGTATTGTTAATAACCCGGGGGATAACTTAAATCAAGAACATACATTGGACGGGATATGGAAAGCCATTTTCTACGCTTCATTAATAATCTAGAGACTGCCGAGGGGTCTGCGGTCAAAAAAACGGCGGTTGAGCCGCCTAAGGTTTTAGACGACGACCGTTCTGCCGGCACAGAGCCGTCGGACCAGCCCAACAACGTCGCCAGGCTTGCTATATATGATTCGTTTATGGCCGCACCGCGTGTCGTGGAATTAAACTCGAAGGATTATGACGACTTTATAAATCTTCTCGCTACCAAGACTTATCAATATTCCAAAGAGATAGGGGGAAATGTTCCCTACACCATCTTGCGAGAGGCAATCGAAAATCTGATACACGCTTATTTCAGAGATATAGTCATCAGTATTTATAATAATGGAAACACGGTGCGTATCTCCGACCAAGGCCCGGGCATAAAGAACAAGGATAGGGCGTGCGAGCCCGGTTTTTCCACAGCGACATCTGATATGAAACAATATATAAAGGGAGTCGGCTCCGGATTACCCATTATCAGAGAGACTATATCGTTTCTCGGCGGGGCCATCGAGGTGGAAGACAACCTCGATACCGGAACGGTCATAACACTGAGCGTTCCCGATAAAGTGGCCGCCGAGAGCCGCGAGCCCGCCCCTGTGCCGGCGGAAATAGAACTAAATAAACGCCAAAAACAGGTTCTCTTCTTGATGATGGAGATAGGCTCTACGGGACCGTCTAAAATTGCCGGCGAACTCGGCATAGGCCTTAGCACCGCGTACCGTGATTTGATATACTTGGAAGAGAAATCCCTAATCTCCTCCGATGAACAAGGCAAAAGAGTTCTCACATTATTAGGGATAGAGTACCTGGACGATATTCTCAATCAATAGGCGGGTGTCTTTTTTCTTGCAAAACCAGCTCGATCACATCTGGAACGAAGTACTCAAAATAATAAAAAACCAACTCAACCCGCCCACCTTCAATGCCTGGTTTGAGAATACGAAGCCTGCCCGAATAGAAGACGACTCCATCATCATCTTCGCTCCGAGCCCTTTTGCTAAAGAATGGCTCGAATCCCGCTACAGCAGCCTTATAGAAGACGCGCTCTTTCAGGTCCTCGCGGAAGAGATGTTTATAAAGGTCGTCGTCGATGAAAATGCCGAGCGGCAGCCGGAACAACAGGATGAAAAGCGGCAAAAGACGCCGGAAAGTAAAAGACGCCCCATAAATCTAAACGAAAAATATACTTTTGATTCTTTTGTTATAGGGGGAAGCAACCGGTTTGCTCACGCCGCGGCCCTCGCTGTCGCGGAATCTCCCTCAAAAGCATATAATCCGCTCTTTATCTACGGGGGCGTGGGGCTCGGGAAGACCCACCTTCTCCAGGCCATCGTATATTACGCGCTAAAACATCATCCGTCGCTTAAAATAAAATATGTCTCTTGCGAAAAATTCACGAGCGATTTTATTAATTCCATCCGGGATAAAGATAAAATCACCGGTTTTCAAAAACGTTACCGCGATAATGACATACTCCTCGT
>JAUXNY010000097.1 GCA_030682615.1 Candidatus Aquicultor sp. | reverse complement strand
TTATCACTTATGAATTTGCGCGCGTCCTCTCCGAAGAGGCGCTCGACGTATTCGCGCTCCACCTTATGGTCTCTGAAGGGAAAATCCGTGCCGAAAAGGATGCGGTCATAGCCGATTCTACCGGCGAGCTCCACAAAGAGGTCGTCATCAATTTTGCCGGGCAGATAAGCCGTATCGAAATAGACGTTTTCAAAGCCGAGCAGCGGGCCCACATCGTCCCAAGCCTGATAACCGCCGAAGTGGGCAAGGACAATCGTCAGCTCCGGGAAACCTTTGATGACATCGAGATAGCGCTTAGGCTGACTGAAAATACCTTTCACGCCGCCTTCCTCGTCGCCGGTATGAAAGACGACGATGAGCCCGAGTTTGGCCGCGCGCTCGTAGATCGGAGACATGCGCGGGTCGTCGGGGTAGAAGCGCTGGGCGTTAGGTTGGATTTTAAACCCCTTGAGGCCGAGTTCTGGAAATCTGTCTAGTTCAGATGGGTCGTTTTCGATATGGATGGAGCCGAACGGGATGATGGCCTCATATTCTCGCCCGAGCTTCGCATACCAATCGTTGTAGACTATATGCTCGGGGCGGTTTGCGATAGAGAGTATTACAACTCTGTCGATACCCCCGTTTGCCGCCGACGCTAAAACTCCCTCGACAGTTGCGTGATGTCGACGTTTTACGCCATAAATGGCTTCCATTTTGCCGATGAGTTTATCGGCTATCTCTTCCGTGTATATATGGGCGTGAAAGTCGAATTTAAGGGTCATAAATGTTAGAATCTAGGAGTTGGTAAACCGGAATCTGTGTGCTCAATCGCAAACCGCACTATCATATAGAGCGACTTCTGCTAAGAGTAGCACACGGGGCAACCCATGGAAAGCTCGAACGTGGACCGGTCCGCCAAAAAAAGTTCCGCGCCTGCAGGAAAAAAATGGTATGTGTCGAATACTGATGTAGATATGCTCGTGCCAGGAGGATTCAATAAGTGAAGTGCGTGCTTCGTCTACTAGCAAACCCTCCCGAAAATTTTGGAAACCAATTTTGAGGTGATTTTATGGAAGATATCTTTGTCGTCGGCATCAACGGAAGCCCGAATGAAGATGGTAACACGGCTTTTCTAATAAGGGAAGTTTTGCGCTCTGCCGCGGAAGCGGGTGCCAAGACCGAGCTGCTCCATTCGATGGAAGTCTTGGAGGACCAGGATAAACCGTATTGCGACGCCTGCAGTTCGCCTTGTGATGAGAGCTGCTATGTCGGCACCAGGCTCGAGTCGGCCTTGGAGACGATGGCTAAGGCCGATGCTATCATCGTCGGAAGCCCGGTCTATTTCGGCACGGTCTCAGCTCAGTTAAAGGCGATTTTCGACAAGAGCCGGGCGCTCCGCGCTAAGAAGGCTTTAGTTGCGAAAGTGGGCGCCGGCGTTTCGGTGGGAGCGTCGCGTTTTGGCGGGCAAGAAACGACGATTCGCGCCATACATGATATTATGATGGTCCACGGTATGACCATCGTATCAGACTCGTCCGCCACTGAGACTATCGGTCACCACGGAGTTTGTGGTCAAAGGCCTGCCGAGAGTGACGCTGATGCTATAAAAAGCGCTCGAGTTACCGGCAAACGCTTAGTCGAAGAAATCAAAATAAATAGACGGTGATAATGTGGAACAACAATCAATAGTCCCCCGGGAGTTATTCGAAGAACGCGAAGTCCAGACCCTGTCGCCGCTGGCGATGCGAAGCATCGACAGCCAAGGGAGAGCGAAGCTGCTGCAACCGTGTCCGCTACGCACATGCTACCAACGCGACCGGGACCGGATCATCCACTCTAAAGCGTTCAGGCGCCTCGTCAACAAGACGCAGGTCTTTCTGAGCCCGGAGGGCGACCACTATCGCAATAGGCTTACGCACACCATTGAGGTCAGCCAGATAGCGAGAATAATAGCTCGCGCGCTTGCGCTCAATGAAGACCTGGCCGAGGCGATAGCGCTCGGCCATGACCTGGGCCACACCCCCTTCGGCCATGTGGGCGAAGAGGCGCTAAGTGAGATTTTTCAAGAGTTGAAGGCCGGAGGCGTCGATGACCTTCCCGACGAGTTCAACCACAACGAGCAGAGCTTGCGCGTAATCGATATCCTCGAGTACGGCGGCAAAGGGCTCAACCTCACGTGGGAGGTGCGCGACGGCATCTTGCACCACACGGGCGAGAAAGACCCGCAGACGCTCGAGGGCAAGATAGTAAAGATAGCCGACAGGATAGCCTATATCAACCACGACATCGACGACGCGGTTCGCGCCGGCATTCTTAAGATAGACGACATCGATAAAGAATCAATCGAGTTGTTCGGCAGGTATTCGGGCGTGCGCATCAACGCGATGGTCTGCAATCTCGTCGAATATAGCCGGGACAAGAATACCATTTCGATGAGCCCGGACCTGATGAAGGCCATGCATGAACTGCGCGAGTTCTTGTTCGCACGTGTCTACCGGGGCTCGGCGGCGAAGTCTGAGAATGATAAGGCCAAGAACGTGCTGAAGAGCCTCTACTTCCTGTTCCTCAACAAACCGGAGCTGCTGCCCGAGGAGTTCAGGACCGAGGAGCTGGGCACGCGCGTCGTTCGCGTCTGCGACTATGTAGCGGGCATGACCGACCGTTACGCCATTAAGATGTATGAAGAGCACTTCGTTCCAAAAGTATGGATGGTTTAGCAGAAAGCCGGAGAGATAGACTTAGTGACCGAATTTAAAGGCAGGATCAAAGAGAACGATATAGATGCCGTGCGAGAGCGGAATAACCTGGTTGATGTGGTCTCGGAGTACGTGACGCTCAAGAAAAAAGGGAAGCTTTTTTGGGGTCTATGTCCTTATCACCAAGAGAAGACCCCCTCATTTAAGGTCGATGCCGCGTCGCAGCTTTTTCATTGCTTCGGCTGCGGCGAGGGCGGCAATGTCTTCAACTTTGTCATGAAGGTTGAGCACCTGGAATTCCCTGAGGCCGTCGAGTTCTTAGCGGCGCGCGCCGGCTATCAGCTGGAGTATGAAGCGGGCAAGAGCCGGGAGCTATCCAAAAGAGAGCGTCTTTACGAGGCGAACAGCCAGGCCATGCTCTTCTACCAGCACATACTCCTTAAAACAGCCGAAGGGGAGCCGGGCCGCACGTATTTAAAGAAAAGGGGATTGGGCGCCGATATAGTCAAAGGGTACGGTATCGGACTCGCGCCGCAAGCGTGGAGCTCACTCGGGAACCATCTCGCTCAGCGAAAGTTCTCAAAAGAGGAGCTGGTCGAGGCAGGGCTTATCATAAAAAGCGCCAAGGGCCACTATGACCGGTTCCGTTCCAGGCTCATCTTTCCGATTGCCGATACGAGGGGGCGCACTATCGCTTTTGGGGGCAGGGTGCTCGATAGCGGGCAGCCGAAGTACATGAACTCCCCGGAGACGCCTACCTATCATAAGAGCTCGACCTTGTACGGGCTCCATTTGGCCAAGAATGATATAACGAAAGAGGGTTCAGTGGTCGTAGTCGAAGGCTACACAGACGTTCTCGCACTAGCGCAGGCGGGCGTGCCAAACGTGGTCGCGACGCTCGGTACGGCGTTCACCGGCGAGCACGTTGAACTTCTCAAACGATTTGCCAATCGGGCTATCTTAGTCTTTGACGCGGATGCCGCCGGTACGAAAGCAGCGGAGAGCGCCAGCGCATATATGTCCGAATTTCGTCCGCCGAAGATGAAGGCCCTCCGCGACTTCGAGGGACGCAGTGCCGAGTCGGGGATAGACGTGAGGGTGGTAGTGCTTCCAGACAATCTCGATCCCGCAGACTATATCGCAAACCACAGTATAGACTCTTTTCGAGAGTTGCTCGACGATGCGGAGCCGTTCTATGATTTTTACTTGACGCGCGAGCTGGAAAAATATACTATCAGTGAGACCCAGGAAAAAGAAAAAGCCGCACTAGCAGGTCTAAAATTCATCGCAACACTCGATCCCATAACACACGAAGAATATATAGGAAAAATCGCCCAAAGACTTGGGCTCGACGCGCGGGTTCTTGCCGTCCGATTTAGGTCGTTGCTAGGCAAGAGCGCACCCAGGCGCGGAACGGCCTTCAAGACGGCGCTCGACCCGCAAGAGAAGACGGAAAGGACATTTCTCCATCTCATCATGAAATATCCCCGGCTGCGGGGCAGCCTGCTGGCTGATATAGGGGGCGATTACTTTGTTTCGCCAGCTCACGCTAAGCTTCTCGTGGTTTTAAAGGGAATGGGTGCGGGTAAATTCGATACAAAGACACTGGATGATCTTGACAATAGCTTAAAAGCCAAGGCCACCGAGGTATATTTGACGGAGGCCGAATACGAAGAGGAAAATTTAGCAAAATATTTTGAGGATATTTCGCTATCTCTCAAGGATTTTTATTATAAGCGTCAAATTAGTAAACTAAAACGGGAACTAGAGTCCCCGACGGCGCGGCGGGATCAAATGCGCTACGATGCCTTGTTCGGAGAACTAATCGAGCTTGAGGCAAAGCGAAGAGATTTGCGCTAGCATGTGATTTGATTGGAGGAAACACTGGGTGAATACCCGCATTAACGAGCTTGAAATGCCAGAGGTAAAAAAGCTGATCGCGAAAGGGCAGGGGAAAGGCGTGCTCAACACCGATGAGATTAACGATGCGCTGCAAGCCATCGATCTCACGAGTGAGCAAATTGATAATATATATTCCTACCTGTTCAATGTCGGGGTCGAGATTGTGGATACAGGCGATGAAGGTGCCGCCGACGAAGATGTCGATTTGGGAGTCGAGGAGCTTGACGTCGATGGGGACGGCGACGAGAAAATTGTTGCCGAGGATGAGGCGGATGTCGAAGACGAGGAGGGCTCCAAGGCGAAATTCAGCCGTGAGCTTGACCTTTCGGTAAAATCGCCCATAAACGACCCGGTGCGCATGTACCTCAAAGAGATAGGCAAGGTGCCGCTTCTTACCGCGGATGAAGAAGTAAGACTGGCGAAGAACATCGAAGCCGGAGAAGAAGCTGCCGGGCGACTCGAGAGTGATGAGGACAAGCTGACGAAAGAAGAGCTTCGCAAGATACGTCGCGTTGAGCGCGAAGGCATGACCGCGAAGAAAAAGCTGGTCGAGGCGAATCTGCGTCTAGTCGTCAGCATCGCAAAAAGATATGTAGGGCGGGGTATGCTCTTTTTAGACCTGATTCAGGAGGGCAATCTCGGCTTGATTCGTGCTGTTGAGAAGTTCGATTTCCGCAAGGGTTTTAAATTCAGCACCTACGCGACTTGGTGGATTCGCCAAGCTATCACGAGAGCCATTGCCGACCAAGCTCGGACGATACGTATCCCGGTGCATATGGTGGAAACGATAAACAAGCTTATCCGTATTCAGCGTCAACTTCTGCAGGAGCTGGGCCGCGAGCCGTTGCCCGAGGAAATCGGCGAAGAGATGGGTTTGACCCCCGAGCGAGTGCGCGAAATTCTTAAAATATCACAGGAGCCGGTATCTCTCGAGACACCTATCGGTGAGGAAGAAGATAGCCAACTCGGCGATTTCATAGAAGACCAGGAAGCCGAGGTGCCATCGGACGCGGCGTCATTCTCGCTGCTGCAGGAGCAGCTCCAAGAGGTCCTCGACACGCTAAGCGAGCGTGAGCGCAAGGTCATCGAGCTACGCTTCGGCCTTATCGACGGGCATCCCAGAACATTGGAGGAAGTCGGACGTGTCTTTGGTGTCACCAGGGAGCGCATCCGGCAAATCGAGTCGAAGACGCTGAGCAAACTGCGCCATCCGAATCGCAGCGCGAAGCTTAGGGATTATCTTGAATAGTTGCTGAGGCGGCGTAGGTGGTTGCGGTTCAGGGTTTTAACACTGATAGCGCTCTCTGTGCCTCGACAGAACAACAAAGAAATGATGATGCGCCGGTCTTTGAGCCGGCGCTTTGTTGTCCGCGAGCCTTAACCCATGTCATCTCTATTGTCGAACGTGTAGAAGAGGTCTTGGCCGCCTTCGAATTTCGTCGGGAAGACCTTGATGGCTTTTCGGCGCGGCAGCGGGCACTTCTTCTCGCATATCCCACAGCCGATGCATTTTTCTTTGACAACGACAGGCAGAACCGCCATCTTTCCGTAGTCCGTGGGTCGCTCTTCGATGATTATCGCTTTATCCGGCAGAGGGCAAAGCTCCACGCAAACCCCGCAGCCGTGCCCGGCTATCCAGGGGATACACTTGGCCCGGTCGATTTCGGCCACACCCACGACGAACTTTTGCTTAGCTTTGAGTTTTAAATGCTCAATCGCGCCTGTCGGACAGACTTTGCCGCAAGCGTTACACGACCAATCGCAGACACTGACATTAAAATCGAGGTACGGTGTCCAGACGGCTTCAACGCCGTACTGGAGGAGCGCCGGCTGGAGCACATTAGTCGGGCAGGCCTTAAGGCAGGCGCCGCAGCGCACGCACTTATCGAGAAATGCCGACTCCTTGAGCGCGCCGGGCGGCCTGAGAAGAGTCAACTCGTCCGGCACCGGCCATTTACTTAAAGGCACCGTATAGGCGGCGACCATCGTCGCGCCGACTGTTGCGATAGCCGTTCTTCTAGATGGCATCGGGTTGGACAACTCCGGCTTCAAATCGACCGATATGGCCTCTTGCGGGCAGTTGTTCCTGCACTTGAGGCAGAGCACGCAGCTCGCCGCATCAGTCGTCAAGCCATCGTCGGAGACTGCTTCCATGTTGCAGCCTTTGGCGCATTTCAAGCAGCTCGTGCACGCCTCTACAGCGACTTTTCGCCTATAAAGAGGCGCTCTTCCGATAATTCCGAGCAGGCCTCCGAGCGGGCAGATGTAGCGGCACCAGAACCTGTTGCCGAGCGCGTTCAGGCTCACGACGAATGCGAAGAGGATGATCATCCATTGCGCGGATAGAAATGTCCGTTGGCCGTCGTAGACCAGTATCCCAGATAGCCTCCAGACCGTCTTATCGACGAACGGAGCTACGTTTCTGTTGGTATAAAGAGAGTCCGCGATCGTCGAAAGGACATAATCCAGTCCGGGGAAGATGGTCACCGTAGTCGTTCGCGTAAGCATGGCGAGGGGGTCGAGCACCATTAGAAAATTGACACCGAAGATACTCATTACCAAGACGATTGCCAATGTTATTACCGGAAGCGTCTTTAGCCTCTTAAAAGAACCGCGCTTTATCTTTAGCACTCTTGAGAGCGGGGCGAAGAGGTCCAGAAAAGCGCCCATCGGGCAGGCATACCCACAGAACACCCTGCCCAATATAAGGGTCACGGCTACTGTTATCAGGGCAAAGAGCATTTCATAGCTAAACGGCACGCCTGACAGGAGAGAGACGAGTGCTATAAGCGGGTCGGCGACGAGGAAAAGCTCAGCCGGAAACGGCAGGTCAATCTGTTTTGCGGTAATACCGAGCAGTACAAGAAAGAGCAAGAAGAAAAACGCTTGAATTACCCTGCGATAATTGGACAATCTTACACCCATGTATTACTCTACGTCCTCCTCTACAAAGCGACTCTTATTATATCTGATTTTTCCAAATCATGCGAGCCTCATCCATCATCCGACAAGGATAGGTTTTCGCGGCTTACGGAAAGCGGCCACAAATCCGCATATCGCATGCGTTGTCAGCGCAGACAATTATCTTGAAAGTTAATGGGATATCTTTTATAATTCAAAAGGTGTGCGAATTGAGCACGCGAATCGCATAGCGCGAAAAACACCATTCCTCGGTAGCTCAATGGTAGAGCATTCGGCTGTTAACCGAAGGGCTGTAGGTTCGAATCCTACCCGGGGAGCACAGCAAAAAGTGGCTTATTAGGGCCACTTTTTCGATTTCTCCATTTACTAATGTACTCTGATCAGTCCTATCGATAAAGCGACGGGTGGCCATATTCAATCTCGGTTATCTCTAGCTTAATATATGAATAATCACCGGACTCGAGATGCCGGATTGCTTGGCTTCTGACAGGCAGGCGCAATCTGTTGAACGTCCCATACTCTTTGATGGGCGTCGACCACTTGGTCATGACGAGCTCGCCGCCGCCGGCGTCGCGGCCCCGCTCGGTGCGAAATCGGTCAGCCGTCCTTCTGCATCGAAATAGAAGACTGCGGATACTTGACCGCAAGCGATTCCCCGGCCTATAATATCAATGTGCATTGATATTATAGGCGTTGATATGTTAAGCCGAAACGGGGAAGTTATGGAAAAGTGCTGTGTCAAAGGGACGACGGAATTAAAACGGCTCGAGGAGCTCTCGACCTATCTGAGAATCATCGCCGACACCAATCGCCTGCAGATTCTCTGCCTCCTCAAGAAAGGCGAGCGTTGTGTCTGCAATATTCATGAACCGCTGAACATGCCGCAAAACCTTGCTTCGCACCACTTAAAGAGCTTGCGGGACGCCGGTCTGGTCGTCGCCCGCCGTGAAGGCAAGTGGGTGCACTACCGCATCGATATCGAGAAGCTTAACTACTTGACTGACCTATATAAGCAGGTAATTTTAGGAGGATTTGATGAAAATCAGAGTATTGGGACCGGGATGTGCAAACTGCAAGAAGCTTGAGGCTAACGTCTTTGAAGCCGCCGCCCAGCTCGATCTCGACGCTGACATTCAGAAGGTAGAGGACATTCAAGAAATCATGAGCTACGGTGTCCTATCGACACCCGGGCTCGTCGTCGATGGCGTTGTCAAGATAAGCGGTCGCGTGCCGAGTGTTGCCGAGATCATCGCTATTTTGAAGGGTTAGATATGTGGCAGAAGGCTGTCGATTGGCTGGTTTATAGCCTGTTCGGTTTTGGTAGGACGTCGATTTTGGGTGGCGCAATCGATTTCTTCATCTATGACATGGTGAAGATACTCGTTATGCTCATCGCAATCATCTATGCGATAGCGATTGTGCGCTCATTCGTGCCGCCTGAAAAGGTGAGGGCTGTGCTGTCGAAGAAAAACGAATATGTCGGCAACGTGCTGGCCGCGCTCTTCGGTATCATCACGCCGTTTTGCTCGTGTTCGGCCGTGCCCCTCTTTATCGGCTTTGTCGAGGCCGGGGTACCGCTCGGGGTGACCTTCTCGTTCTTAGTCGCCTCACCGATGATAAACGAGATAGCCATCGGTCTCTTATGGACGCTCTTCGGTTGGAAAATCGCGCTTATCTATGTCTCTTCGGGTCTTGTCATCGCGGTTGCCGCCGGCATTCTTATCGGGCGCCTCGGCCTCGAGAAGTGGGTCGAGGACTTTGTCTATCAGATAAAAGTGGGCGCAAGCACCGGGGAGGCCATGCGGCTTACCTGGAAGAACCGCTCCGATGACGCAAAGGGCTATACCGTCGACCTCGTTAAAAAAATCGCCCCGTATATCGCGCTCGGCGTTGGTATCGGCGCCTTTATCCATGGCTACGCGCCGGAAGAGTTTATCTCGCGGGTGGCCGCTAAGACCAATCCGTTTGCGGTTCCGGTCGCCGTTCTCATCGGTATCCCGCTCTACTCGAATGCGGCCGGTACCATCCCGATCGTAACAGCCCTTATCGGCAAAGGAGTCCCCATGGGCACGGCTCTAGCCTTTATGATGTCGGTCACCGCCTTAAGCTTTCCCGAACTGATAATCCTTCGAAAGGTGCTGAAGAAGCCGCTGCTCGCGACTTTTTTTGCAGTAGTCGGCGTCGCGATTATCTTTACCGGTTATCTTTTTAATCTGGTCATCTAGGGGACGGGGTTCGTGCTCTTAGTTGCGCTTATTTGTTTATGAGGCATTCGAAAAATCTACGGGAGGCAATATGGAGACCGATATCAAAGCCTGCAAACCCTCACGCAGCGGCCTTTCTTTTCTCGATAGGTTTCTGACCCTCTGGATATTCTTAGCGATGGCCGTTGGTGTCGGTTCGTTCTATATAGCCCCCGGCTTTGCCGAGATTATCACCAGGTTTCAGGCAGGAACGACCTCGATTCCGATTGCGGCCGGTCTTATCCTCATGATGTATCCTCCCCTGGCTAAGGTCAAGTACGAAGAGCTGGGTGAGGTCTTTCGCAACAGAAAGGTTCTAGGTTTATCGTTACTTCAAAACTGGGTCGTCGGTCCCATTCTCATGTTCGCGTTGGCGATAATATTTCTGCGCGGCTATCCCGAGTACATGGTCGGCCTCATCATGATAGGTCTAGCGCGTTGCATCGCTATGGTCATCGTCTGGAACGAGCTCGCTAAAGGCGATACCGAGTATGCGGCGGGCCTCGTGGCCTTCAACTCGATTTTTCAGGTCCTTTTCTACTCGGTCTACGCCTACGTCTTTATAACCGTCCTACCGCCGTTCTTCGGTCTTAAGGGCGTTATTGTCGACATAAGCATCGGCCAGATAGCGCAGAGCGTCTTTATCTACCTGGGCATCCCGTTTCTGGCCGGTATCATAACGCGCTTTACGCTTATCAAGGCGAAGGGGAGGGCCTGGTATGAGCAGCGGTTCATCCCGACGATAAGCCCGCTCACGCTCATCGCACTGCTCTTTACAATAGTGGTCATGTTCTCGCTCAAGGGCGAGATAATCGTTCGAATCCCGCTCGATGTCGTGCGCATCGCAATCCCGCTTCTTATCTACTTCGTGCTCATGTTTCTCGTCTCGTTTTATATGGGTAAGAAGGTCGGCGCCGACTATTCAAAGAGCTGCACGCTCTCGTTCACGGCGGCAAGCAACAATTTCGAGCTTGCCATAGCCGTCGCGATAGCCGTGTTCGGCATTGATTCGGGCGCCGCGTTCGCGGCTGTCATAGGGCCGTTAGTCGAGGTTCCGGCTCTTATCGGCCTTGTCAACGTCGCGCTCTACTTTCAGAGGCGCTATTTTGTAGTGGATGAACTCTGCCCGGTGAGCGTCCCCCGGGATATTTAGATACTAGCTACTTTAAGACAGGCCGTTTCTTGATGCGCAATTTCATGGTCAGGATTTTGTCCGAGGAGAAAAGCCGGCCGGCGATGTATAAGAACACAGCGAAAAAGGCTATCTCGTACGCGATTCCGTAAAGAACGGCCCGGTAATCGCCGAAAAACAGATTCGGCGCAGCAAGAAACGAATGGCTGAACGGGATGGCGAGGACAACGTATCTCAGCACGGGGGAGACGGTGTTGATATCAAGGAACATCGCCAAGACATAGGGGATGAGAATCATAATCATGAGCGGGGTTATCAACGCCTGGACGCTCTTCACATCTTCGGCGAAGGCACCTAAGGTGACTGCTATTACCAGCGCGCAAAGGATGCTGAAGAAGAGCGAGACACCGAGCAGCGTGTAGCCGGCAGGGTTTAAGACGAGCCCGAGTTCTCTTATCGCCTGGCTCATCGCGGCGCCGCCGGCACCGGTGAGCGCGCCGCCTGTGACGCTTTCCATATAATATCTGAAGCTAAACAGATAGACGACCGCCGCTACTAGGGCGAACATGCCCGCAGCGAACATTTTGGCCAAAACCAGCGTGGTTCTGCGCACGGGAGCCGAAAGCAGAGTCTCCAGTGTCTTGTTCTCCTTTTCGGTCGCGATAGCCGTCGCTATCATCGTGGCGGCGAGGATGATGACGATAAACAAGATTATTGGGATGAACGTCGTCTGCGCCATAACAAAACCCGTCACTTCCGCAAGACTGGTCACAGCCATTTTGTCACCGACAATGACATGCTCTTTCACCTTAATAGGGTTCTTGAGTATCTGGGGGTCTGTACCGGGAGCCACCGAAGAAAGTACCTTATTGCTTAGCGATTCATTGATAGACGCCAAAGCGACTCCGGTCACCCCGGCCTGAAGCCGCGCGAAGGAGAAACCGCTCAATATGTTGTAAGCTTCGATTTGCGGCAGTTTCGAGGCGGCTAAATCCTTCTCGAAGCCTTCGGGCAATACCAGCACGACAGTTCCCCGAGCCTTTTTCGTCGTCTCTATGACCGCATCAACGCTAGCATCATGATATAGCTCTACCTTTAGATTCGCTTGTTCAAGCACGGTGGGGATGGCTTCGGATGCGGGCGTCACATCGAGGTCGAGGACCGAGATGCTCTGTCTGGCTGACATCTTTTCACCCTCTGCGCCGATTACCTGGCCCATGAAGAGGAACAAGAGCACGGTGAAGAAGAGGGGGATGATCGTCTGCGGGGTCAGCAGTTCTCTGATTTCCTTCCTGACGAGCACGAAGAACTTTCTCATCTGGCCACCTCCGCAAAGACCTCTTCGAGATTGGCCGAGTCATATTTAGCCTTAAGCTCATCGGAGGTCCCGATATCGTGGATTGTTCCTTTGTCGATAATTGCCACACGGTCCGAGAGATACTCGATTTCGAGCATGTTATGGCTGGAGAGCAGGACCGATGTCCCGGTTCTAGCAAACTCCCGTATCGTGTTTCTTATCTCCAGGGCGTTTATGACATCGAGTCCGCTCGTCGGCTCATCGAGAATCGCAAGCTTGGGCTTGGTCATCAGCGCCCTTGCTAGCAGCAGTTTGCGCGTCATCCCCTTGCTGTAAGTACCGATTTTGTTTCCGAGTCGCTCACCGAGGTTCGCGATGGCGCGGGCGGTTTCCAGATAGGCGGCTTGCTCTTTCTTGTCACCGGAAAAAAGCGCGGCCATAAAGCGCAGATAATATTCTCCGGTTAGATTTTTGTAGACCCCGGCTTCCTCCGGTAGATAGCTTATTGCCTCGCGGACCTTCTCGGCGTCTTCTTTAATATCGAGCCCGGCGACCTTTACAATACCGGATGTGGGCTGCAGGATGGTCGCTATTAACCGGAGCGTGGTGGTCTTGCCCGCACCGTTCGGGCCGATCAAGGCAAATATCTCCTTGTCTTTGACCTCAAAGCTGATACCCTTCAAAGCCTCGAATCTGCCGTAATTCTTCTTCAAATCCTTGACTGACAATACTTCACTCATCGCGCGAGTCCTCACATAACGAAGTCCATTGGCTCAAAGCGTCTCTCGGCGCCCATAAGTCTGTTCAAAACACGTATTCTATAAAAGGTGAGGGGTCTCCTGCTTGTAGTACAATCTTCTCCATCGATTCAGAAATGCGGGGTTCTAAAGAGATACTCGAGATGAGACGCAGCGGTTTGTATAAATATGTTTGGTTCATTATTTTCACTGGTAACACGCCTGTTTCCTAAAGCAATCGACCGGCTTGCCGATAAAAAATAAAATACATCTCGGCTTGTGGAAGGGGATAGCTTGCGCACGATTCAGGTCAGGATAGACGAGCAAGTGTCAATAGAGCCGGCTGGAGATGTGACCGACCCTAAGCATTGTTTGAAAAGATGGTGCGAACGGGTTTTTTAAATGCCGGCAGCAGCCAGCCGTCCGGCGTCCAGGAAACGCTAGTACGTATAGCGTAAGAGCGGTCGCTATTGACCCGGATGAGTTAATGGTTAGGTATAGATGTAAGCCGTTGATTCTTGTATAAACATAGAAAGCGTTAAAAATCGGCGAAGGCTTTTGAGAAAGCCGCTTCCTGAACCATGGAAGCCTTGTTTGGCCACATATAGATAGGAAAATGTAACTTTTGGGTAGCATATTGTCGATATATCTGATGTTATCCTTTGCTGAAATGGTGGTTTTAGGTTGAATAATTGCACTAGCTTATATCAAAGAGTAAAGAAGCATCCGTTTAAGATCATCGCGTTCGACTGGGACGGCACAGCTGTGGCCAACCGCGAAGTCGATGCGCGACCCGTTGCTGAAGTCCTCGAAGAGCTGATGAGGTTCGGCGTCCAAATCGTAGTCATAACGGGAACGAACTTCGGCAATATCGATCGCCAGCTCGGTTCTCTCATCACCGGGCCCCACAAGCAGAATCTTTATGTCTGCACCGACAGGGGTTCCGAGGTCCATGGTTTTGATGAGGACTCGAAGCCGGTACTCTTATACGGACGCAAAGCCACCGACGAAGAAGAAGCTCTGCTAAGCAAGGTAGCCGAAGCGGTCAAGAACGATATTGAATCCCACTCGAACGTTACCATCGATATAGTCTATAAGCGCCTCAACCGGAGAAAAATCGACCTCATACCCGAATGGGAGAATCCTCCGAAATCACAAATCGGCGAGCTTCTCGAGAAGACCGAAGCACGCCTGGTGGAGGGCGGTTTTAGCGGTGGGATTAAGGGCGCGTTCGCTATGACTATCGAGTACTCGAAACAACTCGGTCTTGACGATGCCAGACTGACCACCGACGTCAAGCATGTCGAGCTCGGGCTTACCGATAAGTCGGATTCCATCAACTGGGCATTGGAGGAGCTTTCACATAAGCGAAACATACCTTTTACCGATATCCTGATCCTAGGCGATGAGTTCGGGCCTATAGCCGGTTTTGAGGGGAGCGACTTTCTAACCCATAAGCAGGACGCCGAAGGTATCGATTATATCTCCGTCGGCAAAGAACCCAACGGGGTACCGGAAGGCGTTATACACGTCGGTGGCGGCCCTGATTGTTTTCTGCGGCTGATGAAGGAGCAAGCTAGGATTTATCGAAAGCTCGCGCTCACCGAGGACCCCACGTTTCTTTTGGTTAGAGAAGGATTCGATGATATGCGCGAACGTGAAGTGGAATCGCTTCTAACGGTGGGTAACGGCTATCTCGGTGTAAGAGGCTCTATCGAAGAGCGGGTGTCGGGCTCGGAGCCCGCAACGCTCGTAGCCGGCGTTTACGACCGCGCGAAAGAGGGCGAAATAGAAGAGCTAGTCGTAGTTCCCGACTGGCTCCATACCCGAATATACGTAGGTGGCGAACAGCTGCACCTCGAGACAGGACATATCATCGAGCACCGGCGTGTGCTCGATATGAAAAAGGGTATTATGCGGCGAGAATGGCGCCACCGTGATGAGGGGGGCCGGATAACATCCGTTAAGTTCCTGCGGTTTGCGTCGCTGGCCGATCCGCATGTGCTAGCGCTTAAGATATCGATAACCCCCGAGAACCACCAAGGGGAGATTCGCGTAGGGACCGGAATCGAGTTATGCCAAAAGATGGCGCTCGTCGCTATCCCCACCGATAGGCGTGTGCTCGAAGGAGACAGTGGCGTGGTCGCAGTTTCAAAGACCAATTTCAGCGACATCACCGTTGTGCAGGCGCAACGGAGTCGTATATCGACGGGAATCGTGAAGCCGGATTATCACACTCACATAGAGGAGTGCGGCGTCGGAGAATTCTTTAGCTGGCAGGCGGAGGCCGGTCAGACGGTCGAGATTGAAAAAATCGTCAGTATTTATACGTCAAGAGATACCGATGACCCAGAGCGAGCGGCGGTCGATAGTCTCAGCGATTGCTGCGCTCGCGGTTTCAACGAGCTTCTGCTCGAGAATATTGACGCTTGGCGGACGCGGTGGGACATCGCGGCGATAGCTGTCGAAGGCGACGCAGAGGTCCAGAGTTGGCTGAATTTTGCCGCTTACCATTTGATTATAGCGGGCAATCCCCACGATGAACGGGTCTCAATAAGTGCGCGGACGCTTACGGGCACTATCTACAAGGGACATGTGTTCTGGGATGCGGATATGTTCATGCTGCCGTTCTTTGTCTACGCGCATCCACCGACGGCGCGGGCGATGCTCATGTATCGTCATCACACACTGCCCGGGGCGCGCAAAGAGGCACAAGACCTGAGCCTTAAGGGGGCTCTATACGCCTGGGAGTCGACGGTCACCGGTGAGGAGATGACGCCGGAATTCGTGATAACGCCGACCGGCGAGGTCATCCTGATTCTTACCGGCAAGATGGAGCAGCATATCAACACCTCGGTCTCTTACGGTGTTTGGTCATACTGGATGGTCACTCGCGACGAGGATTTCTTTGTCAACGCCGGTGCCGAGATACTAATTGAGACGGCTCGCTTCTGGGTGAGCCGGGCCGAGGAAAAAGACGGCGTATTTCATATCTACAATGTCTGCGGACCCGATGAGTATCACGAAATCGTCAACGACAGCATCTATACGAACCTGAAAGCGGTATGGAGTATCGACCGCGCTGCCGATTCGGTGGCGTATTTAAAAGAGTCCCATGCCGGGAAGTGGTCTGAATTGAAAGCGAGAATCGGATTCGACGACAATGAGCTGCTCGAATGGGATAATGTCGCTTCAAATATGTATAAAGACGCGCATCACGGGAACAATTTAATTGAGCAGTTTGCGGGATATTTCGCCCTCGAAGATATCGATGTCTACGAGTACGAGCCGCGAACCGTACCGCTCGATATGCTGTTAGGCAGGGAGGAGACGTCCCTGACACAGCTGGTCAAGCAGGCCGATGTCGTAATGCTACTCTACTTGTTGGAGCACGATTTTACTCCTGAGGCAATCGAGGAGAACTATAAATATTATGAGCGGCGTACCGGGCACGGCAGTTCGCTTTCGCCGAGCATGTACGGTTTGGTGGGCGCGCGTCTGGGACTGGAAGACCTTGCCCGGCGCTATCTGCACCAGGCGGGCACTATCGATTTGGCCAACAATATGGGCAACGCGTCCGGCGGTGTCCATGCCGCGGCTCTTGGGGGGCTGTGGCAGCAGGTTATCATGGGTTTTGCGGGCGTGCGCGTTCAGGCCGACGGAATTTATGTTTATCCGAGACTTTTGAAAGAATGGACTCGATTAGGGTTCAAGTTGATGTTCCATGGAAATGTGCTTCAATTCGATGTCGAGCGCGACCGCCAAATCACGGTCGTCGTAGGCGAAAAATCGGGAGCGAGCATCGGCATATTTGGCGGCTCTTTACAGGCATTGCAGTCCGGAGCGGTATATAAATCGCTGTGGGA
>JAUXNY010000088.1 GCA_030682615.1 Candidatus Aquicultor sp. | reverse complement strand
GTATCGCGGTCACCGCGTTCGGGCCGCAGGCCGCGCTTGTCCTTGCTGTTGGCTATATAATCCAGGTCCAGGCGGCCGCATGGTATGTGAGGTTCACACCGTCGATCTTCGGTCCCGCGTCAGATGAAGCGCGCCCGGCTTCGTCCGCCGCATAGCTCTCCAGCAGCCGCATCCCTTTGGCGTGGGTTGTTTACTTTTGTGTTACATTTGTATCATTTTATGTTACACGTGTTCATGTTTGTATTACATATACTGTTCTAGCAGCACTGTATATTATTAAATAACGCTATCACCAGCACGCTCGTCGCGCTTGCTAATAGAACTACCATCTACCGCTAGCGCCACCGCCACCGGAGCCACCGCCCCCAAAACCGCCAAATCCGCCACCTCTTCCGCCACCGCCGCCGCCAGGACCCCAGCCGCCACCGGCCCACCAGGGAACGTGGCCGCTCTTGCCGCTCTTGCCGCTCTTCTTTTTATCGTGCTCATGCTTCTTGAACTCTTGATACGCGTGGGAGACGGCAAAGTCGAGAAGCAGGCCGAGCGGCGTCAATATAATAATCGCTATAATGCCGATAACTACTGAGAATAATGCGATGAGCAGGCCGATTAGAAAGCCTAGTAAGCCACCGAACCACCAGCTCTTCGTGCGCGCCAGCACCGCCCCGACCCACTGCAAGCCTCCAAAGACGACAAATCCGAAGAAGTAGATGAACCAGCTGATGTCGCCGCCAGGCTCACGGCGCGATTCTGTCTCAAGCGCCGGAACCGCCTCGCCCGCGATTGTCGAGACGATGGCGTCCACTCCCTCGCGCACGCCCTTATCGAAATCGCCCGCTTTAAACGCGGGCGTGACGACGTTGCTGATTATCTGGTGCGACTCGGCGTCGGTCAAATCGGGTTCCAGCCCGTAGCCGACTTCGATGCGCATCTCACGCTCATCCTCGGCGACAAGGAGCAAAGCCCCATTGTCCTTGTCTTTCTTGCCGATTTGCCACTTCTCGAAGAGGCGCACCGCGAAATCTTCGATAGTGGTGCCCTGAAGATTCTCGACAGTGACCACAGCTATCTCGTTGCCGGTCTCTTTCTCATATTGCGTGAGCTTCGCCTCAAATTCATCGACCGTCTGATTCGAAAGCATACCGGCGAAATCGTTGACGTGGCCGCCCGGCTCAGGTAGCCGCAGCGCCGCCCCCGCTGTGCCGACGGCAATCATCGATACTGCAATCGCAAGCAGCGCAGCAACGATGAGACCTCTTCTCAGCTTATTCATTCTCTAAGTCCACCTGAGGCGTCTGCTCAGCCCCCGCCTGGCTCTCGAAGTAAGGCTTCTCGCTGAAGCCTAATATCCCGGCAAAGAGAGCTCCCGGGACGCGCTTGACGCTGGTGTTGTAGTCACGCACGATGTCGTTGTACCGGCGCCTCTCTACTGAAATGCGGTTTTCCGTGCCCTCAAGCTGCACCATGAGCTGCTGGACGGTATTGTTGGAGAGAAGTTGCGGATAATTCTCCATGACAACCAAGAGACGGCCTAAGGCAGACTCCATCTGATTGGCCGCCTCCACCTGCTCGCCCGGCGTCTGCGCACCTGAATAGCGGGTACGCGCCTCGGCGATAGCTCCGAACACCTCGCGCTCCTGCTTCATAGTGCCCCGTGTCGCGGAGACCAGGTTGGGGATTAGATCAAACCTTCTCTGATACTGCGTCTCGACCTGTGCCCACTGGTTATCGACACCCTGGCTCTTTGTGACAAACGAATTATAATAGCCGGCTAATATCGCCCCGATGCCCACCAAGACCACGGCTATTGCTACAACTGCGATAAGGCCCTTCTTCATTACACCCTCCCCCTTATGGTTAGTATTATATGACAGGAATTGTGAGCGCCTTTTTCCAACATTACACATGTTGATTGACGTCGCGCCCACGAAAAGCGCCGATCCACCATGAAGTGACAATCGGCTCGTTCAGCTATTTGTAAATTGCATACGCAAACTTGGTAAGTAAAATAGAGCCTTTTACTGTCTTGCTCAGGACCGAGCCGTTTCAAGTCGTGCTCAGGACTACAATCCCTTGCCTTCGCAACAATGCGCCACCGGACGCAACATGTATTTCTTCAAGTTGACACCTCCTGCCTTTAATACATTCTGCGGGAACTTAACCCTTCTTTTCCTGCGTATCTGTCAAACCGTGAAATAGGTCGGCACAACATGAAAACCTGCTGAAGTAGCCCGCAAAGTGGCTTCGCAGATTGCGCGTGTTCAGCGAGTATAGGACTTGCTGCCCTTCCCGGCGACCATGAACCAACCCGGCGTTTCTTAGAATCGTGAGGTGTTTCGAGACCGTCGGCTGCGACGCTCGTGTTGAACGCACGATATCATTTACGCACATCCGCTCTTGTTTTTCTAATAATGACAAAATTTTTTGTCTGGTCGGGTCAGACATGGCTTGAAAAAATATGACCCTTGACCTTACGGTTCGCACTAATACTCCAGTCCTTCTATTGTGTTATGCCTATATTGGCATATTAACATAACCAAAGGATGTCGGCAAACATTAATTTATCGTACAACGTTTACCGGACACCGCAAATCCATGTGATGCCGGATTCAGGGGTCGAAATAAAGAGCATGCGCGGATAGTGCTATAAAACGATTGATAGCAAAAAAAGGGGCGCCTGTGCGCCCCATGGTGATAGTATCGATATGGCGTTACGGTAAGCCTTTGAGAATCAGCTCGGTTGCATATTGAGGGTTCCATGTGTAAGGGTTATGGCAATCCAAACACGTGGAATCCAAGTCATGCACCGGAGATAGCAGGCCGGTCGCGCTGACCGCGTTGAAATACGCCAATGTCCATTCAAATTCCGATGTTTGGTCTTCTACCTCGTCCGGGACGCCCGCGTTAGGAAGCGTTCTGGTCTCACCCGGGTCGACCAACGTCTCGCCATCAAAATCCAAGCCAAACATATCGTTCTTGAGCATCTTCCACGAGAGCGTACGATGTGGCCAATTGAAGCCATCATTAGAACAGACGCTCGCAACGCTAATACTCGAACGCGTCCGCCAGTCATCATAGTATTTTACGGTTCTTTCATTCCTGAACGGCTTACCATTATTGGTCAGGCTGTCCTCGTTATAGAGGCTCTTATAGCCCGGCCCGCCCCATCCGCCCGGCGTTGATGCAACTGCCTCCACGACACTCGTCGTAAAAGCTTCGCGCGGCCACTTAAGCGTATCAGCTGCGGGCATACCGGCCGCGCTATGACAAATATCACAATCCGCAGTCGCTTTGTGGCAATTCCGACAGTTAGGCCCGTAATCCTGACCATCCTCGGAATCAAATACCATCTGGCGCCCGCACTGCCTCGAGTTAGAGTCGTGACCATAACCTATGTCGTAAGAATCGGTACCTAGCTGATCTCTAAGCGCCCTGTCTTCGGAGAAGAGCGCTGCCTGTATTGTGTGTGAGCCCGCATTACCATCATGGCAATCGGTGCAAAATTCCGCAATGTGAAACGAGGTGCCGGTCTGCGTAGATTCATAATTATTCAAGCCTATAGGCGTGTTCCAATTGATGGCTATCTTGTTGACCGGCAGGTCGACTGTGCCTTCAGCTCGCGCAAACTGGAACGTAAACGAGGTGTTGAGATCGGATATCTCGTTTCCTGTGTTCGTATCCATTTCGTTGTCGGGATTTTTCAGCAGGAGCCAAGAGCCCCCGGGCCACCTTGGTTCATCATACGGCACGAGCGAATTCCACATATTGTCGTGCCCCGGGTTGACCAGCGAGAAGCTGCTGAGACCATCGTCCGAGAAGCCAAAGAGCCGCTGCGGATTAGCGTGAGGGCTATGACAATCGAAACATGAGAACCCGCCGAGCCAGTAGGCAGGCGTGTAAGCGGGGTAGGTGTCGTCTGGTGCCTTCCATTTACCGCTGGAGACACCATAACCTAGCGTGTGCCCGACATTATATTCGGACGTAAAACTGTCGTTATTGTCCATTTGGATGTTTATACCCGAACCTGCGCCGAGACCATGGCACCACTCGCAAACTTCGAAGCGCGTGTCTGAGCGAGTCAATTTGAATCTTCCGGCAGCCCGGTGCACCGCGTGGCACTCGCGACACCGGTGGGTCGTCGTGAGATAGCCGCCGTGCGGCCCCGCTTGTACCACCTGTATATCTATGATGTTATTGTTGATGTCGCGAGCCTGGCGCGTGACCCACTCGCTCTCGGTTATGTAGTCTTGCGGGTCGTTGTAGTTATATCCGTCGATTCCCTGGGTCGAAGGGCTGTTCCATACACCCTGCGGATGCGTGCTGTTCGCATAACCCGTATATGTGTAGGTAGTGCCATTGACCACATCCGTCCAAACCGCACCGTATGCGTTGAGACTATAGTCCGATTTCGGAGCAATATCGGCCCATGCAGTCGCCGCGTAAAACATTACTATGGATGCAACTGCAAATAAAAGTACAAATGCTTTTTTCATTATTCCACCTCTCTGCGACCGGGCGTCTATTTTAAGGTTCAAACACTACTTGTTTCGACGAAGCCGGCTGAAACTTTAGGGATTTGTACGCATTACTCGTTGAGGGGTATGCGAAGGTCCGCGCGAGCGCGCCGCTAAGAGGTCGCGCAAAGCTATGCTGTAACTGTTCGTGCTTTACGGGTTGGTCTACCCCATCAACTGCTGTGTTTATGTTTTTGCTACAATCGTTATCTTTTAGATGTCAGCTGTTATCATTTGCTGTACATCACCTATGACCTTGGCGTATCAGGCGATAGCAATGATTAATTTGGAGGGAGCCGGCGCATTGATACCGTGTCTCACGGAGTTTCTTGCTTTGCCGCTTGGTTTACGGCAGCCCTCTGAGGAAGGCCTCTTTGACACCCGGTTGCCATACGGTGGGGTTGTGGCAATCCAAACACACGGAATCTAAATCCTGCGTCGGAGCAAGATCGAGCGAGAGCTGCTTGGCGAGAACCTCGCGTCTCTCACCGGGTGCTACCGCTTCGCCATTGAGGTCGATGCCGAAGAGCTCGTTCTTGAGCATCTTCCATGCCAGGGTGCGGTGCGGCCAAGAGAGACCCACACTCATGCACTCGGGGGAACAGCTGATGTCGGAACTTCTCCAGCTTGGATCCCCGTTGACGGCATGGTCTTGGCGATAATTGTTTAAGATATAGGTATTTGCGCCAAGCTTGCCATTGCCCGCAGATTCAAGCCCGTTGGCCTCAACAACACCCGGGTCTTGCGCATAGGCCTCCCGGGGCCATTTGATCTTTGACTGCACGGCGGCGCTGTGACAAAGCTCGCAATCCCCATCTCCTCGATGGCAACTGCGACACGAAGGTCCGTTGTTGATATCGTCCTCGGGATTGAAAACTGTTTGCCCGGAGCATTTACCGGGCTGCGAATCATGCCCATAGGCTTCGGTATAGTTTTCCAGACCTGTCCCTCCTCGCAGCGCAAGTTCCTCGGAGTATACGAGGGAAGCTACGTCATGCAGGCCGGCATTGCCGTCATGGCAATCGATGCATAGCTCGTTGACGCTGATGACTTTTTCACAAGGGACACTCGAGTGTGTCAGGCCGAGAGGGTTCTCGGTTTCCGGGTCATCCCAGTCTATCGCTATTTTGTTGACCGGAAAAGGTACCGAGATCGAGTGATTTCCTTTGTTCATATCTTCCATCTCGACAGCCAAATCCTGAACATACTCAGGGTCGGGGTTCTTTTTGAGAAACCAGCGGCCGGCCCTATAGATTGATGGCGTACCCGGTTTCGACGACGTCTGAAGCGCGCTAAAGCCTGGGTCGAGCACACCATATATGGGCATACCCTTAGCTGAATGACCGAGCGTTTCTACAGGGTTGGCATGAGCGGTGTGGCAATCGAAACAGGAGAGGCCTCCCCGCCAGAACGAGGGCGTGAAAGCCGGGTATGTGTCGTCCGGTGCTTTCCACTTACCGGAGTCTACGCCGAAACCGTGGCTGTGGCCGGTGTCATACTCTATCGTTCCATCGTCGTTATTGTCCATCGCGATATAACGGGAAGAAGCGGAGCCTGAACCATGACACCAGTCACAAGCGCCGTCTTTCGTAATCGCCAATATTGATAAATCCACTTCGCCCTTATTATTTGTGCCGTGACATACCTCACACCGCGAAGGTGTCGTGATATATCTTCCATGGAGGCCTGTGTCAGAATTTTTTACGATTAGGCTTGATTCCCCTATTACGACGTCGAAGCTCTGAGCCGCGACAAGTTGCGATATGTTCCACTTATCTAATTCGTTATCTGCTGCGTATGCCACCGAGACGAAGCACGGAATGATAAGGGCGATCATAATAAATAATCGCCTAAACATGTCGCTCCCAATACGTCTTCAGTAGCCATTCTATTTAGCTTTCAAAGGATAGTCCTTTAATATATCGGCCGCTACCTGTAATTATTTAGCGTTTGACAATTTGAAATGCGCCCTATGCGGCTAAGCTACCCACAGAACTCCAGGCCTAACTGATTTTTGGCTACCGTTCTTTATTTATATTTTGTTTGCGCAGGTAGTTGAAGTGCGACAGCGCTAATGGCCTCGCTCTTAGCCGAGAGATTGATGTGCTATACAATAGTCGTATTTACCGCAGGCTATGTGTTACAGAGCAGTTGTAGCGCCCAATGAAGGATGAAACGGGTGGTTAACAGAAGAGCTCATAGGGCCTCCTTCAAACATCAAACGCTATATTATTGGAAGTGTGTTGGGTCGTTCATATAGTTAGCGGGCCGGCTATTAAGGGTTTTGTTAGGGCAGCTCTATTTCGACGGGCTCGCGCATCTCGAAATCGCTTATTAGGCATTTCTTGACAGGGGGGCATGGAAAGAACCAGACCGACTCGGTGACCTTCTGGCCGGGTTTAAGCACGTGCGCATCGTAAAAGACGGGGTCGCTGCTGATTTTCGTCCAAGCCGGGACTTGGCCGTAAGCATAGGTAAATCTGCCATCGCCATATGAGTTGATGATGTTCTCGAGTTCGTTACCATGGAGTAGCCAGCGGGAATTATAGTTTACGGCATATTTCCCCTCGTTGACGTAGGTGAATGTCATCTTATACGCTTTGCCGCCCTGTTTAAGAATCAATCTGCCTACCCCGCCGTTGCTGTTGGCGTATGAGCCAAGTCCTTCATTGTCCGGAACCTGCTCCGGTAAGACGACCTCTATTCTCTCCAAAACGGCCTTTCCCGGCACAGTCTTGCGACCATTAGGGGTCTCAAGCATTAGGTTGGTCGAAAACACCGGTGATTTTGCGCTCTGCGCCAAAGGCGACGTTTCCCGGGGTGGGGGAGCGATTTGCGAGCGGCTTCGCTCGGTGGCGATACTGGGGTAAGAACCGGCTTCGGTGGGGTCGGCGTCTTGTCTGACGACAATATAATTGGACAGCAAGCCAAGCGCTATAATGACAACGATGGCCGCTAGCGTGTCAACCTTTAGGTTTGTACCTTTGAAAATTTTAGAGAAAGTATTCATCTGACCAAGGCGATAGCGTCTTCGACGCTTCTCTTATTTCTCTTCCTCTTTTGCTGTCTGGGATTCATCCTCTTCTTTTACGCCGATTCTCGATTTCAAGAGAAAACCGATGCCTATCGCTACAACAACCGGGATTATATATATCAGGAACGAGCCGGCGCCAAGACCACCCTGCACTTCGATATCTTCGGTCTTTTTGGGCTGCTTGGCCTTCATGACATCCTTGTCGGCAACGGCGGCTACAGATGAGTTCGCTGAAACATAAAGGACGCCTTCGGGGCCGATGGAGGCCTTACCGCCTATCTTCGCCCGATACCTCATTGTACCGTTTTTGGTCAGGCATGTTAGATACCCGTCTGTTGAGCTCATATAGATATTGCCTTCTCCGTCGATTACCGGCGGCTCGTTAAAGTCATCGTCGCGGGACTTGAAGGACCAACTCAACTCACCATCCGGGGTGATGCCTATAACATACGCATCGCCTACCGTAAACTCCCTATCCTCTGTATAGTTTAGAATCGTTGTGGCCAGCACCAAGGTTCCGTCTTCCGCAACCGCCGGCATGGAGCTTTTCTTTCCTTCTGTTTGATAGCGCCACTTGAGTTTGCCGCTCGGCTCGAAAGCGTAAAAAAGCTCCATGCCGGCGGTTCCCTCATAGCGCGACGCCGAAAAATAGATTGTGTCATCCTTGGCCAAAACCGGCGAGGAGATATCGGTCGTCACAGCGACATCTACTTTATACTTCCACTTCAAAGCACCAGACGAGCTAACCGCGTAAAGCATCAAATCCGTCGTTGTAAAGTAGATGGTGCCATCGCTGCCGATGGCCGGCGAGCTATCTATTTTCCCATCCACTTTGAACGTCCATTTTACATCACCGGTTTTCGTGACCGCATAAAGGGTCTGCCCGGCTACCGTGCCCGCGTAAACGGTCTCGTCCTTGTCGAGCATGACGCCCCCCGACGATTCGCCGTTTAGTTTGATAGTCCACTTAGTCGAGCCGTCTTTCTTGTTGATGGCCGTAAGGTTTTGACCGATGACCGCATATATGGTGCCGTCTTTTCCAATCGCCAGCGGGCCGGTCACGTTTCCCTTTTCGCTCGAAACCCAGACGACCTTTTTCTCATCACCAAACGCGAATACGCCGGAACTCCCTATGGCCTCAGCGGCCAAATCGGAGGCGCTCTGAGTCGTCGACGTCTCTTCTTTCGGCGTGACTATGACTCCAGCATAAGCGATACCTTCCTTGCCGACTGCCATTGCCGTGGTTGGCTTTCCCGTTTGACCAAAGGGTATTACCCATAAAACAGTCGGCTTGAGGGGCCCTTTGAATTCGCTGCGACCGGAATGGCGCATATCGTGCTGAAAGACGTACCAGTCGTCTACTATTGTTTTCTTCTCGACTTTTTTCTTGCCGGTCTCTGTCGTTTCGGATGCCGCCTTTTGAGCTTTTTCCGCGGCAAATGCCATCGGGACTATCATGAGGCTCTGCATGATGAGTATGAAGATGAGCAAACCCATCCAGACAGACTTCCCTCGCTGCGACTTTCTATGCGGCATCAACCAATCACTCCTCGACTCGCTTAATTTAAATAGGATTGCGATTAAACTACAATTTGCCTAGACAATCATAACATAATTTGGCCTGGAGGCTATCTCAAAATTGCTTTCTAAGTATGCTTTGGGGGGCTGGCGGTATCTTACGCCTTGCATCACCGCGCCGTTAGAAGCACGCATTCGAGGGTATAGAACATACTGAGCGCAAGCGCAAGGCTTACTGTATGCGTAAATCTTGGGTTAAGGATAGATATTATGGCGATATGCCCAGTCTGTAGGATGCCGGTCGACGAGAAAAAGACGGAATACAAGAGCGAGCACGAGGGAACTACCTATTATTTCCACAGCCGCGAAGAGAAGCGCGCGTTCGACCAGAACCCGCATGATTATGGGGGTCGACCCGGCTTGATGGGTATTCGCTGATTGTCCCTCTTGCGTGAAATCTTAAGTATCCCGCCCCAGAGGCCGTCTCTCCATATCAGGCTGCTCGTTTATGGTGGCGATGGCGTATCCGGCGTTTGATGCTCAGCCTTTGTATTTTCCCCTGATACCTGACCATCCGCCAACTGCCGTTCGTTGGGTCGGGCAACCCGAAATAGAAGAAACAAACATGTCTCACCAGTTGCTTC
>JAUXNY010000086.1 GCA_030682615.1 Candidatus Aquicultor sp. | reverse complement strand
ATATCGCTTAAAAGAGAAACGCAAAGCCGGCTTTTTCAATCGGGAGGTGGATTCTATCGAGAGTTAAAATGAGGAGCAACTAGGGAATTTTCGATCGGCGAAAATGGGGAAAATTCGATCGGCGTTGACAACAGCGGATGGAATAGTCATCATCCACCCCAACTGGTGGGGACAGCCCCCGGCAATTCTTAAAGGCTGGATCGACCGCGTCATCCGCCCGGGTGTCGCTTACGAGTTTGATGAGGGGGATGACGGTGAGGGTGTGCCGGTCGGGCTGCTGAAAGCGCAAAGTGCGATTGTCCTTAACACCTCCAATACACCATCGCAGAGAGAACTAGAAGCCTTTGGTGACCCGCTGGAGACATTGTGGAAGAACTGCATCTTCAGTCTTTGCGGCGTTAACGAATTCTATAGGAAGATGTATGCTGTAGTCGTGACAAGCACGCCCGAAGAGCGGCAAACCTGGCTCGATGATGTGAGGGTGACTTTAAACCGCTTCTACCCGTAAATCCTATGGTGCTTCGCTATGATAGGATCCATTCATCAAGGGCCGCATCCGATACCGATTATTCTCCAGGGCGATTCTTTTGTCTCTTTTGCGACATAGACGAAGCGCAGATCGCGTTGAGAGTGAAAAAAACCACGCCCCGTGAAGAGGCGTGGTTTTTGTGCTATATACTTGGCCATAGGCCTTCATAATAAGCCCTGGCACCATATTAAATGACTTACTTCTCGCCTTCGGAGTATTTGTGAAGCTTGACTTCGACTTTCTCCTCGAGGCCCTCATAGTACTCTCTCAATATCTCGAGTACCTCTGGGCGGCTGAAGTGGTCCGGCACGTCTTCGTTTTGGGAGAGCATGCTTCTTAGCTTGGTTCCGCTCAGGAGCATACGGTCTTCTTTGCCGTGCGGGCAGGTTCTCATTGAGGCCATGCCGTCACACTTGGTGCAGTAGAAGGTCCAGTCGATTTTGAGCGGCTGGGTAAGGAGCGCGCCCTTCGGAATCTCGTCGAAGATGTGGTGCGCGTCGAACGGGCCGTAGTACTCGCCGACGCCCGCGTGGTCGCGGCCGACGAGGAGGTGGCTGCAGCCATAGTTCTGCCTGAAGGTCGCGTGCAGGAGCGCCTCGCGCGGGCCCGCATAGCGCATCTCCATCGGATAACCAGCCTGGATGACGGTGTTATTCACAAAATAAAGCTCTACGAGCTTGTCGACTGCTTTAACCCTGACCTCGGCCGGGATATCGCCGGCTTTAAGTTTACCGACGAGTTGGTGGATGAGCACGCCATCAGTTACCTCGACGGCGATTTTCGCGAGATACTCGTGCGAGCGGTGCATCGGGTTTCTGAGCTGCAGTGCCGCAACGGTGCTCCAGCCTCTCTCCTCGAACGCCGCACGGGTCTCGGCCGGGCGCATGTAGACGCCTTCGAACATCTTAGGGAAGTAGCTTTCGCTAAATACCTTTACGTTACCTGCGATGTTTACATCACCTTGGGCCATGACTTTCTGGACGCCCGGGTGGCCTTCCATGTCATCGGTTCTAAATACTTGCTTGCACTCATGGACCTTGTCGATCTCATACGTCTCGGTGACGGTCAAGCTGCCCATCAGCTCGCCGCTATCGGTGTCGATGAGGGCCACTTCTTGGCCTTCTTTAAGGCCGGCTGCTTGCTCTTTCGACGTGGACAACGTGATCGGTATTGGCCAGAAGACTCCGTTGGACATCGTGTACTCATCTACGACACCCTGCCAATCGGCTTTGTTCATGAAGCCGTCGAGCGGGGTAAACGCACCGATACCCATCATAATAAGGTCGCCGGTCTCGCGTGAGGTCAGCATAACCTTCTCGAGAGTCTTGGCTTTTTCCATTTCTTGTTGCAGCTCGGCGCCGCTGAGCAGTAGCGGTTTTAAATCACCGCCACCATGTGGGGAAACTAGTCCTGCCATTTTACCTCCTTATACTGGTAGACGCTTTTGATATTGGATGTTCGACACAATCTAAATTCAAGGCTGCGAGCTTTTTTGTGGTTCCTTCTCTAAGGTTGGAAATACCCAAAAAAGCAGATTGCCGCCTGAAAAACCGAAAATTAACAAAAGACACCCCAGGCAAATATATGCCCGAAGTAGATAAAGCTTGAACCTGCTGCATTTAATCCGAAGGATTTGCGCGCCCATGGTGGACGACCTCCGGTAATGTGACCGCTGCGAGTATGTAGCAATTGTTGCAAGTAGCTTATCATTTAGGATTTTCTTTGTCAAGCTAATAGCAAAGATATGTTGTCCGAGGGCAAGGTCGGAGAGTGAGTCGAATTGCGAGAAGCGCGACCTGTTCGAGGACGACATGTAGGCTCGCGATTGCTGCTTAGTCGCCAACGTATAAAGTGATTACTATTTTCAATACCCGGCAAGCATCTTTATTGCCGTAGATAGCCAACAAAAGCCATTTATAGCTATTGGTAGATAGTAAAGCGAGCTTAGGAAAAAGATGCGCGTATATCTACATATTAGAAATAGGGGAAAATACGTAGCATACCATTGACGAAACCACGTAGCTGCGTATAATGAAAGCAACAATTGTTGCGAACTCGACAGGTGACCAAGCGATACGCACTGATGTTCTACGGACCCAGCCTATTTGTTTGTTGTGGCTAACCGCACTGTGGGCCCGCGCACCAGAGTTTTTGGTAATTAGATTTAATGCAAGATTTAAATCTAAGCATGCCCAGGACATATCACATGCCCAGGACATATCACAAAAATCAATAATCTGTGATGCAGATTGAAAATCAATTATTCAGCCAAGGCAGCATCATACCTAAAACCGGTATGCGCACGCCTATAAGACGCATTGCTCGAGCATGCGTCACACAACACTAATAAAGGAGGTAGGTTATATGAGTGTTCCTCGACAGGTCTTCGAAGCTATGAAGGCCGGAGCAGAAGCTCATGCCAGGTGGGATTATGAAATGTCTATGAGCATCCTGGCGAGCAAGAAGAAGATGATGTTTCTTCTTCTGATGGTAGTGCCGATATTCTTGATATCGGTAGCCGACGCCGCTGATATGCTGGGTTCAAAAACAGCATATTCGCCGGCTTTTTATTCAACAAATGTTTTTATTGTATCGATTTTTGTAGGTTTAGCGGCGGGGTTGATTACGGGTGCGATAGGTGCGGGTGGTGGTTTTATCATCACACCGGCGCTTATGGCGGTAGGGGTGAAGGGAATCCTTGCAGTCGGAACGGATCTTTTCCATATTGCCGCAAAGGCCATCATGGGTACGGCGGTTCATAAAAAACTAGGCAATGTCTCCGTTAAGCTTGCCGCGGCTTTCTTAGTTGGAACATTTACCGGTACGTTTATCGGTGGATATATCAACAAAACGCTTTACAATATCAGCCCCGCCTTGAGCGACACATTTATCAGTGTTGTTTACGTGCTGCTCCTTGGTTTTTTGGGCTTCTACGCACTAGCTGATTATCTTAAAGCAAGGCGTGTCGGAGACACCGGCGGCGCACACGGCAGCAGTTCTACCGCAATCAATCCGTTGTCGCAGAAAATCCAGAGCATTCACATCCCCCCGATGATAACCTTCGATGAGGACCTCGGCGGGAGGCAAGTCTCGGGAGTTCTTCTCGCGATTGGCGGCGTATTTGTAGGAACACTGGCCTCGATTATGGGCGTCGGCGGCGGGTTCGTCACTTTCCCGATGTTCGTCTACATGTACGGTATCTCCACTATGACGACGGTCGGTACCGATATTCTGCAGATTATCTTTACATCCGGAGTTGCCGGCGTCGGCCAGTACGCTATCCATGGATACGTCTTCTACACGCTGGCTATGGGCATGCTCCTTGGCTCGCTCATCGGTATTCAGGTCGGAGCCCTGACGACCAAGGTCGTCAAAGGTATCCACATCCGGGCGTTCTATGCGATAACCATCCTCGCGGGTTTTATCAACAGGCTTTCCGTGTTGCCTAGTAAACTTAACGAGATGGGATATATCAGCGTGTCGAAAGATATAGTCGGCTATATCGAGATCGGCGGGAATATCCTGTTCTGGACGGCCATCGCCATTTTCGGCGTCTGGATATTCAGTAAGTTCTTTGGAAATCTTAAGGTACTGAGGTCGGAGGGATAAGAAATGGTTAAAAATAAAAACAGTCTCATCCTCGGTCTCGTTCTCCTTGTATCGTTCTTTGGCGTGTTGTTCTGGATATTCACGCCGACGTTCGGCAACGGCATGAATGGTCTGCAATTTGCCGATGATATGTTTAACAAGCTATCAAAAGGCTCATCGTACTTTGTGCAGAAGGTCGTCGAGAAGAACGAGAAGTTCGAAGGTACGAGCTTTGAGGCCGATATCGATTTGGAGAAGCCTGAGTTCGTTAAAAGCTCGAAGATGTTGTTGGAGCACGCGGGCGCTGAAGTTCAAGCCGACGGCACCAAACTCAACATCAAAGGAGACCTTGGAAAGGTGCTTGCCGGCGCGCTTGAAGACGCGGACGCGATGTACTTTAACGACGGCGCGAAAGTCGTCGCTAAGTATGGCTTTAACGACGGCCAAGCTGTCTTAGTCGCCTATAGCGAGAACCCGGATTCGCATGCTAAGGGCGAGAAGGTGTTGCTCAATAGCTGGTGGCTCACGCTTAATAAAATGGATAAAAAGTTTTTAAAAGAAGGCAAGATAGCAGAGTCGAAGATAACCAGCGATGTCTTGAAAAAAGCTGTCGAGCCCGGCTACAACTACTACGGCATCGAGGCTAAGAAGGTCTCTGAGAAGGCCGGCATCATGTCGGGCCTCCTGATCTTTTACGTTATCTATACTCTGTGGTTCGGGTATGCCGTTTTCTATATCTTCGACGGAATAGGTCTTGCGATGACGAAAGGCAAGAAAGTAGAGGCATAACACCGGCCTGGCCGGATTATGTGGCCAACGGCTATGCCGATGGCTAATAAAAAGCGAGGGTACAAGGCGCGTATGGGTCAAAACTGCTAGAACAATTCCCCATCGCGGTCACCGGGTTTGCGTTCAGACGAAAACTCATATGCGCCTTTTTACCCAGCTTCGACATCATGCACAGGCAGTTGCCTAAGGGGGTTGAGAATCAAGAGATGATGGAGTCAGCGGAACGGGAGGCGGGCGTTGCCGGTCACGAAGCCCCAGGTATACCGGAGTTGACAATGCGCCAAACCTCTTGAGCGATGTCGAAAAGCTGGGGGCCAATACCATGTATCGGTTGGATACACAAAAAGGTGGTCGTCAATATGGTTAAGAAGTGTGTGAAAGACGTTTTAGTGAGTATTTCAGAGTACCCCCATATCCCCGTCGACTATTCGTTGAAGCAAGCCATTCATATTTTCAAAAAATCGGTCATTGCCGGAGAGCGGTGCATTAAACCAGTCGTCGCGCTCGTGTTCAAAGGAAACAAGATAGTGGGCACGCTTCGGATGCGCGATGTCATCAAAGGCCTTGAGCCCAACTTCTTAAAACACGCGCAAAAAGCGCAAGGCTTAGTTGGTGATAGGTCTGAGCTTGCGATTATTTGGGATGCGCTCTTTGACGAGGGGTCCCAACAGATTGCTGAGCGCCCCGTGAGCGAGGCGATGGAACCGATTAAAGCGATTCTTGAGCCCGGCGATTCAATTGTGAAGGCCGCGCACATGATGATAAACAACGATCTTATTATCGTACCGGTCTTGGAGAACAGGGAAAAGCTGGTGGGCATGGTAAGGATGCTTGAAGTCTTCGATGAGCTTACAAGCAATGTATTGCTGGAATATCGGGACAATGTGATCGACTTGAAAGTAGAAGCATAGCACCAGCGAAAACAAATAAGGTTTTTGCGGAAGTATATCGAGAGGCGGGGTTGTGAAACCTGGCCTCTTTTCTAGTCCGGGAATCATTTACGAGGGTTTTGAGGGTTTATGAGGGGATAGTAACCGCGATCGTTGTGCCTTTGCCGGGGCCGGAGATAACGTCGAAAGTTCCGCCGCCGAGTCGAGCGCGCGTCTGCATGCCATCGATGCCGAGCTTTCCGAGACGAGAGAATTCACCGAGACTGGCGGGCATCTCGAAGCCTTTGCCGTTATCCGCAATAGCGATTTTGGTCTCATTATCGCCGAACTCTATCGACACGCGGGCCTCCGTCGCATCGGCATGTTTGACCACATTTCTCAGTGCTTCCTGGACGATTCTAAAGAGCGCTACTTCAATCTCCGGCGCGAGGCGATGTTCGTTACCTCTCACATCGAGGTTCGTCTCAATGTTACTCTCAGTAGTTATCTGCTCGGTGAGCCATTCAACAGCCGGGAGAATACCTAAGTCGTCGATAATTGATGGGCGCAGGTTACGGCTTAGCTGTCGAATATCGTGAAGCGTGTCCTTAAGTTGGCCGTGGAGTGCCCATAGAAAGCTTAGCTCTTCTTTCGGCATATTAGTCTGCCCTTCGCAAAATTCTTCGAGCTGGTGGAGGTCGGCGATTAGGTCTTGCGCCGTGCTGTCGTGGAGGTCGCGAGAGATGCGCAGTCGCTCCTCTTCGTGGGCTTTGGTGATTTGTTGCAGGTAAAACTGCTGGTTCTCCTGCATCCTTACCTCGTTAGTGATGTCTCGGCCGATGAACTGGAACCCGTCGGGATGCCCGTTTGTCGAAACCAGGTTTGTTGTCACCCTGATAAATGCGGTTGAACCATCCTTCTTGATAACCGATTCTGTGTATGGCAGTCGCTCCTCTTCGCCACTCAAAAGCCTGTCTTTGATCGCCTCTGAACGGGCTCGGCTATCTTCCGGCAAGAAATTATGGCTTGCGGCTCCGATGAGTTCATCGAGGACGTAACCGAACAGTAGAGAAGCGGCACGGTTTGCGGCTGTGATTTTTCCATTAAGGTCTTCAACCCATATCGCCATGTGCGTGTTCTCGAATAGCGTGCGGTACTGAGTTTCTGAGGTTTTAAGTTGAATCGAGGAAAGCTCCTTTTCGTGGAATAAGCGGGAATTATCGACAGCGATTCCAATGAGGTTTCCAAGCGCGGTCAGGAGGCGTATTTCGGGCTCATTGAATCTGCGCTCCGTGCGCGTCGCGATACAGATTGTGCCGATGATATCACCGCGGGCTATAAGCGGCACGCTTAACTTCGCTCGCAGGCCTTCATCAATGGTTTCTTGGTTACAGAATTCTGGCGCGTCTTCGATAGCTTCTGTGACCATAGGTTGCCCTGTCTTGGCGACAATCCCGCACAAACCTTCGCCAAGGCGCATACCATCGAGCGCCAGCGCGGATTCCGGCTTCAAACCGTCGAAGTCGACAATGCGCAGGTCCTGAGTCAATTGGTCGAGAGAGAAGACAAGTACTACTTCGACCTGCATGACCTCTTTAACCATTGAGATTGCCGTATGCACGACATTCTTTATATCGAGCGATTGGCTAAGGATGGCGGCGAATGACTTGATGACCGCGAGCTGTTTCTCTTGTTCAATGGTCAGTTGGACTTTAGTGTCGAGTTGTTGCTGTGTGCTCTCGAGTTTTTCCATCGCCTGTTCAAGATGTTTTTGCTGCTTGATGTTGTGTTTGGCCCAGATTGGCGCGGAAGCGCCGATGATCGTGACCATGAAGGTCTCGATGAGTGCGGTCGGGACGCTAGTAGCTATAAACATGGCGCGCGGTAGCATCGCCGTCAGAGCAAGAACCAGCGCAATACCGCCACCACGATAGCCAAACATGATACTGCTCAAAATGATGGGAATAAGGTAAAGTATGCGGTCGATGGTGTGCCTGGTTATGCCGAGTTCCCGGTCGGGCAGCAAGAATATACCATAATTGGTCAGGTTATTATAATGATGCAGGGTAATGAGAATAAAAATGAACGCAATCGACCAGAACTGGGGGCTGGATAACAATCCCGATCTTGGGTTTTGTCGAAGCGGACGTTTAGTTTTCACAACCATATCTCCCGCACTCGTAAGGGTTTTTATTCGAGCGCGAAGATTGCCTCCTTTAGCGCAAATATCACAGCTTCAGTCCGCGAACTCACATTGAGTTTGTTGAAGATATGCCCGAGGTGGGCCTCGACCGTGCGTACGCTTAAGACAAGCTCGTCTGCTATCTCGCGGTTGCTCTTGCCCTGGGCGGCGAGGCGAAGCACCTCCACCTCGCGCTCGGTAAGCTTCTCGAAGGGCCTATGCTCGTCGTTTGTGCCGGCACCCCGAAATCTCTGCATCAGTTTGCGGGCAACAGCGGGGTGGAGCACCGAGTCTCCCTTGTTGATGGCGATGATGCTGTCGATAAGCTCTTGCCCGCTGATGTCTTTGAGCAAGTACCCGGCGGCCCCCGCCTCCAGTAGCGCGAAGATATACTGGTCGTAATCGTAAGCGGTGAGAATCAGGATAGGGATGGAGAGATTCAAGGCCTTAATCGCCTTGGTCGCCTCTATCCCGTTTACCTTGGGCATGGAGACATCGGCGACGATGACGTCGGGCTTGAGCTTTTGCGCAAGCTCTATCATCTCCTCGCCGTCACCGGCTTCTCCCACTACTTCGATATTCGATTCTTTCTCTAAGAACCGGCGGATGCTCTCACGCACCAGGGCGTGGTCTTCCGCCAGCAATACCCGTATCTTTCCCATTGTGTCTTTTATTA
>JAUXNY010000083.1 GCA_030682615.1 Candidatus Aquicultor sp. | reverse complement strand
GTATCTGCCATGTCAAATCGCGCGGCAATGTCTCCGCGATATAGCCGTCGCGAACGAGTTTTATCGTGTCCTTGGCGGGAACACCCGCTACCGCGCCATCGCAATCGCCGGCGGCGTCGACGACCTCATCGATAAGGCGCGGCGTGACTAGAGGCCGCGCCCCGTCATGGACCGCCACAAGGTCGACTCCCTCAAACTCAGCGACCGCCAACAGCCCATTGTAGACCGAATCCCGGCGCTCGTCTCCCCCGACCACCACGCGGTCCGCCTTGACGATTCCGTATATGTCGATTACTTCTAGGCACTTCTGAACATTTTCCTCGGCTACCACGACGACAATCGCGTCAATCGAGGTCGCCCGCTCGAAAGCCGCAAGCGTATGAGCTATCACCGGTTCTCCGGCCAGCTCCAAAAACTGCTTGCCGCCTTCCGTCCCCATACGCCTGCCTTTTCCGGCAGCCACTATCAGCGCCAGGTTCATACTACCCTTTCGCCGCCAATCAAGCTTTCATCCGGCCGAAAATCATGCGCCCGGCCGGCGTCTGCAACACACTGGTCACCATTATCTCGACCTCGTCGCCGACATGGATCTTTCCACCATCGACCACGACCATCGTCCCATCATCCAGGTAGCCGACTCCTTGGCCCGCTTCCTTGCCCTCACGGATAATCCCGACATACATCTCCTCGCCCGGCAATACCACCGGCTTGAGGGCGTTAGCCAGCTCGTTCAAGTTCAACACCTGCACGCCTTCAAAATCCGCCACTTTATTGAGATTATAATCGTTCGTCACTATCGGTGAGCCCGTATCATTGGCGAGCTTCACCAGTTTCGCGTCGACATCCGCTACATCAGGATAGTCGCGCTCGAGAATCTCGAGGTGGAGCGTGGGTATATTCTGAAGCGTTTTCAAAATATCCAGCCCCCTTCTTCCCCGGTTCCGCTTGAGCGAATCCTCGGAATCGGCTATCATCTGAAGCTCCCGCAGGACAAACCGTGGGATATTAAGAACACCCTCGACAAATCCGGTCTTAGCGACATCCGCGATTCGCCCATCGATAATTACGCTCGTGTCCAGCAGCTTCGCTGTGCCTAAATCGAGCTTCGACCCTGAAGACGCCTGCCCTTTAGCCAACGGTGACGGTATGGCGCGCATGAATATCTGTAGTTCTTCCCTCTTCTTTAGAGATATTCGAACGCCCAGGTAGCCGAGGATGACAAAAGCAAATATAGCTACCGAGAACTGCAGAAACGGAATCTGGATATAACCGAACGGTATGGATATCAGCCACGCCAGAATCAACCCCGACAAAAGTCCGAACAGCGCGAGAAAAAGATCTCCGGTTGGAAGTTTCTGCGCATTATTCTCCAACCAGTTAAGAGATACCAACAGCCGGCGCCCGATTATACCGCCGAGAACATAACCGACAGCGACTCCCAGTAATATATATAGTATAAGTGCGGGAAATTCATATTGGGAGAGCGGTTCGGGTATGGGTGTGGTGATGGCCAGCTGATAGGCCCCTATGGCACCGGTTACAATGAAAACAATGCGTATTAACTGTAACACATCAATCACCCCTATCTTAAATTTTGGTCTATTCTTGCATCACGAAAGCTACATCATAGGCGCTCACCTCTAAGAAGGACTTACCCTTTTCCTAGCATTTTTAAGGATAGCACAGTTGGCCGATGCTTAGCCATGAACAAGGCGGACAAATATTCGAGTAGAATCGCGGAGATTTTCAATCGGCGTTGACAAGCTCCCGTCGGGTTACTACAATTAGTTCAACCGGAGCCTACAAGGGGTGCGAAATGGGCGATAGAGGTTGTCAGCAATTTCAAAATGCCGTGTCGGAGTATCTTGTGCGGCATAAGAGTATCCTCGATGTCATGTCGAGACTCCAAGACTCAACTGCCCATGTAAACCGCGCCATCGTCAAGTCGGTCACGGCCTGCGGCTGTCTAAAGATCGATGCGGGCAAGCAAACGATACCGGACGACGCCTCACTCGTCGACATAATCGACTATATCCAGACCCATGTCTCAGGGGCACTCTGCTCAAACTGCCTCGAAAATGTGGAGAACGAACTGGGTAACACCCTCTTTTACTTAGCGGGAATCTGCAATCTTCTCGGCCTGCAAATGGACAATATTATCTGCAAAGAGAATAATCGCTTGGAAACGCTGGGGTTTTACAATTTGACTTAGCCCTGCTCTTGCAGCTTGGGGTTAGATATACCTCTCCAAGATGTTGTACTCTTTGAGGCGCTGCAGACCATGCTTGATGGCTTTCGCCCGTATCTCGCCGACGCCCTCTACAGCATCCAAACCTTCGATGCTGGCGCCCATGATAGACTGGAGGTCGCGGAACTTGTTGACTATCTTATCGATAACGCTCGACGGCAACCGCGGGATCTTGCTGAGCAAACGATACCCACGCGAGTGCAAGGGTTGCTCGAGAAAGTCGACGGTCTCCTTATAGCCTAGGACCACTCCGATCTCGGAGAGGTCTAGCAACTCCTCCGAGGTCAGATCTACGAGGCTCTCTTTAACCCCGGATATCTTCCTGAGATTGGTCGTGTAATCCTTGATTATCATCGAAGCTTGTTCTTCGGTGTTGCCGACAAGCTCATCCAGCTGCATCCTGATAAGGCGTCCTTCCGTGCCAAGCTCGCTGATATAGCGCTCTATCTCCCGCGAGACACGCCCGACCATCTCCGAGCGCTGTAAGACCGTGACAACATCTAAGAGGGTAACCAAGTCTTCAAACTCAAGGGCGCTAAGATTGGCTAAAACCTCGTCGAGGCGAAGCTTATATTTCTCCAGCGTCTGCAAGGCCTGGTTCGCTTTGGCTAGAAGAACCCTGATGTCCTGCAAGGCATACTTGATACCGTCGTAGTAGATGCTTATGAGGTCCCTTTTTTGCGATATCGAAATGACAAGCGCTTGCGTCTGGCGCGCGACGCGCTCAGCTGTCCGGTGGCGCATACCGGTCTCACTCGTAGGCAAGGTCGGGTCGGGTACCAGGTGGACATTGGCCCTTATTATATGGCTCAGGTCGGCATCCAAAAGAATCGCGCCGTCCATTTTGGCAAGCTCGAACAAGCGTTGTGCTGAAAACTCTACCGTCAGCTCGAAACCACCGTTACAGAGAGTCTCCGCCTCTTCGGTGTCGCCGATTACGATGAGAGCGCCTGTGCGCGCGCTTACAATGTGCTCGAGCCCTTCCCTGAACTCGGTTCCGGGCGCGACCCTGGCCAAGGTCTTTATCAGTTCCTTTTCTTCACGGCGGCTAAACTGCATCTGAGCACCTACTGGGGTCGACTACAAAAAATCAGATTGGCTGACCCGGCATTTGATATACACGCACTTCCCTGGTCCAAAAGATCCTTAGGTGTGACTACCCAAGAAATAATAGACCGGTATCAATATACCTAATAATAACCAATAATTTATGTTTAATCCATCGGCGAAAAAACATGTCTGGTTAATAGACTTTTTCGAGAGGCAAGCTTATTCGACCGAGTCGAGCGCGCTTCTAACACTTTTGGCTTTAAGCAGCTCGATACCGAAGCCGGATTTGCTCCTAACATCTTGGTCGGGGACAATGGCGCGCTTAAATCCCAGCTTCGACGCCTCCTTGAGCCGCGCCTCGAGCTGGCTCACATAACGCACCTCTCCGGTAAGGCCGACTTCACCTATTGCGACCAGCTCTTTATCTATCGGTATGTCCTTGTGGGACGAGGCTATCGCAATAGCGACCGCCAAATCCGCGGCCGGCTCGGATATCTTTATCCCCCCGGCGACATTTAGATAGATATCTTCTTGGCCCAGGTGTAAGCCGACGCGCCGGTCGAGCACCGCCACGATGAGTGACAATCTATTGTGGTCGTACCCGGTCGCCATCCGGCGCGGCATCGTCAGATAAGACGATGAAACAAGCGCTTGGAGCTCAACGAGCAAGGGCCGTGTTCCCTCCACTGTCGCGACGACAATCGAACCCGAAGGACAATCGGGTCGCTGGCTTAGAAACTGCGCCGAAGGGTTCGCGACCTCCATGAGCCCAGCGTCGGTCATCTCGAAGATGCCAATCTCATTCGTCGAGCCAAAACGGTTCTTCACCGCCCGAACTATCCTGAACGAATGATAATTATCGCCTTCAAAGTAGAGAACCGTGTCGACCATATGCTCGAGAACCCTCGGCCCGGCGATAGAGCCTTCTTTCGTCACGTGACCCGTGATAAAAATCGGCAGATGGGTCTGTTTGGCGATTCGCATAAGGTAGTGCGTGCACTCGCGCACCTGCCCTACGCTCCCCGGCGCGGACGGCAGGTCGGGATGGAACATCGTCTGAATCGAATCGACGATAAGAAGCGCCGGCTCAGTATGGCGTATCTGGCGCTCGAGTACCGTGACATCGGTTTCGGAGAGAAGCAGCAGTTTTTCGGAGAGCGCGCCTAAACGCTTTGCCCGCAGGCTTATCTGCCGCGGCGACTCCTCGCCTGAGGCGATAAGAACTGTGCCGAGACGCTCACCGAGGCTGTGCGCGACCTGCAGCAGAAGGGTCGACTTACCGATTCCCGGCTCACCGCCGATCAATACGAGCGAACCAGGCACCACCCCGCCGCCGAGGACGCGGTCGAACTCCGACATGCCGGTAGGCACTCTCGCTTCAGCGTCCGACACAATACTGGTTACGGGCTGGGGTGCCTCCGCGGGCGCCAAACCCGCTTCGGAACGCGAAATGCCAGACTCGATGGGCTCCTCGACCATGGTGTTCCATTCACCGCAGTCGGGGCACCGTCCCATCCATTTGGGGGCGGTACACCCACACGCCTGGCATCGCACGAGATACTTTATTTTGCTCATACGCCGCGCTCACCGGCTGTTCCAACCGGTGACGCATCGAGGCGGACAAAATCGATTTTGTTGTCTTTGGCATCGATGATTATCTTGTCGCCGGCCTTGAAGTAGCCAGTGAGCAACGCTTCGGATAGCGGGTCCTCAATAAACCGCTGAATCGCGCGGCGAAGCGGCCTCGCTCCCATCGCGGGCTCATAGCCCTCTTTGACGAGAATCTCCTTGGCCTCTTCGCGCAGCTCAACTTCGATAGCCTGCTCTCTGAGCTGGTCAACGACCCTCTTAAACATCAGGTCGACAATGGTCTTAACGTGTTCCTTGTTTAACTCATGGAAGACTATGCTGTCGTCTATCCGATTGAGAAACTCCGGCCTGAACGTCTTCTTTATCTCGCCCATGACCTTTGATTTCATATCATCATACGACATGCCGTCTTGCGCTTTACCGAAACCTAGCGGTGTTCCTTTCTGTATGAATCGGGCACCGAGATTTGACGTCATGATTATTATGGTATTTTTAAAATCGACTGAGCGCCCCTGTGCGTCGGTAAGACGCCCGTCCTCGAGTATCTGGAGAAGTATATTGAAAACATCGGGATGCGCCTTCTCGATTTCGTCTAAGAGCACCACCGAGTACGGGCGCCTGCGCACCTGTTCCGTCAGCTGACCGCCTTCGTCGTATCCGACGTAACCCGGCGGTGACCCTACCATCCTCGATACGGTATGCTTCTCCATATATTCCGACATGTCGAGCTGAATCAGCGCTTTCTCGTCGCCGAAGAGAAACTCGGCGAGCGCTTTCGCTAGCTCGGTTTTGCCGACGCCCGACGGGCCAAGAAATATGAACGAACCTGAGGGTCGTTTCGGGTCTTTTAGGCCCGCGCGTGTCCTTCGAATCGCCTTGGAGACCGCCTTTATCGGCTCATCCTGTCCGATTATCCTCTTATGCAGCTCTTCCTCCATCCGAAGGAGTTTCGCAGTCTCTTCCTCGGTTAGGCGAAATACCGGGATTCCCGTCCAGGTCGCAACTATCTCGGCAATCTGTTCGTCGGTGACGGCCGCGACCGGCATACTGGCAAGCGCCTCCCAGGTCGAGTCTTTCATGGTCAACTCTATTTCGAGGCCACGCTCTTTATCGCGGATGCTTGCCGCTTTCTCAAAGTCTTGCACCGCAATCGCCGCTTCTTTCTCGCGTCGCAGATTGCGCAAATCCTCTTCTATCTCGAGACTTTCGTCAGGCACATTCATCCTCTTCATGCGAACCTTAGATGAGGCCTCATCGACCAGGTCAATCGCTTTATCCGGCAGGAAACGGTCGGCTATGTAGCGACTTGCAAGCTGCGCCGCCGCAATCAATGCGTCGTCTGTGATGGTCACTCTATGATGGTCTTCATAGCGTTGGCGAAGACCTTTTAGTATATCGACGGTCTCCTCTACCGAGGGCTCGCCGACGACTATCGGCTGGAACCTGCGCTCGAGCGCCGCGTCCTTCTCCACATGCTTGCGGTACTCATCGAGCGTCGTCGCACCGATGGTCTGCAGTTCGCCCCGGGCCAATGCCGGCTTTAAAATACTGGCCGCGTCGATCGCGCCTTCCGCGGCGCCCGCCCCGACCAAGTTATGCATCTCATCCACGAAGAGAATGACATCCCCTCGCTCACGAATCTCTTTTATCACCTTTTTGAGGCGTTCCTCAAACTCGCCGCGATACTTAGAGCCCGCTACGAGCGCTCCAAGGTCGAGCGTATATATCTCTTTGTCTTTGAGCATGTCGGGCACGTCATTATTGGCTATACGCTGGGCTAGTCCCTCGACAACGGCTGTCTTGCCGACGCCGGGCTCGCCAATGAGCACCGGATTGTTCTTGGTCCGACGGCTTAGAATCTGCATTACCCGCTCTATCTCTTTCTCCCGGCCGATAACCGGGTCGAGCGTATCCTCGCGAGCCAGCCGCGTCAGATTGCGACCAAACTCGTCAAGGAGCGTGCCGCTGTAGGTGCGACCGTACGTTGCCGGTTCGCTGGTCTTTCCATAGTAGCCGCTCAGAAGTTGGATGACCTGATTTCTCACGCGATCCAGGTCGGCTCCCAAATTATATAAAACGCGGGCCGCAACGCCCTCACCTTCCCTGATAAGACCTAATAAAATATGCTCGGTTCCTATGTAGTTGTGACCGAGTTGCAGAGCTTCGCGCAACGACAACTCGAGAACTTTCTTTGCCCGTGGTGTAAACGGTATATGTCCGACCGGGGCTGATGTGCCCCTCCCTATAATCTCCTCGACCTGCGCGCGAACATCGTGCAGACTGATACCCAGGCTCTGAAGACCCCGCGCCGCAACACCCTCTTCTTCTCTTATTAAGCCCAAGAGAAGGTGCTCGGTTCCTATATAGTTTTGATTGAGCATGCGAGCTTCTTCCTGGGCAAACACCACTACCCTTCGCGCTCTCTCTGTAAATCGCTCAAACACGACTCATACTCCCTTCCCTTACTTCAACTAAGCTTTATGCACCTTCCGCTTACCATAAGTGCGCAGCTACATAATTGTAATATGCCCACAAATTTTTGGCACAAACAGCTATTAATATATTAACACCAAACCAGCGTGAGCGCTAAGGCAAGCGATCTATTGGAGCAGCAGCAAAGCCGCTATTAAGCCACCGCTTGCCGGCATTCGACACAGTAGAATGTGAACACATGCATGCCTTGCACGATTCCGATAGTTAAGATTATCGGCACGCGTTTCGCCATCCATTACTCGCCCGTTTCACCGAGCGAACCTACAATTAGGATACCGTACATGGAAGGGAGAATCCAGAAGCGATGTAAAAACGGAGTCATTATAAATAGGGCGCTAAACTGGGGAGGGTTGAGCTTTTACTGAACGGCCGATTACTCGCTAATCTTTCTCGGGACGCATGTGCGGAAAGCTTATGACCTCGCGAATCGAGTAATTATCGGTCAAGAGCATGACGAGCCGGTCGATACCTATGCCCATTCCGCCGGTAGGCGGCATGCCATACTCCAGCGCCCGGACATAATCCTCGTCGACCTGTTTCGGCGCTTCCTCATCGCCGTATTCGAAGAGCTTGACTTGCGCCTCAAAACGCTCACGCTGATCTATGGGGTCGGTCAGCTCAGAAAACGCCGTGCCGACCTCGAGGCCGATTACTATCAACTCGAAACGCTCGGTCACGTCGGGGTCATCCTGTTTCTTCTTGGCGAGCGGGCTTATTTCGGTCGGATAATCGATGATGAAGGTGGGTTGCCACAGTTTCGCCTCGACCAGCTTCTCAAAAAGCTCGTTGATAAGCTTTCCCTTGCCGTAGTGGCTCTTGACCTCGATGCCGTGCTTTTTGGCAACCGAGCGCAAGTCGTCTATGTCCATGCCGAACGAGACCTTCTCCCCGCCATACTGCTCGATAGATTCGACCATAGTAAGCCGGGGCCACTTTCCAGAGAGGTCGACCGGCTTGTCCTGGTAGTCGAATTGTAATGCTCCGAGGGCTGCTTCCGCGGCATGCTGGATAAGGCCTTCACACAAATCCATCATATCTTCGTAATCAGCATAGGCTTGGTAGACCTCGAGCATCGTGAACTCCGGGTTATGCCGGACTGATATCCCCTCGTTGCGGAAATTGCGGTTGAGCTCGTAGACGCGTTCCATATCGCCGACGATAAGGCGCTTCAAGTACAACTCCGGCGCGATTCGCATATATAGATCGATATCGAGCGCCTGGTGATGTGTAATAAATGGTTTAGCCATCGCCCCACCCGGTATCGGCTGGAGCATCGGCGTCTCGACCTCTATGAACTCCCTGCCATCGAGCCACTGGCGTATCGCTTTGACGATTTTGGTCCTCGTGAGAAGCGTCTTTCTCGCTTGCTCGTTGATGATGAGGTCGACGTAGCGCTGGCGGTGCCTGGTCTCGACATCCTTCAGGCCGTGCCATTTCTCGGGAAGCGGCCTTAACGACTTAGTCAGCAGACTGAAGTCCCTGACGTCAATCGAGAGTTCGCCCCGCCTCGTCTTAAAGACTATACCGGTGACTCCGACGATGTCGCCGATGTCGTAATCGAGAAAAGCCTTGTACTTTTCTTCGCCGAGGGCACCTATGGAAAGAAAGAGCTGTATGCCGGCGGTGCGGTCTTTCAAAACCATGAAGCTGGCTTTCCCGTGGCGCCGGATAGCCATGATCCTGCCGGCCACGATGACCGTCTCCCCGGTCTGGCCCCCCGCTTCGATCGACTCGAAACGCTCAATTATTTCGAACAAAGTGTGCGTGCGGTCGAATTTAGACTTGAACGGATTATCGCCAGAAGCCCGCATCGCATCGAGCTTCTGGCGTCTCTGTAGCATCAACTCATTGATATCTGAGGCCTGTTGGATTGGCTCGTTATTCATGTATCATCTATTTCTTTGCAGCGTTCTTCTTGATTTCGACTACCTTATACTCGAGAAAACCTTCCGGAACACGAACCTGGACGACCTCCCCCGCTTTCTTACCCATAATAGCACGCCCGACAGGAGATTCATTCGATATCCTGTGATTCGTGGGGTCGGCTTCGAACGACCCGACTATCTGATACTCTTCCTCATCGCCGGATTCGACATCGAGCAGAACAATGCGCGAGCCGACGCTCACCTTTGTCGATTTGCTCTGGCCGTTCTCTTCTATCACCCTTGCCAACGCAAGCATATCGTTGATCTGAATGATCCTGCCTTCCAGGAATGCCTGCTCGTTCTTTGCATCGTCATACTCGGAGTTTTCGCTCAAATCTCCAAACTCGATAGCTTCTTTGATACGCTGCGCTACTTCCTTGCGGCGCTTAGTCTCCAAATGGTGCAACTCTTCGACTAATTTGCTGTAACCGTCTTTAGTGACAATGACTTCTTTCTCTGACAAACCGTTTCGCTCCTTTACATCGTAGAGGCCTTTGGCAACAGTGCCGACCTCACGCGAGACTAGCTAAGTATTATATGGAAACGCCATGTAATTGTCAAAATATTTATACCGGCGCACGGTCATAAAAAATATCGGCAAATCAGAAAAGAGTATTAGCGGGTATCGCCTGAATCATCGTGGTTAAACCGCGGGTCCCGGGGCTAAACGCGGCACTCCCGGGATATGCCGGAGGATTTCGGTTACGCTCACGAGATTTTATTGGGCTAAGGCTAGCCCAAATCGTGCTTTTTCCTTGACCTTTTGGATATGGGCATCGGTGAGTTTTCGCTCAAAACTCCGCAACCCGGCCAGCTTAAAGCCGTGCTTCTTGGCAAAACCATTTATCTCGTGGATTTTCTCAACGCTTATATCTTTACCGAGCGTATAGTTCTCATAGCGCCCCTCTAGGGAGAGCATCATCGTCTCAGCCATGCACGCAAGCGCCAACCTTTTGGGCAATCCGAAATCGAAGTTGAACTCGACATTCCCGGGCACCTGAACCACGCCTCCGTCGATTACTAAAACGTCGGGTCTCGCCCTGACTACCAGCTCGGCGACGTCGCGCGGTCTAGCCACATCGCAGACGACGGCCCCCGCTTTGATAATCTCGGGCTTGATTATCGCATCCGCGGCTCCGGTTACGGTGATGATAATATCCGCCGAACTTATCGCCTTGAGCGACGTACTCACCTCGAGCGAACCGGCCTGGCCCTCAAGGCGCGCGGCGAGCTTGTCGAGTCGCTTCTCGTCCCGCCCGATAAGCGTCAGGCCGCCGACTTGCCCGGCGAGTATCTCCGCGCAAGCGCTCCCTATTGAGCCCGTCGCTCCAACAATCGCTAACCTAGACGCCGCCAAGTCTATCTCCATTTTCTGCGCCGCCTCGAGCGTACCTTCGATAGCCGTCGCTATCGTGTAAGTATTGCCCGTAGTAATTGGGACCCTCGAGATTTTCGCCACCTCTTTGCCACCATCACCGGGAATTGCGGTAAACGCGCCGAGCCCGATGATTTTCGCCCCCTCTTTTCTCCCGACTTCACATGCTTTGGCTATCTTTTCGACAACATACTCTTGCTCTAAGTCAAAGAATTGGTTGGGCAAGAATGGGACGACTATAAACCAGCCTGTCGTAAGCTTGCCGGTAAGCGATTTTATACCGGTAATCTCCGAAATGACAAACGGTTTGCGTCTTTTGAGCACGCTCCCGATTACGCGCGGCGAAATTTTCTTGGCTATCTTATATTTTTTTGCCACGTCTTCTATGTCCATCGGATGTATTAAAAAACCAAAAGTCTCCATCTCTTCTCCCTGCGCCAAGCTAATATACTTCCTTCTGCGTTTCGTAAGTGCGTTCGGTGAGCTGTCCGCGCTATCAGTTTAATTTTTCAATTCTCGGCTTAAAATCAAGTCTTTTGAGAAGCTCGAGATAATCCCGCGGTTTGACTTCTTCCCACTTTTTACCCAAAAGAGCTAAGAAGACCGCCTCCAACACATTCGTCCCGAACGAGCGGCCGTTGAAGACCGGCGTCGTCGTGATTAGCAGCTCGACTCCGCGCCGCTTCAGGTCCGCGACATCATCAGCGGTGGTCGTGTTGGTCAATATCCATTTGCCCTTAAGGCTCGCGGGCATATATTTCCTTATAAACAAGTAGTCGCCGGCTATTATATCCGCTTCCTCGTAAAAGCGCGCATACTTCTCGTTCGACTCCTGCTCCTGCTTGCTTCCCGTCGGGTATA
>JAUXNY010000071.1 GCA_030682615.1 Candidatus Aquicultor sp. | reverse complement strand
CGAGCCGCGTTTCCGGCGGGAACGGTTTCTGGAGCCCCTAAAATTCGGGCTATGGAAATAATCGATGAGTTGGAGCCGACGCTTCGCGGGCCGTATGCCGGCGTGTATGGGTATTTCGGGTTTAACGGTAATCTCGATTGCGGCATTACCATCCGCACCATCGTTATGAAAGACGGCCAGGCTTATGTTCAAGCCGGCGCCGGCATCGTCGCGGATTCGGTACCTCAGCGGGAATATATCGAAACCAAGAACAAAGCGCGAGCGCTCTTCGCGGCGATAGACCAGGCCGGCTACGCAGGCACCGCTTTGTAAACATAAAGGGAGGGGGATTGCTTGGATGCCATACAACCGGTTTATTGTTGACGCTTGTAATATAGAGGCTTAGAATTAAATTAAACACGAGTAAGTCTGGCCTGCAAGATACGTCAACGGGTATAGAACTTTTAGTTATAGATGACTCTGTGTTAATTACAGTCATAGGCGTCCACATAAATAGGTCAATGTTGTTGGGATTCTAAACGTATGTTTTTACCCTGATTGTCATGCGGTCGGCCGTAAAGGATATGATTGTTTTTGTGCTCACGTAAGTATGATCGCTCGAAGTATAGGTGTAAACGGTGTATTCTCCACAATTCCGTAGATGAGTTTGCTATAGGGAGCGAATCATCGAACCTTGTCCGCATTCGCGACCATATATATTTCATCGGTAATTACTGTGAACTCGATGAAAAACAACTCTTCGACCTCCAAGTCGCCGTCGGCGAAGCGGCAGCCAACGCTATCGAGCACGGTTCACCGTTAGGACGTGAAAATACTGTGCGCCTCAAAGCGACTTGCGATAGCGAGTATTTGACCGTGACCATAAAAGATGAGGGCCGATTTAGGCGGTGTGTACATGGGCCCAATGGCGACGAGGTCAATTTTAGAGGGCGAGGTATCCCGCTCATGTTGGCGCTCATGGAAAAGGTGGCAATCGACGAAGCAAAAGACGGGACCTGCGTTATGCTTGTCACGCGCGTAGCGCGAAACGGCCATATCAGCGAAGAAATTACCGGCTCATAAAAGTACAGAGCGGCTCATAAAGCGTTAGAGAATAGAAAAAGCCCGCTCATGAGCGGGCTTAAGCCATAGTTTCGGACGATGCTAGCTTCCTGCGGTGCCTGAGGTCTCGGTATCCTCGTTGCTTCCCAGACCGTTTCCGGGATTTTTCTTCCCACCTGCGAGAATTAGCTTTATCCAAGTGTTGAACTTGTTAAGGACTCTCGTCAGGCTTGCTTGAGCGTTCTTGGTGCCATCGACCATTCTTTCGATATTCGCCATGATGGCAGCGGCTGCCCTTTGTAGGCCCCGCGCGGTGCCCGTGTTGTCAGCCGTGCCACTATTATCGATGGTGCCGCTGCTGTCGATGCTCCCCAGCTTGCGCTCTTCCTTCAACGCTCTCTTTTCAGCTTTACGCAATTCTTTTAAAGCTTTCTTAGCGGCTTTGTCCGCTTCCTTCTCGGCCTTTCTCAAAGCCCTGGTAGCGGTGTCCTCTCTATCCTCGTCGATGTCGATATCTTCGAGGCGCTTCTCCGTCTTTCTCAGTTTTCCATGCCTCGGGGTTGAAGTCGCGTCGTCATCGTGGTCATTTTCGGCCGCATCGACATCGTTGCTCTCTTCGTTCCCGGCTCTTCCGGCCTTACTGCCTTTTTCACGCTTGTTTTTCGTGCCCACATCGCCATCTTCGCTCTCGTCATCCGCAGTCGCTGCCTGTGAATCTTGCCTTTCCAGGCTTTTGCCGGCCGGCTTGCTTGTAGCGGTATCAGATTTGCCGGATGCTATTGCGGCGGCGGGTACTACGAGCATTGCTACTAAGAATAGGGCCAATAGTCTTTTGAACATTTTCTCCTCCTCGATAATCCTTTGCTTAAAAAGCGGTTTATAGATTTGGCGAGCGCTCTATAAAATGGCGCTTGGTGTGGCAGCATTCAACTACTTAAACGGAGCTCAAGCCAGAAGGTTACGGTCTAAATCACAAATACGTGACAGTTGCTAGATACTAATACATCGTAGCGTGAAAATGTGAGTATACATTTATTATGTCGTTGACGATAGAATGGTGTGGAGCATTACACTTCGACCTTAAAGTTAGAGATTGCGTTCCGGCTCATATAAATGAGACCTCGTTGCCCTAAAATTTTTCTTTTACCCGTAACCAAATGGTCGAATAGCCGTTAAAACAAGTGAAAGCTATGGCAATATGGATACACTAGCAGACATAAAAGAATTAGTAGAAAGAGCTAAAAACTACGACGCCGAAGCTTTCGGTCGAATTTACGACCTGTACTTTGATAAAATTTTTAACTACGCCTACTATAAAGTAGGCAACCGCCACGAAGCTGAAGACATCGCCGAACAGGTGTTTTTAAAAGCTCTCGAGAAGATATCGGGTTTCGAGTGGCGGGGAGCGCCGTTTTCATCCTGGTTATTCAGAATAGCCTCCAACCTGGTCATCGATTTTTATCGCGCAGGCAAGTATGAGATGGTCGACATCGCGTGCGAGGAGCATTCGCTCTATGATGGCGGGTGCGGCCCGGAGGAGTCTGCGATGCGCGAACACGACCGGGCAAGCGTGGCAAGTGCGATAAAGACGCTCACCGAGGAGCAGCAGCAGGTGATAATATTGCGCTTCATCTCGGGGATGAGCAACGAGGAAGTCGCTAAGGCAATAGGTAAGAACGTAGGTGCGGTCAAAGCGTTGCAGCACAGAGCCATAAGCGCTCTAGGCAAGACTTTAGGGAGAGAGTAAGTGAAGAGAGACATCATCGACGTACTCGACGAGTGTGTCGAAGCAATCATAAATAATGAGAAGACGTTGCGGGAGTGCCTCGACGCATATAATGAGGAGCGCTCCGCACTTGAGCCGCTGCTTGTTTCAGCACTGCGTTTGAGTGAGGCCGCGACAATTGAGCCCGACTATGAGAGAAAACGCGCGGCGAGAGAGAGATTGCTCGCAGCGGTCGAGCATAAAGCTTGGGAGACGGGCGTCGAGCGTCAAAGCGTGCCGGCGACGACACGGCGGGGCGCGAAAACGCCGATGCCAAGAAGGCCGTTCGCGAAGCTAGGCATTGTAACCCTGGTCTTCGCGATGTTGAGCAGCGGCGCCATTGTCATGGCCAAAGAGAGCTTGCCTGGAACCCCGCTCTATCCGGTTAAGCTTGCCGTAGAGAAAGCGAGAATCGGGGTGGCCGGCAGCGATGAGAAAAAAGCCGCCCTATATTTGGATTTTGCGGCAGAACGAGTCGATGAGCTGGAGGCTCTTGAAAAAGACAATAAGAATAACCCGGCCCTGGTGGGGGCGGTTGCCAGGAACATAGAGGCGGCCCAGACTGCGGCGGGAGATAGCGCGAAGTTTAAGTCATCCATGGACGATCTTGCCAAGAAGAACAGGGTCGTTCTCGAAGCGGTCCTGAAGAAAGTTCCGGAGACCGCGAAGCCTGCGATAGAGCGGGCTCTCAGCAACATCAAGGAGGTCGACGCTGATGATGCAAGCAAACACGATGTCAAGTCTAGGAATGACGAGAAAGACTCCGGTGACGGGGAGAAGCGTGATAAAGAGTCAAACAAGCGTGATGAAGGGCGGGCGACGCCAGAGTCTGAGCAGCCGGGAACTAAAAAGCCTAAGAATTTTAAGGGAAGTACTTCAGATAACGACGATGGCGTAAGCGGTAGCGTTCAAGGTGGCAGCAAGGAATCATCGCAAGATACCAGCAGGACAACTACCAGGACAAAAGCTCAAAATAGGAATGCTCCTGCGTCGGGCGAATTCGGCGGTTCCGGAGCGAAAAGCGGAAACGCGGGAAGCGATGGCGATGATATCCGAGATGATGAAAGACTGGATAGAGAGATCTTGAGCTCGGATAATAAGCGTAAAGACTCGTGCAGCAGATGTAAGGCCGCGCCCTCGGCAAGGACAGACGACAAGGATTGATACAAGAGTATCCTTTTTCCAAAAGAGCACCACAGCCCGCAAATCGCGGGCTTTTTGTTTTCTTCAAAATCAGCAAGGTAAGCCGGCGGATGCCCGGCTCCCGTGTAGATAGTTGCATTTTTCACAAACTTCCAATAAAATAGGGCTACCAAATAGTTTGACGGCATGGTTGTAATACGATCCGATGCCTGGCCATACGACATGTAAAATAACGGCACTCGACGATCAAGCAGGAATTCGCAAAGGTGGATTGCAATGGATAACAGGCTTAAGACCGGGATAGATATGCTAGACCGCATGCTCGGCGGCGGTCTTTATGAGGGTGCCTCCTGTATGGTTAAGGGAGCTCCAGGAACGGGCAAAACGACGCTGGCACTCCAATTTCTCGCGCACGGAATCGAGAACGGAGAAGCCGGCCTTTACGTAACATTTGAAGAGTTCTCAGCCTCCCTTTACAGGGATGCCCGCTCCATCGGCATCGACCTCGAAAAGTACGAAAAAGAAGGCAAGCTCAAGATGATCTTCACCACACCCGAGGTTTTCTTGAGTATCGCGCGCAAACCGGGCGGCGAGTTCGATGATGCTATCTTAAAATACGATGTGAAACGGGCAGCAGTAGATGCGTTCAACCACCTGGAGAGCATCGGTGAAGAGCCGAAACGAATGAGAAACCTTGCCTACTCGATGGTCAATTCTTTTCGCAGGCACAAAGTCACCAGCATGCTTCTGCAAGAAGACCGCCTCTTTCTCGGGGATGTCGGCGGCCTGGAATTCGGACTTCCCTACATTGTCGAGACTATAATACAGCTAAAGTATGTCGAGCTAGAGTCGAGAGTGCGCAAGGCGCTTCTGGTCTTGAAGCACCGGGCGAGCGAGCACAGCAATGAGATATTAGAGTATAAAATAACGAATAAGGGCTACGAAATCGGCAGCCAATACGAGGCCGACCACGTTATCTCAGGCTCGGCGGTCAGAAGGCCACCCGTAGAAGGGCTGGTCAACTACCTTAAGGATTTTGGTCCTTCGATGGATGTCTCGATACGCTTGATAGAGGATACTTTGACAAAAATGGGACAATCGTTCCCGGAAGAGCACTATCCCTCAAAAGAGGCGTTTTTCGAGGCGATAAAGAGCGGCGAAGCCGCTATCTCGAAGCTGGAGTCGCAGCCTATCCCGCTCGGCGATGATATCTATGGCACCGCGAGTTGTCCGTTCAGGGATACCGTAAAGCAACTCAGTGATGAAAACAATGAAGCTTTTGTCGCTCTTACCGAAAAACACAGGATGTTGTATCCGGATGCGGCGGTGGTTCACCCATTTTGTGTCTGTCATCAAAACGTGCGAAAAATAATTCTCGATAAGACTTTCATAAACGGACGCCGTATCAAGAGCCAGACTATTCTCTGCAAGAGCAATGCCTTGGATAAAATGGCTTTCGATTCGCAAGCGCTAGATGATGTCGGCCTCGATCAGGATGAGGCGCTCGAACTGTTACAGGCGAATACATGCCTGTATAAGCTCGAGTTAGATGAAGAACTAGAATAAAACGGCATAGAAATTGACAGGCTCTTGAGCATGTGTTATCTTCACCTTAACTAAATATCTGCCTATGACGGGGAAAGTAGGCTAGAAGAACAGGTAAGAAGCGAGCCGGGTTTGGTGAAAGCCGGCACCGAGTTACTAGTCGAGTGGGTCCCTGAGGCGTAGACGCGAAAGGACTATATCCAAGTACCGTACACAAGAGGCAGAACCCGGAGCGCGCGCGAAATATACATCCGGGAACTGTGAAATTGGGTGGCACCACGAGACTATAACCCTCGTCCCATATGGGATTGAGGGTTTTTTATTTGGGCAAAGACAGCCGTCGACGGATAGCCGTTCGCGAGCGGTTGGCTAGTATGGAGGATGAAGATGATTGTAATGATCGACAACTACGATTCATTCACGTTCAATTTGGTGCAATATTTGGCCGAGATGGGGCAAGAACTGGTCGTTTATAGAAACGACGAGGTAAGTGTCGAGGATATCCTAGCCGACAAACCCGACAAAATCGTCATATCACCCGGCCCGGGGCGACCGGAAGATGCCGGTATATCGATTGACCTTATAAAAGCGGCGGCCGGCAGGATTCCGATTCTCGGTGTGTGCCTGGGACATCAGGCTATAGGTGCGGCGTTCGGCGGCAAGGTAGTCCATGCGGGCGTGCTGGTCCATGGCAAGACCTCAAAGATATACCACGACGGAAAGACGATATTTAGGGGTTTGCCAAGCCCATTTAGCGCAACGCGGTATCATTCGCTCGTTGTGGAGCGAGCATCGCTTCCGCAGGAGCTTGAAATATCGGCCGAGACCGAGGATGGGCTTATCATGGCGCTTCGCCATCGCGAACTGCCCATCGAAGGGGTTCAATTTCATCCCGAATCGATTCTGACAAGCGAAGGGAAAGCGCTTCTAAGGAATTTTATCGCGGCAGGCAACACAAGCCGTGCCGCCGCTGTTTAGGTTAGTGTTTTGATTAAGGAGGGCAAGATGATCGTTCAGGCGATAAAGGCAGTCATAGACCGTGTCGACCTCACAAGAGATGAATCCGAGCAGGTCATGGAGGTTATGATGAGCGGCGAAGCAACACCGGCACAGATTGCATCGTTTATCACCGCTCTGCGCATGAAGGGAGAGACGGTCGATGAGATATCCGGCTTCGCGAAGGTAATGCGGGATAAAGCGAGCCGCATCCAACCCAAGGTCGTTGAGATAGTCGACACCTGTGGTACCGGGGGCGACCAGCGAAATACTTTTAACATATCGACGACGGTTGCGTTCGTAGTGGCGGGTGCGGGTATTCCAGTTGCCAAACATGGAAACCGGTCGGTGTCGAGTAAAAGCGGCAGCGCCGATGTTTTGGAGGCGCTCGGGATACGGATAGATTTAGCCCCCGCCGAGGTCGAAAAAGCGATTGAGGACATCGGCATCGGCTTCATGTTCGCGCCTAACTTTCACAGCGCGATGAAGCACGCGCTCGGCCCTCGCCGCGAGATAGGCGTTCGGACCGTCTTCAACATTCTCGGGCCGTTGACAAATCCGGCCGGTGCGACCGCGCAGGTGCTCGGGGTCTATGACCCGGATTTGACCGAGGTCATGGCTCACGTGCTGGGCAACCTGGGCATCAAGCACGCGCTCGTCGTCCACGGCCATGACGGGCTTGACGAGCTCTCCAACACGGGTGAGAGCAAGATCTCGGAGCTAAAGGATGGCGCGGTCACAACATACACCGTCATTCCCGAGGAGTGCGGCCTCAAGCGGACGAGTATCGATATGTTAAAAGGAGGGAGCGCCGAGGACAATGCCAAAATAACACTTGAAGTACTAAGCGGCGCAAAGTCCCCCAAGCGTGATATCGTCCTGATGAACGCCGCCGCCGCGCTTATTGCGTGCGACAAGGCCGAAGGCTTTCAGGATGGCGTGAAGGCGGCCGCAGCATCGATAGACAGCGGAAACGCATTGGCGAAACTCGAAGCGCTCCGTGAATTTAGTCAACGCGTCGGCAGGGAGGGTTAAAGTTGATACTCGATAGAATAGTAGCCGACAAGAAGCTCTTTATCGAAGAAGCAAAAAAACGGCGCCCCATCGGTGAGTTAATGTCGAGCAACGGCAAGGCAAAGCGCAGCATCATCAGCGCGCTGCAATCGCGCCCCGTTGCGGTTATCGCGGAGATAAAGCGACGCTCACCATCGGGCGGCGAGATGAACGCCGCTTACGGGCTCGAAGAGCTTGCCGGGATTTATGAGCGGAGCGGTGCGGTAGCGATTTCTGTGCTGACCGATGAAAAATACTTTGGCGGCTCGCCGGAAGACCTGCGTCTAGTCAAAGATACGAGCGGCCTTCCCGTGCTGCGCAAAGATTTTATCGTCGACGCCTATCAGGTCTTCGAGGCGAAGTACTTCGGCGCCGACGCTATCCTGCTTATCGCCGCGATACTCGATAACGAAGAGATAACTACTTTGATGGACTTGGCGCACGAATTGAGTCTTGAGGTATTGCTCGAAATTCACACAAAAGGAGAACTCGAACGGGCAATCGAAAGCGGTGCCAAGCTGATAGGGATAAACAACCGCAATCTCGATACGCTCAAAACCGACCTGGCCACGTCTTTTGACTTGCTAGAGATGGTTCCTGATGATAGGGTTGTCATAAGTGAAAGCGGCATTTCGACCAGCTCAGACATCGGAAGATTATTGGAGGCGGGCGCGGATGGTTTTCTCATCGGCGAATCGCTTCTCAAGAGCGGGGATCCTGCGGTGAAATTGACGGAGCTTTTGAGCGCCCGGGCCGGCCAATGAAAAAGAGTGTTCAATCACGCTTCGCGTGGTTTAAAGACATATACAAATAAGCTAAGGAGTGAGTTATTTGAAGACAACAAAATTTTTACTGAGCGAAAAAGAGATACCGACCGCGTGGTATAACATTTTGGCGGATCTCCCCTTCCAGTTGGAGCCGTATCTCCATCCCGCCACAAAAGAGCCGATTGGTCCGGCAGACCTCGCACCGCTCTTTGCTATGGAGCTTATCAAGCAAGAGGTAAGTACCGAGCGGTGGATAGAGATTCCCGATGAAGTGCGCGAGATTTATAATCTTTACAGACCGGGAGTGCTCTTCAGGGCGCATCGGCTCGAGAAAGCGCTCGATACCCCAGCCAAGATATACTATAAATATGAGGGTGGGAACGCGACGGGCAGCCACAAGCCCAACACCGCTATCGCGCAAGCCTATTACAACAAGCAAGAAGGCATTATGAGGCTGACGACCGAGACCGGCGCCGGCCAGTGGGGCAGCGCGCTTTCTATGGCGTGTAGCTTCTTCGGCATGGAGTGCGTCGTCTACATGGTAAGGGTCAGCTATGACCAGAAACCATACCGGCGCTCGCTGATGCAGGTCTACGGGGCTACAGTCTTCGCGAGTCCGAGCACAAACACCCAGACCGGTCTGAAGATTCTTGAGGTCAGCCCGGATTCCAGCGGCAGCCTTGGCATCGCTATCAGCGAGGCGGTAGAGGATGCGGCTAAGCGTGAAGATACCCATTATTCTCTTGGAAGCGTTCTCAATCACGTTCTATTGCACCAGACCGTTATAGGACTGGAAGCCAAGAAGCAGATGGAGATGGCGGGCGACTACCCGGATATCGTCATCGCCTGCTGTGGCGGCGGCAGTAACCTCGCGGGCTTGAGCTTCCCCTTCATCCAGGATAAGCTCGCCGGCAAAGATATGCGTGTCTTGGCTGTCGAGCCGAAAGCGTGCCCGACGCTGACCGAGGGTGAATACAGGTATGACTTCGGCGACACCGCCGGTTTGACTCCGCTTACTAAAATGTACACACTAGGTCATGATTTTATCCCGGCTGGGATACACGCCGGTGGCTTGAGATATCACGGTGATTCGGCAATCGTCAGCGCTCTTTATGATAAAGGCATCATCGAGGCGGTCGCCTATCACCAGACAGAGGTCTTCGACGCCGCGCTGCAGTTTGCGCGCACCGAGGGAATCATCCCGGCTCCGGAAAGCTCGCACGCGATTCGCTCCGCTATAGACGAGGCTCTCAAGGCCAAGGAAGCCGGCGAGGAGAAAGTCATTCTCTTCGGCTTAAGCGGCAACGGCTACTTCGATATGACCGCTTACGATAGCTACTTGAAGGAAGGCTTGAAGGATTACAACTTCACGCTCGCCTGCAACGACGGAGAATAATAGACACACACCCGAAAACGGGAGTTAACATAAGGAACGATGGGCTCGAACAATGACGCGTGTTAAAATCTGCGGGATAACCAATAAAGAGGATGCGCTCCTGGCGGTGGAGCTTGGAGCGCATGCTCTCGGGTTTGTCTTCGCGGACAGCCCGCGCCGAATCGAGCCGGATCAGGCGCTGGAGGTCATAGACGAAGTGTCACCGTTTGTGGCCAAAGTCGGGGTGTTTGTGAATACGCCCGTCGGCGATGTGCAACGCATAGCCGACTACTGCAATCTCGATGCGGTCCAGCTTCACGGTGACGAGACGCCCGAATACTGCGGGCAGCTGCAGGTCAAAACCATCAAAGCTTTCAGGATGAGAAACTATACGGAGATAGAGGAGTGGCTTTTCAGGGAAGATGAGTTCGAGGCCGAGACGCTGCTCGAGCCGTGCAAGAATGTGAAGGCCTTTCTCGTCGACGCTTACGCCAAAGGCCTGCGCGGAGGGACAGGAATCCACCTAAACTGGGAACTCGTGCGAAACTTGGAGTCGCGAAAGCCAATTATTCTAGCCGGCGGTCTAGACCCGAAGAACGTAGCCCTCGCGATTAAAGTCGTCAAGCCGTACGCGGTCGATGTTAGCAGCGGCGTCGAACTAAGACCGGGGAAGAAGGACAAGTATAAGCTCCGTGAGTTTATGAAAGCGGTCTGCGAGTGCGACCACTAAGACGAATCGATGCCGGTTGCGTTCCGGCAAAAGGAGTTAGTTTCATGCAACGCTTATTTCCAGATGAGCGAGGTCACTTCGACGAATTTGGGGGACAATTCGTCCCCGAGACGTTGATGACCGCGCTCGAAGAGCTAGTCGAAGCGTATGAAAAGTATCGGGACGACCCGGCTTTCCAAGACGAACTCGCTTTTTATCAGCGAGAATATATTAGCAGGCCGACCGGGCTATACTTCGCGAAAAAGCTGACCGAGCATTACGGCAGGGCGAAGATATATTTGAAACGCGAAGATCTCTGCCACACCGGTTCGCATAAACTCAACAATACGATAGGCCAGGCGCTTCTAGCTAAAAGAATGGGCAAGAAGCGGATAATCGCCGAGACCGGCGCGGGCCAGCACGGAGTGGCGAGCGCGACCGCCGCCGCACTCTTCGGCCTGGAGTGCGAGGTCTATATGGGCGAAGAAGACACCCGGCGCCAATCGCTCAACGTCTTCAGGATGAACCTTCTCGGCTCGGACGTGATTCCGGTCACCAGCGGGACAAAAACCCTGAAAGATGCGATGAACGAGGCGATTCGCGATTGGGTGACAAATGTCGAGACCACCTATTACCTGCTGGGTTCGGTCGGCGGACCTCACCCGTATCCGATGATGGTCCGGGATTTTCAAACCATTATCGGCCGGGAGACCAAAGAGCAAATCGAGAAGGCCGAGGGCCGCGCCCCTGATTTCATAATCGCATGCGTCGGGGGCGGGAGCAACGCTATGGGCATTTTCTATCCCTTTATCGGGACGGAGACGAGACTTATCGGTGTCGAGCCCGCCGGCCATGGTCTTGAAAGCGGGCAGCACGGTGCGCCGCTCTCAAAAGGAGCCAAAGGAATCCTCCACGGTTCGCTCAGCTATCTCCTGCAAGACGAATACGGCCAGGTTCTGCCGGCGCACTCCATCTCGGCCGGCCTGGACTACCCTGGTGTCGGGCCCGAGCACAGCTATCTTAAAGACAACACGCTCGCCGAGTATGTCTCAGTTACCGATGACGAAGCGCTCGAAGCCTTCAGACTGCTCTCGCAGACCGAGGGCATACTGCCGGCCCTGGAGAGCTCGCACGCCGTGGCCTATATCGACAAAATGATCGCAAGCACAACCAAAGATGACATCATCGTCGTAAACCTGTCAGGACGGGGCGACAAGGATGTCCAGGTTGTAGCAGCGGCGTTGGGGGTGAATCTTTAATCATGGCCATTACACGAATAAACAGAATCGACGCGGTCTTTGATAAGCTGGAAGAGGAAAACCGAACCGCCCTGATGCCGTATCTTATGGCCGGATATCCCGATGTCGAGACCTCGCTCGAGCTGCTCGTCGCGGTCGCAAAAGCGGGCGCCGACTTAATAGAGTTCGGCGTGCCCTATTCCGACCCGCTAGCGGACGGCCCGACCATCCAGGCGGCCGGGGAAGTCGCGCTAAGAAACGGTGTAAACACCGACACGGTTTTCACCTTGGTCAGGCGCGCAAGAGAGAGCGTAGATACCCCAGTTGTTGTCATGACCTACTACAACACGATATATCGCTACGGTCTTGAGCGTTTCGCGCAAAAGGCAGCAGAGAGCGGCGTCGATGGCGTTATCGCACCCGACCTGCCGCCGGAAGAGGCCGCCCCGTGGGCGGACGCAGCCTCGAAATATGGTGTTGCCACGGTCATGCTGGTCGCCCCGACGAGCACCGATAAGCGGATTGAGAGGATATCAGAGCTCTCTAAGGGCTTCGTATATTGCGTGTCCTTAACAGGCGTAACCGGTGCCAGGGCTAATCTTCCGTCAAATCTGACCGATTTTATATATAGGGTGCGAGCGCTCACGGATAAGCCCCTCGCGGTAGGGTTCGGAATCAGCGAGCCCGAGCAGGCGAAAGAAGTATCCGAGATAGCCGATGGCGTGATTATCGGAAGTGCCCTGGTCGGTCTGATAGGAAAGGCCGGCGGCGATTGTGTCGAAGCAGCCCGTGCCTATATGTCGCGCATACGAGAGGCGATAGACACGTAGGATTTAAATAGCTATACTAGCTAGAGACCAGCGCTGGAGTTTAGAAGCTCGACAAAAGCACTGGTTAAACTAGGTGAATTGCTTGTAGCGTGGGCGCAAGGATTTATCCGGTCTCTAGGGCCTTAAGTCGATTCAAATCTATTCTCGAAATGCGCTGGTGCTATATGCCGATTGGCGACTGGTTTAAGAAAGAGCAAAAAGACGACACGCAAAGCGCTGCGAAGCGCGCTGTTCCCGATGGCGTCTGGGAGAAGTGCCCCGGTTGCAATGAGGCGTTGTTCATCAAAGAACTCGAGCGAAACCATATGGTGTGCTCGAAATGCGACTATCACTTTCCTATCTCCGCACAGATGAGAATCGAGGATTTGACGGACCACGGTAGCTTTGAAGAGCTGTGGGTCGAGATGCATTCTGAAGACCCGCTCCACTTTATCGGTGTTAAGGCCTATACTTTGTCCCTCGATAAAGCTAAAAAGACGACCGGCCTCAAGGACGCGGCAGTGTGCGGGCGAGCGCTCATTGATGGGCGAAGCGTCGCTCTCGGCGTGCTGGACTTCAAATTCATCGGCGGCAGCATGGGAGCGGTCGTCGGCGAGAAGATAACTCGCATCATAGAGTTGGCCACCGAAGAAAAAGTTCCCGTTATAACGGTTAGCAGTTCGGGTGGCGCACGCATGCAAGAAGGTATGATATCTCTTATGCAGATGGCGAAGACCAGCGCGGCGGTCGCCAGACACAGCGCGGCGGGTCTTCCGTATATCTCCGTGCTGGCCAATCCCACAACAGGCGGCGTTACCGCAAGTTTTGCAACACTCGCGGATATCATTATCGCGGAGCCCAAGGCCTTGATAGGCTTTGCGGGACCGCGTGTCATCGAGCAGACTATCAAGCAGAAACTGCCAAAAGACTTCCAAACGGCGGAGTTTAATCTACAGCACGGACAAATCGATATGATAGTCGACCGCGCAAACATGAAGCGTGTAATATCCAGGCTCATTGACTATATAGGATCATAATGAAACGTTTTGCATACGATTTTGAGCGGCCCCTGGTCCAGCTCGAGACGAAACTAGAAGAGATGAAGAAGCTGGAATCGGCGGAAAAAGAAGATATAGCCGCGGATATTTGCTACCTTGAAGAGCAGATTCAGAAGCTGCGTATGAGGACTTATTCGAAGTTGACGGCCTGGCAGAAGGTCCAACTCGCGCGGCATCCCAACAGGCCAAAAATGGTCGACTATATCGAGGCTATCTTTACGGACTTCATAGAACTCCATGGCGACCGTGCCTTTAAAGACGATTCTTCGATCACCGGCGGGTTTGCCCGTCTGGATGACGAGAAGGTCATGATACTTGGCCATCAGAAAGGCCGCAACACAAAAGAGAACATCGCCTGGAATTTTGGAATGCCTAATCCCGAAGGCTACCGCAAAGCGATTCGCATAATGAGACTGGCCGACAAATTTGGTTTACCGTTGATTACTTTTGTCGATACTCCCGGCGCCCATCCCGGTATAGGCGCTGAAGAGAGAGGCCAGGCCGTGGCAATCGCGGAAAGCATTATGGAATTGAGCGGGCTAAAGGTGCCCGTTATCGTGAGCGTGATTGGCGAAGGCGGTAGCGGCGGGGCGTTAGCTATCGGTTTCGGAGACCGGATCATCATGCTCGAGAACTCATATTACTCGGTAATCACGCCCGAAGGGTGCGCCAGCATTCTTTGGGACGGTGCGGTCAGCGCCGAGCGGGCCGCGGAGGTTCTCGGTTTGACCGCTGACAAACTGCTTGAGCTTGGCATAATCGACACCATCGTGAAAGAGCCGTTGGGCGGGGCGCACCACGCCCCGGCACTGGTGGCCAGGAATCTCAAGAAAGAGATTGTCTCGGCTTTGGATGAACTCAAGGCAGCCGGGCAAGAGTCGCTTGCGGACAAGCGATACGAGAAGCTCAGGAGCATTGGGCATTACGCTGAGCACTTAAAAGCGCTGACTAAATAGTCGACCTTCTACCTCGACCGAACACATCTCGACCGGGAACATCCCAAAATATGTCTAAAGTCGCTGTCAAATCCTGTCGATAAAGTAATTGTCAGGCAAGACGAAAAAAGCAGAAGTCATGGCGAGGCTTCTGGGTCGTGGCAGACGGCTTGACTGACAACCAAGTCCCGCTCCGAGGAGTGGGACTTTCTCATTCTCAAAACCACCCGCTACTCTTTGACTTAATCGTAAAAGCTGAAGATAATGAATACATGGGGATACGCAATACTCTCGACAATAATAAAGGGATACGACGAAAACTCCTCTTAAGCTATCTGGCAATCATAATTCCCTTAATCGCAATCAGTATAGTCTCATATTATGGGCGCTACATCGAACGCCGGCAAGATGTTTTGTCGGCGCGTCTAGTCGTCGCGCAAGTCGTCGCCGCGAACTTCGACCATCTTATCAAAGATGTGGTTGCGACCGAGCGTGCGCTTGGTATAGCGATTGAGGAGAATAAATACTCGCGGAGCAGGGCGAGTTCATATTTGTCGCGAGTATCCAGTGGTTACCCGGTGTTTAGCTTCGATTATGTCAAGAGAAATGGTGAGATTTTTGCGTCTTCGGACCCGAAATTAGTCCGGCGCAAAATGAACCTGGGTCTTATCAACCTGGATGATCTAGGCGACGGCAAAGATTGGCTGGTCAGCCCGATGCACATCCATGAAAATGGCGAGATGGGTTTTGATGTGGTTACGGGGGTGTGGGATGGACCAGAGCTTGCGGCTATAGTAGTGGCATCGGTAGACGCTACCAGGCTCGACCAATACTTCACGTTTCAGGTGCCGGGTGGCGGATATAACATCGTTGACAATAGAGGTATGGTCGTTTTTCAGAGCCAGAATCCCAAGCTGGCGTTTGACCGGCGAGACTGGAAATCGCAAGAATTCATAAAGACAACACTTGCCGGGCGTGAATACATATCTTACGGAATGGTCTTTCCTGTAGACGATAGCTTCCGAATGGGGGCGCAAGTTCCGATTGAGGGCGTAGGATGGAGCGCGGGTTCTTTCGTCCCCGTCGACCAGGTCATATCGCCCATCTTCGATGCCTTGCTGCGCGGGCTCTTTGTGGCATCGATTATCGCTTTGCTCGCGGTCGTCCTCGGTCTGGGGCTTGGAGGAAGAATAGTCAGGCCTATAACCAGTCTTGCCGAGAAAGCCAGGTTGATTGCTGGGGGTGATTTCAGCGTCGACGTTAGCGGCATCAAGACCGGCGACGAGATAGAAGAGCTGGCTTTGAGTTTTAATTCGATGCGTGAAAATCTCCGCGATTATGTCGGCGAGCTCAAGGGAATCGTCGAGGCCGGCGAGAAGATGAACCTCGCGCTGAACGTCCCATTTGTTACCAATGCCGTCGTCAACGCGCTTCGCAGCTATTTCGGTGCCGAGGCGGTCTGGTTTGCCTTTTACCACGAGGCTGAGAAGAAGTTGGTAATCGAGCACTTTTGGAGTGATAAGGATCTCGATTTAACCGGCGGCTCGATGGCTCCCGGCGAAGGAATCGCAGGAAAAGTATTGATGACGGCCAAGCCCATCATAACCAGAGACCTAGCATCGTCCGAATTCAAGTTCAAGAAAGAGGCGCTCGAAGCCGGTTTGGATGCGGCTATCACGCTCCCCCTTATATCCGGCGGCGGAGCTATCGGGGTCGTAGGCCTTTATACACCGCAAATCAGGATGGGCGGGATGACTGAAAAGCAGATGAGCTTGTTGATGGCGCTGGCCAACCAGGCGGCGGTCGCCATCGAAAACGCGCGCCTCTATGAGGAGACGCGCAAGTCGGAACTGATGCTTAGAGCCTCGAACGAGGATTTGCACATTCTCAACAGAGTCGCCCTCGATATGTCTTCCGGCCTGGACATGGAGGAACTGCTCGACAAGATCATCAAGAACGCTATGGACCTCGTTGCAGCTGATATAGGGTCGCTCGGTCTCTACGATGAAGAGCAAGGGAAGATGTCGTATCGTTATCGCTCCAGCATCCCGGAGCTACACGTGCCTGACATGATACCGGCGGATTTGGGGCTTTCCGCAACCGTGCTCAACAGCCGCATACCGGTGGCGACGAACGATTATCGCAATGACCCTCGGGCTGTAAAAGAAGCCCTGGCACTTGGGGTAAACGCGGTAGTGACGGTTCCGCTCCTCGTCGGCAACCATTTATTCGGGATAATACAGGTCGCGTCGGTCTCGGAGAAGGTTTTCAGAGATAGTGATGTTGCGTTGCTTGAAGCGGTCGGGCGTCAAGCGGCGGTCGCGATTGAGAACGCGACGCTTTACGAAAAAGAACATGATATCGCCGAGGTGCTGCAAAATGCGTTACTTTCCGCCCCCGATGAACTACCCGGACTTAGATTCGGCCTGAAGTATAGAGCCGCGACGGAAAAGGCGCGCGTGGGTGGTGACTTCTATGACTTCATAGACTTGCCCGACGGCAAGATAGGCATTGTCATTGGCGATGTATCCGGGAAAGGACTCCAGGCTGCCACAGCGACGGCGCTCGCCAAGATGACGATACGAGCGTTTGCCCATGAGCACGATTCGCCTGCCGACGTTTTAGCCCATGCGAACAGCGTTATCGAGTCGCAGATGACGCATGGCCAGTTTATCACCATCACGTACCTCATTGTGAATCCGGCGACCGGGCGTTTTTCTTACGCGATAGCAGGCCATCCACCGGCAGCCGTCCTTAACCGTACGACATCGACCGTGCGTTTTCTGGAATTGGGTTCGACGCCATTGGGAGCGGTCGACGGAATCATATACGAGCGATTTGATGATGAAATAGCTGTTGATGATGTCGTGCTCCTGTATACCGATGGTTTACTTGAAGCACGCAGTAACGGCCGGCTCTTCGGCGAATCCGGCATCTCAAAAGCGCTCATCGATATTGCGGCTATAGATGTCGCGGATATGCCGAGTGCGATACTTGAGGCTGCCGCAAGGTTTGCCGACGACAAGCTCAATGATGATGTGGCGGTCGTAGCGTTTTCCTTGGCAGAGCCCGAACCTGAATCTTCTGCTCGCGCTTAATTGGTGGAGAGCTGGATTATTATCGTGTCCAGGAGTTCTGTGTTGTCTAGCTGCGCCCTGACTTCGGGGTCGATGTAGACCTCGGCGGCTTCTGCTATCAGGCCTGCGCGGTTCGTCGAATTGACGGTATTCCAATCGATTTCCTTCACTTTTTCTCTCGTAAGCGTGATGGCAGCTGAAATCTCCACACTACTGTCGCCGGCTTGATTCATAAACGTCCCGAACTGGACTATTTTCACCTTGTCAGCGCCGGTCATCTCGAAGAGCAAGGGCATGATTTTAGTCGAATCATTGGCTATGTCGAAGAGTATCTCATCGTCGTCCTTGACTTCGTCGTTGAAGTAAGAGACTGTTATCAGGTTTTTAACGGGGTCTTTTTTAACATCGGTGATTTCGAGGTCTGTGTTGTCTAACAGATATTCCTTGACCTGTTTAACGTCTATCGTCGCGAGCAGAACGCCATCTCCGGAATCATTCCGAGGAAACAACGTCACGCCGACGACTACCAGCACGACCAGTATGACGACGCCCAGCGCTGTTTTTTCAAGCCAACTCGAAGTAGACTTCTTTTCCATCACTGCCCCTAGTCCGTCGAAGCAGGCTCAAGTATTCGTTTCCTTCTATGGCGCCAGTATACCACTGTCAGCTGTTTTGCGCTATGCGACCGACCGGCTTTGTGCCGGCGTTGTTATCTGGATCGTTTGGCGATGCTTATGATAGGCGCCTTTGAGGTTCAAAACGTATATTCTTAAAGGAAGAGCGTTATGCTAAATATAGCGTGTGCAAGGCATTAGACGCTATATATGGTCATGAATAGCGGATAAGGTTGGGCTAACTAAAAAGAATAAGACCCGGAAAACCGGGTCTTAAGTGCCGAAGGCCGGGATCGAACCGGCACGAGGTTGCCCCCACTGGTGTTTGAGACCAGCGCGTCTGCCTATTCCGCCACTTCGGCCGAGCCGGCTCTAGACTGCCACCCCACAATTATATTTTACGACGTACGGTGGGTCAAGGAAGATAATCGCAGAGCCGGCGCATGGAGAGGTGGGCACGCATGGTTTGCAAGTCCTTCATACCGTCAGCGCAAAAATGCTACAATCAGGTTGAGATGCCAAGCAGCGCAAAGCGGTGAGCTGCGCACGCAATAAAGAGTATCTCAGAGGGAGTCGGATTGCAGACAGCAGAGGTCTTGAGTGGGGTTCCCGGTTTAGCCGTGGAGCAGCAGGAGAAGATAGCGGCGGTATCCAAAAACATCCAGCTTATGGCTGATTTGGGTTATTCGGATATCGTCGTCTACTGCAGAGTTGCCGACGGCATGCTGGTCGTGGCTGCGGCGCGCCCCAATACGGCTAGTTCTGTTCATCCCGAGGGCATCGTCGGACAAATCTTCAAGGAGGCTCCGCTTGCCGTTACGGAGGCTTTCGAGAACGGAGCTTATTCTACAGAAACGAGCACAGGCGGCGATGGTGAAGAAATCGAGGTCGCAGCCATTCCGATAAGGCTGGATGACGTGGTAATAGCGGTTATGGCCAAGGAATGGCGGCTACGTGAGAATTGGCGCCCGAGCGAGATGGAACAGATGTACGTCGAGGCGGCGGATGACTTGATGGCGATGATAGGGGCGGGCGTCGATGTGGGAATCGACTTCCCTTCATCGAAAGAGGCCGGGGACGGGTTATTTAGAATAGACCCGAACGGCATCATCACCTATGCCAGTCCGAACGCTGTCACCATCTACCGCCGGCTGGGCGTCGATGGCACTTTGCCCGGCCAGTCCATCTATATGATAGGGCTGAATGAGAGCCCGGTTTCGAGCGCGATGGAAGACCGCAAAGCGGTCAGCAGCGAAATCACGGAAAAGGGTATGACCGTGGCGAAACGGGCGATTCCCTTGATAGAAAACGATCGCCTCAAAGGCGTCGTTGCCATAGTCGGTGATGTGACCGATGTGCGCGCGCGCGAGCAGCAGCTCAAAATCAAAGAAGCTACTATCCGGGAGATACACCACAGGGTTAAAAATAACTTGCAGACGATTGCCAGCCTGCTCAGGCTCCAATCGCGCCGGATGACCTCGCCCGAGGCACAGCAGGCGCTGATGGAGAGCGTCGGCAGAATATCGAGTATCGCGGTCGTCCACGAGATTTTGTCACAGACGGGCAGCGGCACCCTCGATTTCAAAGAGATAGCTACCAATATCAACAGAATGATACAGACGGGACTCGTACAGCCGGACAAGCTGATTACTATAGCCACACGGGGGAGCGCGGGCAAAATTCCGTCTCCGATGGCGACGGCGCTTGCTTTGATATTGACGGAACTGGTGCAAAACGCGGTCGAGCATGCGTTTGAAGACAGAATAACTGGTAAGATAGTTATCACGCTTAAGCGGCGCGGCAATATGCTTACGATGGAAGTAAGCGATAATGGCAGCGGCCTGCCGGAGAACTTCGAGCTTAACAACTACAGCAATTTGGGCCTGCAGATAGTCCACACCCTGGTCTCGGATGAGCTGGGCGGTAGCTGGGAGATAGAGGGCGGCAACGGAACAAAGGTAGTTGTGCGGGTGCCGGTTGTCCAGTAGTGGGATTTTAGGGATGCGAAGGAGTGTTGATGTCGCGGTTGCGGATATTAATTGCGGAAGATGAAGCGATTATACGGCTCGACCTAAAAGAGATGCTCATAGAGCTGGAGCATGAGGTCGTAGGCGAGGCGTGGGATGGCGAGATGGCGCTGGAGCTGGCCGAGGAACTCACCCCGGACCTGGCGATTCTAGATATCAAGATGCCAAAGATGAACGGAATCGAGGTGGCCAAGACTATCGCGGACAAAGGCATCTGTCCGGTGATAATGCTTACGGCGTACAGCCAAAAAGCGCTCGTCGATGAAGCGATTAAGGCTGGGGCTATGGCTTATCTGGTCAAACCCTTTGATAAATCCGATATTCTCCCGGCGATAGAGGTGGCGCGCGGTCGTTTCCAGGAGATGAAGCAGCTCGAAGTACAGGTAAAGAACCTGGAGGAGCGCCTTGAGGTTCGAAGGCTGGTGGAGCGCGCCAAAGGTGTGCTCATGAAAGAGCAAGGTCTGGATGAGGCGAGCGCGTTCCGGCAGCTTCAGAAGTGGAGTATGGACAAACAACTGACGCTCAAGGCAGTCGCCCAGGAAATTTTAGATGCGGGCGGATTCAAGTAAGGATGGGAGTCCGCCGACCCCCCTGTTTCATTTCCGGCGTTCTTGGAATATTATTGACAGGGGAAACGAAATCTAAAGCGGTCGAGGTGTTAGTGTGGCAGAGCGTTTTTGGGACGCGCTAAGCGAATTTATTATCTTACTCATCATTGCATTTGTTCTTGCTCTTGGAATTCGCACCGCGGTGGCTGAGGTCCGGTGGGTGCCGACAGGGTCGATGGAGCCGACGATAATAGCGGGCGACCGTTTGTTTACCGTCAAATTGTTGTATTATTTTACAGAACCCGCGCGCGGTGATATCGTGGTCTTTCGCGTTCCTGAAAGAGCGCAGCAAGAGCCGGATATGCCGCCTTTCGTAAAGCGCGTGATAGGATTGCCGGGCGAAACGGTAGAGATAAGAGCCGGCAAGGTATATATCGACGGCGAGGAATACAAGGTAAAGAACGCCCGTGTGCCGCAATATGCCTACGGTCCGGTCGAGGTCGAGAAAGGGAAACTCTTCGTTCTGGGTGATAACCGTAATGCGAGCTACGACAGTCACGAATGGGGATTATTGCCCGAAGAAAACGTCATTGCCAAGGCCGTCTACGTAATATGGCCGCTTAACCACATCGGCGTGCTCGACTAGCGCATTCAGTAGGTCTCGAGAAGAGTTTCTTTCCGCTCGATGTTAAGGCAACCGATGGGACAAAGACCGCGAGAAGAAAAAATCGATACGAAGAGCGTTCTAGAGAGTATAGTCGCTGTCGATATCGGTGTCGCCGGCATCGTGCAGGGTGTCGGGTTTCGCCCCCACGTATATAAGCTCGCCCATTTGCTGGGTCTGCGTGGTTGGGTGTTGAACACGACAGCCGGTGTCGCGATAAGGCTCGAGGGCTCCGTGGAAGCGATAGAGCGTTTTTCGGATGAGCTTCATGGGGCGCCGCCGCCGCTCGCGAGCATCGAGCGATACACGGTGGAGCGGGCACAGCCTGAAGGATTCAGTACCTTTTCAATACAGGAAAGCGTTGTCGCCGGCGTTACAGATATCGCGATTCCGCCGGATATCGGGAGCTGCGGTGATTGTCTTCGCGAGTTCAATAGCGAAAGCGACCGCAGGTACGGCTACGCGTTTACCAATTGTGTCAATTGCGGACCTCGATTCTCCATCACCCAAGCCGCTCCCTATGACCGGCGAAACACGTCGATGGATGCTTTCGCGATGTGCGAGCGGTGCGCCGCCGAATACGGCGACCCCGGCGACCGCCGTTTTCACGCCGAGCCGAACGCCTGCCCGGTTTGCGGGCCAAAGCTTTTGCTCACCGACGCGCAGGGGCGAACGCTTACCGAAGATGAGCTGCCGTTAATTGAGGGTGAAGGCGAACGCGGGGCAAACGAGGATACTATGTTCGCCGCCCGGCTACGCGCTCTTTTAAAGAAGGGCCATTTGCTGGCGATAAAGGGCATCGGCGGGTATCATCTCTGTTGCGATGCGCAGAACGCGGGCGCGGTGCGCCGGATGCGTGAGCGCAAGCGGCGCGAGACAAAGCCATTCGGCCTCCTCTTTCGCGACCTCGAGGTCGTCCGCGAGCACTGTGAGGTTTCAGCGGACGAAGAGAAGGCGCTGATTTCCCCCGCCCGTCCCATCGTCTTGCTTCGACGCGGGGAGACGAGCCCGCTCTGCGATGACATAGCGCCGGGCCTCGACACGCTCGGAGTGATGCTCCCCTACACACCGCTCCATTACGGTCTTTTCGATAAGGACTTAAATATACTCATTATGACCAGC
>JAUXNY010000069.1 GCA_030682615.1 Candidatus Aquicultor sp. | reverse complement strand
AACAACCCGACCGGCACGATGATGACGCGCGGCGAAGTCGAAGCGTTTATGGCAAAAATACCGACGGATGTCGTCGTAGTTCTCGATGAGGCATACTTTGAGCTGGTTCGGGACAATGATTATCCGAACGGCATGAATTATATAGCGGGCGAGCGGCCGGTGGTCGTATTCCGCACGTTTTCGAAGGTCTACGGCTTGGCTGGTTGCCGGGTCGGGTACGGAATCGCCCCCGAATTCATAATCCAGGCGATAAACAAGGTACGCGAGCCTTTCAACGTCAACACTATCGCTCAGGTCGGGGCGTTTGTGAGCCTCGATTGTACCGCCGAGGTCGAGGAACGCAGCCTCCTTAACGATGAAGGACTCCGCCATCTCTATAAAGAATTCGAGAGGCTAAGCCTCGACTATGTACCGTCACACGCAAACTTCGTCCTATTGGATGTCGGTGTCGATGGGCGCGCGCTCTCGAACGAGCTTATGAAGAGGGGCGTAATAGTAAGGTCGGGAGACATTTTTGGCTACCCGCAGCATCTACGCGTCAGCGTCGGCACACCCGACGAAAACGCCAGGTTTATCAGCGAGCTGGAGAATGTCCTATAGAGGAGTGATTTGATTATGATGGTCATAATGCGTGAAGGCGCAACCGATGCGCAGATAGAACATGTATTAAAGCGAATAGAAGATGGCGGAGCGGATGTCCACGTCTCAAGAGGCCAATATCGGACGGTGATCGGGATTATCGGAGACAAAGAAGCCATAGCTGAGCTCCAGCTCGGAGCGTTCGATGGCGTCGAAGAGGTCATCCGCATTCTCAAACCGTACAAGTTCGTAAGTAAAGAGTTCCGCCATGAGCCGACGATGATAAAGGTCGGGGGCGTCACAATCGGCGAAGGTTTTTTCAACGTGATGGCCGGGCCGTGCTCGGTGGAATCAGCCGAGCAGATGATGGCGACGGCCAAAGCGGTCAAGGCCGCTGGCGGGACCGTCCTGCGCGGCGGAGCGTTCAAGCCGAGGACCTCGCCATATAGTTTCCAGGGGATGGGTGTCGAGGGCTTGCAGATACTTGCCGAAGCGCGCAAGGAATTCGGCCTACCGATAGTCACCGAGCTTATGGATGTGCGTGACCTCGACGTCGTCGTCGAGTACGCTGATATAGTGCAGATAGGCGCCCGGAACGCGCAGAATTTTCTCCTTTTGAAGGAAGTCGGCATGATAGACAAGCCCGTCCTTTTAAAGAGGGGCCTCGGGAACACCATAGAAGAGACGCTCATGGCCGCCGAGTATATCGTAAAAGGTGGGAACACCCAGATAATCATATGCGAGCGCGGCATCAGGACCTTTGAGACCTACACGCGAAACACGCTCGATATCAGCGCGATTCCGCTAATAAAACAACTAAGCCACCTCCCGGTCATCCTCGACCCGAGCCACGCAGCGGGTAAGCGAAGCCTGGTCGAGCCGCTTACGCTGGCGGGGCTGGCGGCGGGTGCCGACGGCGCTATCGTCGAGGTCCATCCAGACCCCGAGAATGCGATGTGCGACGGGCCTCAATCACTCACCTTCGAGCATTTTGCATCGTTGATGGGCAAAGTAAAGAAGGCCGCGCCGGCGTTTGATAAAGTGATGGGGCAGGTCAGCTAATGAAGACGACGATTGCGATAGTCGGTGTCGGCTTGCTTGGAGGTTCGCTGGCGGCGGCATTCAAACAGCAATCCGATGATTATGAGGTAGTCGGGTACAATCACAACCCGGGCGCGGTCGCCGAAGGCATAGCGCGAGGGATAATCGACCGGGCCGCCGCAAGCATCGAAGAAGCGGCTGCGGCTGCCGATGTGGTCTTCATCTGCGTGCCGGTCGGCTATATACCGGAGTTCTCGATTCGCGCGGCGAAAGCGGCGAAACCGGGGACGATAATCACGGATGTCGGGAGCACCAAGACGACTATCGTGGCCGAGGTCGAGCCGCAGGTCCCCGATGGAGTCCATTTCATAGGCGGACACCCGATGGCCGGCTCCGAAAAGACAGGCGTTGCGGCCGCAAACCCCGCGCTATTTAGAAACGCGCACTATCTTTTGACCCCTACGCTCAAGACCGATATGGTCGCGTACAAAAAGCTCCACTCTATGTTGACGTCGATTGGCGCGAATGTTCTGGCGATAGAGCCGCAAAAGCACGACCGGGCGGTAGCCATTATCAGCCATCTCCCGCACATGCTCGCCGCGGTCCTTATGAACCTCGCGAGCAGCGAGACGAACCACACAGAGAACGTCTTGATGCTGGCGGCGGGCGGGTTCAAGGATACGACGAGAATCGCGGCGGGCAGCCCCCGGATGTGGATAGATATCTGCCTCGACAACCGCGACGCCATCCTTTATTCGATAGACAAGATGGGCGAGATGCTCAACACCTTGCGAAACGAGATAGATGCGGCCGACCGCGACGCCATCGCGGATATGCTGGAGCGGGCTCAAAAAGGCAGGTTGAACCTACCGGCGGCGCTCGGCAAAGAAATCGGGCAGCTTTACGAGATTTACATACCCGTCAGCGACAAACCCGGCGTCATCAGCGATATCACGCTCGCCGTTGGTCAGCTCGGCGTGAACATAGAAGATATCGAAATCCTGCACGCGACCGAGCACTCGGGCACGCTCAGATTGATGATTCCCGAGAAGGAAAATGCCGATAAAGTAGCGAAAGCCTTAATCGAACGCGGCTACGAGGTCGATATGCGAACGACAGGCGGCTAGGGTTTAGGATGCGGTGAAGAGCTGTGAGCAGGAAACCTCATACCCACCGACGTCGAGAAAGAATTTATGGAACTGACTGTTAAAAAAGCGCACAACTTAAAAGGCACCATCCGCGTGCCGGGTGATAAATCGATATCGCACCGGTCGATAATGTTCGGCGCGCTCGCCGAAGGCGTAACGCACGTGACCGGGTTCCTCGCGGCCGACGATTGCATAAGCACCATGCACTGCTTTGAGGCGCTCGGCGTCGAGATTGAGCGGCTTTCCGAGACTGAGCTTAAGATAAATGGAGCCGGCCTGAAGGGATTGAAGGAGCCGAGCGTCGTGCTCGATACCGGCAACTCAGGGACGACAACCCGAATTCTGACCGGGATTCTCGCGGGGCAAAACTTGTTCGCGGTCATGACCGGAGACGCCTCGATACGCAAGCGCCCGATGGCGCGGGTCGTGGAGCCGCTTCGCTTTATGGGCGCCCAGATTTGGGGCAGGGGCGGCGGCACCTACGTGCCTCTTGCTATAAACGGTTCGACACTCAAGGGTATACGATACGACCTTGCGGTCGCGAGCGCCCAGGTCAAGACTTGTTTACTGATGGCCGGTTTGCTCGCGGACGGCGAGACGATTCTGACGGAGCCCTCCAAATCGAGAGACCACACCGAGCGCATGCTCGAACTCTTCGGCGCGCGCCTATCGATAGATGGGAACCGCTACACGATAACCGGAGGTCAGCAGCTCACGGCGGCCACAGTTGACGTACCTGGCGATATATCGAGCGCGGCGTTCTTCATGGTTGCGGCGTTGATTGCGGGCGATTCGACGGTGAACATAGAGAACGTCGGCGTAAACGAGACGCGCACGGGGATATTGGACGCGCTCGACGCTATGGGTGCCGGGATAGAGCTTGCGAACTCGTCTAACTTGAGCAACGAACCCCGCGCGAGTCTGCTGGTTTCAGCAAGGCAACTCAACGCTACCACCATCGAAGGCGACCTCATCCCGCGCCTGATCGACGAGATACCCATCATAGCCATCGCCGCGACGCAAGCACACGGCACGACCGTCATCCGGGATGCCGGCGAGCTACGTGTCAAAGAGAGTGACCGGATAGCAGCCCTAACTCAGGAGCTATGCAAGATGGGCGCCGACATCGAAGAGCTCGAAGACGGCATGATAATAAACGGCCCCACTCCCCTAAAAGGAGCACACGTCAATAGCCACGGCGACCACCGCATCGCGATGTCACTCGCAGTAGCCGGCCTGGTAGCAGACGGCGAGACGACCGTCGAAGACAGCGAGGCGATTGCGATTTCTTATCTCGAGTTTGAGGGGACGTTAGCTGCTCTTATCGGTGGGTAATACCATCATTCCTCGCATACTGAACAGCCAAAGACTCAAAGGGCGTTTAAGAAATCGCTGATCTCAACACCTGCATCATCGATAATTCCTTTAAGAGTATAGGTATTAATCGGATTAGCACGGGGAATGATGATAATGTTTCGCCCGTCATACATCGACACATGCTTGCTGTGACGGATAACCTTAAAACCGAACTTTTCAAAAGCCCGAATCGCACGCTTGTGCGATATTTGCGGAATTTTGCCCACTAAACTGCTACTTCGACGTCGTGAGTATGCTTTGTCTTGGTCACTTCCTCAAGCGTTTCTAAGTATGTTTTGATTGCGTCTTTGATGTTTTCAAGTGCTTCTGCTTCTGTCTTACCCTGGGACCAGCAGCCCTTTAGGGTAGGGCAATAGACGGAGTAGCCTTCACCCTCGGTTTTCTCAATGATTACCTTAAATTTCATGGTTTTACCCCGCTTTCTCTAGGAATATTCTAGCATAGCACTTGAAGTGGCTCAAATGTTTGGCAAGGCGCGTTGGTAAAAGCGAACAGCAAGACGCAGAGCGCTATCCTAGCCTTTACCGCAAAAGCTGCTGACATCACAGAAGGCGCAGTTTTTCTCATCTTCGATTTTAGCCCATTTCTGAGCAGGGTCGTTCAAATCTGAGATTATCTCAAGCAGCTTGTCCTCAAGGGTCGCTATATCCGACGTCGCGTATGTTTTGGTCCCCGCCACGCCGTCATTTTCGAGGGCAGTTGTGATGACCTCGACCTCGGGCGCACCGCTCTTTAAGAGCGCTAACCCGTACAGGTCCATCTGTAGCCCGTATTTGTCGGCGAGTTCAGCGCCGCTCATCCCTTTACTGCCGGTCTTGTAATCGACGATAAGGGTCCGCCCGTCTACATCAGCGAGTACATCGAGTTTTCCGGAGACGACGGTATCGCCTAAAAGGAACGAAAACGGCGCTTCTCGTTGGAGAACTTGAGCATTTGCCAATTGTTGTGCGATAGGAGAATCGGCGTAAGCATTGAGGATGGTCGCGATACGTGCGGTATTCTCTGCTGATAGGCTCGGGTATCGCAGCGCGCATGCCTCGAGGGCCTGCTCGATTGTGGCAGACCTATTCTCTGACAATCTCTTAATATCGAGCGTTTCGAGTGCCTCGTGGACGATGGTGCCGAATTCTGCCGGCGCTATCGCTCCAAAGGCCCCTTCATCCGCCCGCTCGTCGCGCTCGACGCCGACGACGCGTTGCAGATAGAAGCGGTAGGGACATTCGATGAAGTTCTTGATGGCGCTATAGCTCAGGCTGTCCACGATTCTATGTAGCGCACTGTCGAGCCCGCTTATATCGATGAAACGAATCGCTCCGGCGTCCGCAGCAGCCTTCTTGCGCTCAGCGAAATCTTTAAGTACGGCATCATCTTTCAGCTCCGGGTTCGCTTTAGGGGTTACGATTCTACATTGAAACATGCCGCTTTCGTCCGTGAGCGCGTATTCGCCGTGATTTCGAGCAGCCACGAGTGCACCATGTTCGTAGCCGAGCACATTCATAAGCCACTCGATATACGAGTTGTTGGTGCTCCTTTCCGGGTTCTTTTTATCTATATGGCAGATGCTCGTCAAAACCAGCATCTCCTCAGCTCTCGTCATCCCGACGTGGAGCAGGCGCCGGCTCTCTTCGTCCGAATCGTGCTTTTTCAGCTCTTTCAGTCCGTCATATCCTGGACCATCAAAGTTCTCGGATATACCGGCCACTTTGAATGCGATGGCGCTTGCGCTTGCGCCGGAATAGCCAGGCAAACCTTTTTCGCCCTGATACAGAATCGATCCGCCGGCGCTCGACGCTCCGCTTTTGGATAAGGCGAGAAAGACCACCGGGAATTGGAGGCCTTTAGCGGCGTGCACCGTCATTATGCGGACCGCGCCGATATCCTCATCGGCGAACGCGGCCTCGCCCTCTTTGCCCGAAAGAGTCTTCTGCAGCTTCAGATAGTCGACGAAACCGGCCAGGTCGGAGCCGTGGACATCCTCGTAAGAATCAGCTAGGCGCATGAATTTCTTGATGTTCGAATATCGCCGGCCCGCGGTGTGGTCGCGCATTAGCGCACACAGGTCATAGCCGAGCGTCTCCACGGTCAGCTCAATAAGGGAGGAGAGCCTCATGTGCGTGGCGCGCCACCGCAGTTCTCGCAAGGTCTCCCTAAAGGCATCCAGCTTCGCCATATCGGGTTCAGGCATGGCGACGCCGTTTCTGACACCGTTCCACAAGGGCGCGTCGTTACCGTTGATTTTGCCAGCTGCTTTGCGCAACATATAGAGCGCGTCGTCACTGAGCCGCACACACGGCCCGCGCAATGCGCCGATGAGAGAGAAATCGTCGTACGGGTTGACCAAGACCGAGAGCACATCTTTGATTTCAGCTGTTTCGTCGGCCTCATAATAGCCGACGCCGCCGACAGTGTAGTAATCGACATCATAGAGTTTGAGCGCGTCCTCGATATGGCGCAGATTCGTACGCTTAGGGATGAGGATGGCGATGTCATTGTGCTTATACACACCCTCCGCTAAAATCTCATCGATGCGCCGGGCCATGAAACGGGCTTCGGCTTGGGCCGGCGAAATCGCGTTTTCATCCTCGTCGTTCTTCCACGTCTCGTCGACTATGGCGAGCTCGACCATGTTCTCCTGGTCGCGGTTGAAGCTTGCGGTATCCCTGCCCGGCACGAGCTCCAAATGGTCTAGGCCGAAGAAGCGCTCGCTCGTGCCTATGCGATTGACAAAGCGCAATATATTCTCGCGGCTCCTAAAATTGGTCGGGAAGCTGATGGCTTCGCCTTCTCCACTAAGCGTGTTCTCTCGCAGGCCGCGAAATACCGATACATCGGCGTTTCTGAAGAGGTATATCGATTGGAATTCGTCGCCAACGGTAAAGCGATTGTCGTCGGCGATAAGGTCGATTATCGCGCATTGCAGGCGGTTGGTGTCTTGGAACTCGTCCACCATAATCATGTCGAATCTCGACCGGTAGCTCTCCTTGATATCGGGGTGGCGCTCGAACAGGTCCATAACGTGGAGCTGAAGGTCCTCGAAATCAAGGCCTGATAGCTGCTCTTTCTTCTCTTTGAACCCTTGGGCGTAGAGGCCTAGGAGTTCGGTGTAGTAGAGTTGGTAATGGTAGGCGAGGTCTTCGGCCAGCTGCTCGTCGATTGTATCGATAAGCCGTTTAATGGACCCGAAGACTTCTTTCGAGATGCCGGCGTTCATCTTCAGTTTGAAACTCACTCCGAGCCCCGGCCGCAGGTCATATCCGTGTACGTCGAGGTACTCGAGCAAATTCTCGACAATATCGAAGTTGGCTAGATAGGTCGTCAGGTTCGAATCTCTACTTGCGTTCGCGATTATATCCGCGACCGCACCTTTAAGCTCATCTATAAGGCTGTTTATACTTGCTTTGTCGTGAGGGTGGGCTGTGTTGGCGGGCATTCCCTCTGCGGGGTTAAAGTATCCGGCGCAGCGGAGCGTTTCGTGAAGCTTTATCACCTGCTCGGCAAGGGCGTTTTTTCCGGCCTGGTAAACAAACTCCAGGCGCTCTTCGTCTGTGTTGGCGAACTCGTCCAGGGCCTCGTCGATGGCTTCCCGCCCCAAGGTCTTTGCCGCAACTTCTTCCAAAACGGTGAAGTGGGGGTCGAGTCCCGCCGCGAAGGGATAGGCCCGCAAAATCCGCGTGCAGAAACTGTGAATCGTGCTTATATAGGCGTCGGGCACCATGCGGCTTTCTTCAATCATTCCCGCTTCGGCGAGGCGGTTTCGTATCTTCTTCTGGAGTTGCGACGCCGCCTCGTTGGTAAAGGTTATCGTTAAGATGCGCTCTATCGGTGTGTTATCCTCTATAACCGCCTCCGCGAAACGCTCGGTCATAGCTTTGGTCTTTCCGCTGCCCGCAGCCGCGCTCACGAAGATATTGCCTTTTCGCATCGCGATAGCGCGCGCCTGCTCGACTGTCGGCTTGAAGGTGGCCTTCTCGGTCATTCTACGCACGCCCCTTTCTGCAAATATGGGGGAGGGGGCAGAATCGACAGTCGGCGTCTTTGTTCGGCTTGAACTCACCCTTTTTCAGCTCATCGGCGAGCCCGATGAGTGTTTCGCGCGCGTTGCCGAGAATCGCCTCGAAATCTTCGCTGTTTCGGGCCGCGTTTTTGGGTAGCGGCGCTCGCTCTAGAATGTCGCTGTTATACATACCGTCTATTCTTGTTTTCGCGATGGAGACAAAGGCGCACATCGCCGGCGTCAACCCGAAAAGCTCGCTTGCGGCCATCGCGTAGACCTGCAACTGCAGGCTCTTACCCTTGGCCAGGTCGTTCGCGCCCGATATCTTGTTGCTTTTATAATCGATGACGGCAGCCCGGCCTCGGTCATCGGTGTCGATGCGGTCGATCACGCCCCGCATATAGACGCCTTCGCCGAGCGACAGCCGTTCTTCGCGGCTGCCCGGGTTGCCGATTTCATCCGGCATGCCGAATTTCGCCTCGAAATAGCGGGGCGTGAACGGGGAGGGCCGTGCGGCTTCCGCCCGTATCAACCGCTTGAGGTTCTCGGACATCTCGTGCTTAGTGAAACGCGCGTTGACGCTAGTCGTGTCGGGTGATTCGGCGGTAAAAACATCCTCTAAAAGCTCGACAATGAACATTTCCATCTCGGGGAGCTTCTCTTTGACCGGCATGCTCTCACCGAATTTCTCCGGAAGCGCCCGGTAGAATCGCTCTAGGGTCGTATGGTATATCGAGCCCTTGATGCGCGCATCGAGCTCTGTCTCGAAGTCCTGGGGTTTAAGCTTCTTCTCCACAAACCATTTGAAAGGGCAGCGCAAGAACGATTCCAGCTCTGAGACGCTAAAAGTATCTTTACCCGCCAGCTCGTCCAGGGCTTCCTCGCCTTGAAACGCCGGTGTTGGAGTCGGCGCGCACGATGCGGCGTCTTCCAGGTCGGTGCGTCGCTCAACGCTATCCGATATCTCCCGGGCGAACTCTGGCCGGGCCTGATATTCGCTGGCCGCGTATCTCAACGCCTCTTTAGTGTTTGGTATCGGCAGAGAGACCCCGTCGAAGATGATGCTTGAGAGCGGCCGCTTGATGGTTGCGCCCGCGCGGCCCGAGTCGCTAAGGGCTGCTTCAAAATCGCTGATAAACGATGATTTGAGTAGCTCGTCGCCGTCGTTATCGACGCGCTGGTAGCTTAGGTAGAGCTTCTCGGTCGCCCGCGTGGTCGCTACATAAAACAGGTAGCGCTCTTCGGCCACGCTGTCGTCGCGCGTCATAATCTCCAACCCAAGAGCGGCCAGCTGCCGGCGTTCTTCGCGGTTGAAGAAGGGGTCTTCACGCAGCGCTTTCGGGAACCGTCCCTCGTTCAAGCCGAGCACAAACGCCGCCTTGTAGAGGCGTCCTCGCGCACGGTGGACCCTAAAGACGTGGACCTTTCCGGCTTCGGCCTCGCGTCCTAAACGAATATTTGATTGCGCGAGCATCGGCGGCAACTCGAGTAGTTGCGGCTCGAAGGAACCGTCTATGGCCTTAAGCTGCTCTATGCTGGTCAGCAGGCGCTTGATGATGGTGAATGCTTCGATTGAAGCGCGCTCTTCAAAGGTAAAGAGGTTCCCGCGTCCCTCGCCGCGATTGAGTTTGAATCGTGCGCCCTGTTCCAGTATGACTTGGAGCGCGTCGGCTGCGATATCGAGAATGAGCGGTATCGCAGCGGATAGACCGGTCGCCGAGAGTAGCGCCTCGACTTTGCTATCCCGGGTATCCGATATCCTCGACCACTCGGCCGGCATTGCCTGTGGGTCGGTTATCTTTCCCAGACGAATGGAGCGCTCGAAGTCGTCCGCGGCCTCCTGTAAATCGGGATAGCGGATGCGAAGGTAGGTGACCAAATCCGCGTTGGCCCCGCCCTCGTAGGCGAATCGCGTCAGCGCGTGGATGGCGCGCCCGAGCGCGCTATATCTCAAAGGGAGCGGCTCGTTCAAGGAGTAGGGGATATCGAAATCCTCGAATACCTGGACGAGCGACCTTGAGTAGAGCACCGGGTCGCGCAAGATGACCACAATCTCATCAGGTCTATACTTGCCGCTCCCGAGAAGCTCGAGTATTTTGATACCGGCCAGCTCGACCTCGCCGCGCTCTCCCGCCGCCGCCAGATACGTTATCTCTTGCGGCGCTATCGGTTGCGATGGCTGTGGGGGCTGTGCTGGCTGCTGTATGTTGTTTGCGCTGGATGTTTGCGCCTGGTTCGGCGGTTGTGGCGGTTGAGATTCACTCGATGGCTGCGACGGATGAAGGGCTGGTCGCAAGCCGCTAGTTAAGCTATGCGCTTCGATTACCGAACTCGCGTTCTCAAGGAGCGTCATGACCGCGTCTTTGCGCGACTCAAACGCCGCCGTATCCTCGTAGGTCAAGGTGAATGTGATGTCTGTGTCGACACTCAAAAGCTCTACTATTCGTCGCTGGCTCGTAGTGAAATCGTCGAAACCATACATGAAGATGGGGCGCGCCTCCGATACCTCGCCGCTTTCCAGGGCGCGCACAATCTCCCACCTAAGAAGTTGCTCGGTCAGGACATCGAGCTGCTCCAGCTTGTCCATATACGCGCGGTAGAGGCCGCCGATATCACCAAGATAATCCGCGCCGCGCGAGCGCGTTTTGCCCCACTCGGCAAAAGCTTTAGCCGTGGCTTCGGGGCTGTTCATACCCTCGGTCAGCTCATTAAAGAAGCCCGCTATCGCTTCGTAGAAGCCCGGATATTGGGAGGATTTCGCCAGCGCGGTCAGCTCGGTCGCGGCCGTGACGTGCTGGACGATGTATTTCTGTTGGGTATTATTGATGCGTCTCTGTGTTAACGCCGCGCGCGCAGCCAGGTCATCTATGAACCTCGAATAAGTCACGACCTCCGCGCCGATAATCGCCCCCGAAAGCCGCAGCAATTCGCGTCGGATATAGTGAGCTTCAGGCGTGCTCGGCACTACAAGCAGGGGATTGCTCCCGATATTCTCGATGAAAAGCTTGAGAAGCGCCTCTTTCTTGCCGCTCTGCGCGGGGCCGATTATTACGTTTAGCGACATGTCTATTCCAATCTCTAAATCTCGCAGGACATGGGGCTATGGCGCGCTTATGCCTCACTTGTGTTTGTTGAATGGCTGAGTCTTATTGTATCAAATGGGCGCTATAATAACACTCGTAGTATGAAAGTTGGAATGGATATTTAGAGAGGGGTAGTAGCCACCATTAGTTTTTGCAGGATACTAGTATACGGTCCCAGGCAGGCTTCTCAATCCGCTGAAACTTGGGGTATTTCGAAAACCAGATCGCCTTAACTCGAAGGATATCCAAATACTGAGGCGAATAATATAGTATCTAGATAAGATCACACCCATGCTCAGAAGTTTCTGTTCTAATTAACGCTGAAAATAACTAAGGAGACGTCGATGCAACTCAGGTCAAAAGCGGTCACTACTCTAATTATTACTGGTACGATGGCATTATCGTTGACAGGCTGTGCGCCTGGTTCAGGCTTAAGTGAAGCGCAACAAACACAGACGACTAGCACCACAAATGCAGGTCCAAAGGTTGAAATATCGCCAGCGCTCTCACAAGACTCGGAATTAGTCGCAATACTACGAGTAGATACTGAAACCGCCGGTAAACACAAAGATATCAAGGCAAAATGGTATAACATTACGGGCAGCATTAGGCCTGTTAAAGATGATTTTTCTGATAGCGATAAAGGCGACGTTTACGTTGCGAATTTTAAGGATGGCGGCGAGTTCACTATTGGGCCTGAGTCGCAAATGTTGACCTCTGTTTATAGGCATAAGAAACAAGACATGAACAAGGTCGGTCTCCCGCTGCGCTACAGGGTTGAGTGGTGGGGTGGAGAGAGTGCTCTTGGTGGTGTTGAGTTTACGTTTAACGATGGAATTATTACTGAAAAACAAGGATGCTCGCCAGCTTATATTCGCGACATCCAAGAGCGCAACAACAGACAGCTAATTGCTTTTGTTCGCAATGGTGACGTTTGCATTGCTAGCTTGGACGGCAGCAAATTTGTTCAAGCTTCAAGTGCGGGCAGGGTGCCGCCGAACACGGGAGCGGCTTGGTCGCCGGACGGACAAAAACTCGCGTGGTGGGAGATAGATGAGAATGCTAGATGGAACTTGGTCATATACATGGTCAAAGAGAATAAGTCGCAGCGTTATGATGTCTCAAATGATGAAACGTCGGATGACTTTGGCGAGCAGCATGATAATTCACCGCTATGGTATAACAATAACTCGATACTCTATGGCAAGCACAGAGGGGGATATAATTCAGGCACGGCACAGAAGGACTTTGGAGTCTTTCGTTTTGAGATCGACAAGGAAGATTCACGGATGGTCGCAAAACCTCTGCCTCATGGTTTTGCGCAGAGTGCATCTTTAAGACCCGACAAAAAGTCGCTCGCCTTTAGCATCTTCACCGAGAAAGGATTGGCAGGTTGTGGGAGCGTGGCACTTCCCAGTGGCGAACCGCAACCTATAAATGGCGTTGTTGCCAGCGGCGACCCGTCTTGGACGAACGACAACAAGAGCATTGTTTTCAGTGCCAGGGGTGGCATTGATGGTAAGGGCGAAGTGAAGAAGTATGATTTGGCCGACTCGAAGCTAGAGCAGCTAATTGATCTAGATGGCGAGGAGAGCCATGCAGCTGCGAACCCGAAATTGCCGATAGTAGCATTTGCGTATAAGGATTATTTTGTAGAGGGTAATGACAATGTCGTAGAGAATAGCGTACGCACCGTCGGTCTCGATGGCGGCAATCATAAGACCTGGTCATTGCTGGACGACTTGATAAGCATCAAAGATCTTGTATGGTCGCTGGATGGCGATATTCTTGCATACACGATTTCTTCTAAGGGAGCCACAGCCGTGCATGTAAAAAGTATCGACGGTAGCGTATATACTGTAGTGCGCGATGCAGAGTATGCTCAGATTGCGCCCCCAACAAAGGAGTAGTCTTTTGTTGGATATACAGGCAGCGCAATTTAAGGGCCCTGTGTTGCATTTGTATGCGGGCTAAATCAAGGCTAATATGCAAGTTCAGCTTTCGAAAAAACGGGCGCCGCTCGATGTTTAGGTTTTATGATTAATGTTAGATGCTTATGGGCGGAGTCATAAGGTAGGTTTGTCAATGGGTGCAGGATATATACACCAGTGTAATGCATGCGACTATACAGTTCAAACCTCTGGTCCCTGGGAATGTTACAGGGATGAGAGTGGTAAGCGAAAGCTATATGGCCATCCTCTCCCATATCCATGGAAGCGGCGGAGCGGGGAATCTACGGCCTGGCTGTGTCGCTACAGGTTCAACACCTGAAGAGGCAGAGCAAAATATGCATGATGCCATCAAGCTTCATGTACAAGGGCTAAAAGAAGATGATTTACCGGTACCAGAACCACATTCCTTCGCTAAATACCTTGCTGTTTAGGGGATTAAAGGACGAGCCCATGAGGCGCCATCTTCTCACAGCGATTGCCCTGCTTTTATTCATGCTCCCGGTTCAAGCATCCGCGAACGATGGCTACAGCGGTGGGGTCGGCGAGACGCCGATGCCGCGAAACAGCAAGGCGCTCCATCTTTAACCGTTGTTTTTGATATTTATACGCAGGCTGCAATAAAACATACATACGCCATGATACAAACGCACAACGGCACAGCTATTGACAACTCATCACTTTAGCGATAGGGTAGTTGCATACCCATTTCTAAAGCAGGTTCAACGTTTTGCCTAAGCGGGGTATATATCAGACAAACATTACCCGGGAGCATGTTCATGGACGAGAACATCCTTAAATACATCGCTACTAAGCAAGACTTAGATGATATGAGGGGCGAGTTCAGCCACTCTTTCGACGTTGTATTAACGCACCTGGATGAGATTTCACTAGTCGTCAAGCGCATGGACCAAGAGCGTGTCTTATGCGGAAATGAGATCAGCAGTCACCACCTCTAGGAATAAACCTCAACCGACGACCCCGAATGCCTTTCTCCCTCAGCGACCTCGAAGACTGTTTTAGCAACATGCTCGGGCGTCATCATCCGTGACGGGTCTTCCCAGGGGTGGATATCGAGATGGAGTTTCGTGGCCACGCCGCCGGGGAGGATGGCGTAGACTTTGATTCCGGTTCCGCTTGTCTCATCGGCTACGACCTGCACCAGGCCGACAAGGCCGAACTTTGACGCGCTATAAGCCGAATAGTTGGCTTGACCCTGCACGCCTAGACCGGAGGAGATGTTTATAATAACGCCGCCGCCTTGCCGCTTCATTACAGGCACGACGTTTCGCATAAAGAGAAAGCTTCCCTTAAGATTCGTATCCATGACATCGTCCCACTCTGCCTCGGTGGTTTCTTCAATCGGCTCCCAAACAGCAATCCCGGCGTTGTTTATCAGGACATCGATACGCCCGAACTGCTCCAGCACGGCTGCGACGATGTTCTCAACGTCAGCGGCGTCGCGAACATCCCCGACCAAGCCCAATATGCGTTTGGACTTGCCGTTAGCGCTGAGACCCGCAACGAGCTTATCCACAGCCTCATCGACATGGCTCTTGTGGCGGCAGAAAATAGCCGCGTTGTCGCCGTTTCGCAAAAACTCAGCCGCTGTGGCTAGCCCTATGCCGCGTGTTGACCCGGTAATTAGTACCGTTCGACCACTATTACTTTCACGCATACCCTCAATAAACGCGTTCATGTATATCTTGTACCCATTTGTATGATGGCCGAACGACAGATGATTAGGCCTCTATAGCAATCGAGCAGACCCGATAGAACGGGCCAGAAGAGACGGGGACATCGCATAGTATTCTTATGGGCGGCGAAAAAGCAAACGGGGATTATTCTGCAAATTTGGCGGATTTGCGTGACTGTGATTCCAAAGGTTCAACGTTGGCAGAGGTTGAGTCGGAAGGGGCTGTGGAATAGCTACGGCGCGTGACAACAAACCGCACAACCACCAAGGCCAAGCACACCGCCACAGTCGCGGCGTAAATCGGCCAGTAGATGCCGGGTTCGGTGAGCGTGTCTGGGGGGACTCGAAGTGTCCAGTTGAGCGTGCGAACGACGGCAAACACGGTAACTAACGAGAGAAACGGCACACCATCGGGAATCCCGCGTGCCGTGCCGTTTGATGTGCCGCTTGGCATGTCACTAACTACGTCATGTGGAACCCTAAAACGCCTTACAACCGCCCACACAGCCACGCACGCCAGCGCCCCCGCAGCCTCATATAACTGCGCGGGGTGTACCGGGAGCGGCCCTTCGAAGAGCTTGATGTACCCATGGGCAAGCTCCCAGAAGTGGGCATAGCTGCCGGGCGGGAAGGTGACGCCGGTCGGCCCGTCGGTGAGCTTGCCGAAGCAGCAGCCGTTCGCGAAGCACCCGAGGCGCATCACGACGATACCGGCGCCGAGCGCCGGCGCGGCAGCATCGGCCAGCCGCCAGAGATCGACCCGCAACTGTCTCGCCGCGAGCACTCCCGCCACCGACGCCAAGAACACACCGCCAAAGAGCGCGTGCCCGCTCGCCTGAAGGGTCCAGAGGCGCCACGGCTCGTTCGCATAGGTCTCGGGGTTTGTTATCGCGTGCCACAGACGCGCGCCCACCGGCAGGGCAATTGCGGTCACCAGCAATACGGCAAGCGAGCGCCGTGACGGCAGGCCGTCGCGGCGCGCCAGCAGCCAAGCAATCGTCAGCGCAACGAAGACCGCGCCCATATAAGCGAACCGATATGACGTAACTTCAAGCGAGGTACCATCGGGCAACGCCAGCTCAAAGAGAATCGGGTGCACCGGGCGTCTACTTTGCCGCCGAGAAGCTGCCGGACATGATGATCTTCGAGCCCTGGTACGGCGCCCTCCATGAGCCGCCCATCGTCATGCCGCCCTCTTTCTTGAAGGCAACGGTGCCTTTGAACGTAAACGCGCTGCCCGCGCTTGAGATAGTCATCTGGATTGCGCCATCTGAGTAGGTGGCCGTGCCGGAGCCGTCGCCCGTTCCGCCGGAGAGCACGGCCGTCCCCGAGCCCGACTCGTTTAAGCTGAGAACGAGCGTCATAGCGTTGTTCTTGCCCTCCAGCTCCTTGAACGCCTTCTCGCAACCTGCTTCTTCGGCCCGCTTGTCTTCGCTTTCGGGGATGTCGACTTTGGTGATGGTGATAGAGCCCTTCCAGGTGCCGTTGACCTGGGCAGGGTCGGGCGGGATTGCGAGCGCCGACTTTATGAGGTCGACGAGCATACCGTCGCTAAGGCCGGCGGCGACCAGGTTGTCGATGTAGTCGACGGCGTTAGCCCCTATAACCGTCGTTCCCGCGTCCAGGAATCCTTTGAACGTCTTCGAAAAGCCCTTCTTGACCAGGTCTTGAAGCGAGCTTTTTATCGTATCGCTGAAGTTGGTGAGGAATCCGGCGCCGCCCTTGGCTACTAGGTCCCTGATTTTCTTTATCATAGCATCGCGGCTGTTTTTGATTAGCAGGCCCACCGCCTGGTTGATTTCGAGTTTGATGGTATTAGAGATAAGGAGTTTCGCCTTATCGGGCGTCATCCCTTTTTTTATGAGCAGCTCGGCGAGGGATTTGGCGATATTGGCGCGCTCTGAAGCATTGGCGGCGTTGCCTACCATCCCGGTTACGATTTTAGAGAACGCTTTAACGCCCTCGGTGCCGCCCTTGAGCAGGCCGGGGAGGTGACTTGCCTTGATGAGTATCTTGCTGCCGCCGACAGCGCCGAGACCGATTTCGATGAAGCCGGTGGCGACGTCCGCAGTGGACGACTCTTTATTTGCGACCCTATAGATGCCCTTGGCCATGCCGGTGAACATGCCGACAGAGATTTTTGTGATGCCGTTGACCGCCCAGCCGGCGCCTCCGGATATCTTGCCTTTTCCGAATATCTTCGTGAGCGTCCACTCGGTCGCACCGCCTGCCGCCTCGCCGGCGCCTGTCTCGACACCCTCGACATAGTCGTTTGCCGTCTTGAAGGTGCTCGCGCCGGAGACGCCGTTCTTATAGTTGTCCATGGCCTCTTTGGTGTTGGTCATGACGTCCTCGATGATGTCCTTGCCGCTGTTGCCGTAGTAGATGCCCGCGCCGACCGAGGTGATGTTGCGCACGCCAAGCCCGAGTGCGTCCACGCCGACGCCGACGCCGGTCTTGACCTTGCCAAAGCCGGTCTTAATTGCGCTCCAACCCGAGGAAAGCCAGCCCTGCTTGGGCGGCTCGGCCTGGGCTTGCTGCTGCATGACTTGGGTTCCGGCCGTGTAGTTCTTGCCGGGCTCATAGTCTTCTGCCGCGTAAGCGTTCTCGATTCCAAGTTTCGGGAACGGCGCTTCGGCCACCTCGATTAGTTTGCTGGTGTCTATGGAGGCGGCATGTTGCTCCATGGAGCTGTTGAGTTCTTTGAATGCCCCGTAGAATACTTTGATATCGTCGACGTCTTTCTGGGTGAGGCCTTCGCGGGGGGCTAGGCCGGCGACCACGGGGTCGAGCTTGGCCTGCTCGGCCTTCATCCACGCGATGGCCTCTAGTGAGAAGTAGTAGTCGGCGCTCGCGAGCTGCTTGAGCCCGAGGTCGACATTGGCGACGTGTTGCGATACCGGCTCAAGCGCCTTAATTGCATCGCCCACTAGAGCTTCCATCTTGCCGTCGTAGGCAGAGACGGCTTTCTTTACCTTATCGTTTTTAGAGCCTGCAAGGTTGTTGACCATGAGCGCGGAGTAGCTTGCGAGTGTGTCGGCATCCTTAAGGTAGAGACCGGCGAGTTCAACGGCCTTGGAAGAGGCCAAATAGTCTTGCATTGCGACTGCGTAGGTCTGGGTGGTCTCTTGCGAAACGAGCGAGTTATATTGCTCTTCGACGAGGACTTCCTTGGTGCCAAGGAGCACCACTGTGTCGAGCGTCTCGAGAGCGATGTCTTCGAGGCCTTGCTCGTCCCTGTAGACATCATTTAAAAATGCGGTGTACTCGCTCCTGAGGGCGGCCAGCGCCGGTTTTGCTCCATCGCAAGCTTTGACGAGTGCTGCAGCTTCGGTCTTTATCTCTTCGACCTTGGCCGCGCGCGCGGTGTCGAACTCCGCCGTATTTTGCGATGGCAGCGGCTGCGCCCCGTTGTAGAACGGTCCGCCGGTTATCGCTGTCTCCAGTGTGTCATTAGCGAGGAAGAAGTCGATATTACTCTCGCTGATTTCAAACTCAGTAGTAAATGGGCCTTGTGGCTTTTTGCCAAGGAGCCCACAGCCACCGACAAGCAAACTCGAGCTTGCGAGCAGCGCAATAAGCAGCATCGCTACGGCACGCTTCATAGATAATCCACATAGCTTCACGGACCAGGGTTTTTCCACAACGACCACCTCTTCATAAATTAGTACGATGTAAAGTAACGGCTCGGTGACACCAAGTTGTTAGTGACGCCATGTGATTGCGGTAAGCATAATAGAAAAGTATCACCACCACTTATAATGCGCAAGCAGTTTAAGGCCTAGATTAGCAAGCGAGTGCCGGATACGACCCAACTTGCTACCAGCGCAAACCATCATGGCCTATCCTAAAAGCGTGGAATCGCGATTCGTAATATTTCTGGCTCCGCCGATGCATTCCATCTGCAGCAGCAATCATTGTCGCCAAACCTTAATCATATATACGATGCTGCTACATCCAACTACAATATAGTTTGTGAGAGCCTAATAAAGGAGTATGAAATGGCACTTAGAGGTAAGCGGCCGGCTGTGTTAGTGTCGATGGCGTTGCTGCTTATGGTTGTAGGTCTAGGGCTGCAGGGCTGTGCTTGTAATTCAGCGCAACCGGAAAGCCAGGCTAAGTCTGAGACAAAGATGCGCGAAATCGAAAGCCTGAGCCGGAGCAGCAAGACGGAAAAACAGTTTGATGCGGCGGAAGAAGCGCTCACGATAAAACCAACGACAGAAACCGCTGGTCTCTATAATGCCGTCAAGGGTGCTGACAAGGTAGTTATCTCGGTTATAGCGGATATTATCGACGACCGGGAGAAAGAGACTGTTCTAAGTAGCTTTAATGCGCAAGACCCGGTTTTCTGGGATATTATGCGTGCTGTGACATCGGCGAATAAGAAAGGCTCTGCCTGACTTTGACTGAATAATTATATAATCCGCTGGTACAGCGGATACAAGGATTTGGGACAGGCGTTGGTGCATCAGGATTCCGGACTCATGGCGCTGAGCTACGAAGGCATGCCCATCCCGGAGAAGCCCGAGATATATAACCCCGATGAGAATATTTTTGTTCCGGCCGATGGGCTCGGAGTAATCGGCAAGGCAGCCGAGAGTAACTTCGCTAAAGATAAATAAGGGCACAGGTAACAATTACTTAAACTCGAGTGAGAACCATCTTAAAAAACGCAAAGGGACGGGCATCGGATTTGGTCGGTCATCGCTTCCATTCTTATCACATAAGTTAGAGACATTCATGGAATGTCTGGGTTACTCCGCTCGTTAGTTGATTCTGGACCGTTGACTAATCGTATTACGCGCCATACAATGTAAGACACAAGCATCAGGAGGTGTGTTATGAGTACAGCAATATCAGTCAGGCTTCCCAAGGCTCTTGCCGACCAATTGGACAGCATAGCCAAGGAAACAGAGAGACCTCGCTCTTATATCATCCAGAAAGCCCTGGAGTCTTACATAGAAGACTACGCGGATCTCCAGGTAGCCTTGGATCGACTCCATGATAAAACAGAACCGGTTGTTTCAGGCGAAGAGTTGAGGAAATCCCTTGGCTTATAATGTCGTTTACAAGAAGTCGGTTCAGCGTGATTTGAAAAAGCTCGGCAAAGCGGAAGCTCAGCACATTCTAAATCAAATTGAGGAAGACCTTTCAAAGAACGGTGACACATATCCGCTTCTCAAAGGCCAATTTGCGGGTCTTCGAAAATATCGCGTCGGTGACTACAGAGTTGTCTATGCTATTCTCGGGGATGATGTCCTCATACTTCGAATAGGGCACAGGAAAGACGTTTATGAGAAAGAAATCTAAAAGCGGCTCGCCCCGCTCGCCAGATGATGATGGACTTGTCCATGTGGATGGAATTGAATACAGTAGAAATTGGACCTCGCATGCTTGCGCGAATCGCTAAGCGTACGGGGCTTACACCGGATGACTTATAAAACGACCCTCTTCAAGGGACGGGCATCGGATTTAGCCGATTTTCGCTTCCCATCGCGTAGCTGGAATCCGATATAGTCGATGTACGTCCCCTTACCCATGATAAAAACAGTACCGTAACTCAACCGCTTGATATATTATTGGTTATGACGGGAAGCGATATTTGACGCAGGCATCTGATACGGCACTCATAGTATCTTTAGCGTATTATATGGATCCATAGTTTCTCAATAAATTAAACGAAAGAATAAACCCATGATTCGGTTCCTTCATACCAGCGATTGGCAATTGGGTATGACCCGCCGCTTCCTTTCGGAAGAGGCCCATGCGCGCTATACTCAGGCGCGGTTTGATGCTATTCGAACAATGGGCCGTATTGCCAAAGAAAAACAATGTCAGTTTATGTTGGTGTGCGGCGATTCCTTCGAGTCAAACCAAGTGGACCGTAAAACCGTCGCACGGGCAATCGAAGCACTCAAAGAAGTGTCGGTTCCTGTTTATCTCCTTCCCAGTAATCATGACCCCTTGAATGCGGCTTCCGTTTACCGCTCCAGCACTTTCGTAGAAAAGAAACCGGCCCATGTCCAGATCATCGAGGACACGGCTCCTGTTCAAGTGGGCGAGGGTTTCGAACTGGTAGGCGCCCCTTGGCTGTCTAAACGGCCGAACGGCAACCCAATTGTTGATTTGCTCAATGCGCTTCCTCCGGCAGGGAGTATAAAGCGTATCTGTGTGGGGCATGGTATTATTGACATATTTACTCCAGATAAAGAAGCAGAAAATGTGATTGCGGTTTCCAAGCTTGAAGCCGCAATTTCGGAAGGCAAGGTCCATTTTATAGCTTTAGGCGATCGCCATTCCCTCACGAAAGTGGGTTCTGGCCATAGAATCTGGTATTCAGGGACCCCCGAATCCACCGATTTCCGCGAAGACCATTCAGGGTTCTGTCAAATTGTTAATATGGATGGCGATGATGTCTCCACCGAAGAAGTGAAAATTGGACAATGGAGTTTTATAGAAGCGCTAATGGACCTGAATACCGAAGACGATGTGGAATCGCTGCGGAAAAAGCTGGAAGACATCCCGAACAGGGAACGGGCAGCTGTCAAACTGGACCTTAAGGGTTCGCTCACACTTTCTTTGCACGGGGTTTTTCAAAGCCACCTTCTTGCAGCCAAGGATGTCTTGGCGGGTTCGGTGATCAACGAAGACAACCTCCTTGTGATTCCCAATGATACGGACTTCACCGATCTTGGTTTTTCGGGCTTTGCCGATGCAACGGTAAAAAGGCTTCGGGATAAAATAGACCAGGGTGGGCCTGAAGGCTCCGTTGCCCGCGATGCATTCATGCTCCTTCTCCGCCTTTCCAAGGGGTGCGCATGAAGCTCCTTCGTCTCAAGGTTGTCAATTACCGTGGCATTAATACACGCGAGGTAAAATTTAGTCCCCTGGGGATTACCCGCATAGAAGGCCCGAACGAGTCGGGGAAGTCCAGTCTCGGAGAGGCCATAAACACGATTTTTGACTACCAGGACAACAGCAAAAACCAAGACATTCAAGCCATCCAGCCTGTTCATAAAGATGTGGGCCCTGAAATTGAACTGGAAATGGAAACCGGCAAATATGTGTTTACATATTTCAAGCGATTCTTAAAAAAGCCTGAGACCAAGCTTACTATTTCAAAACCGAACCCCGAAAATCTCACGGGTCGCCAGGCGCATGACCGGGCGAATGAAATTCTTAAAGAAACACTCGATGTCGATTTATGGAAGGCCTTGTCTATTATGCAGGGTGAGGCGATTGGCCAACCGGATCTTAAAAACAAGCAGGCATTGTCTGCGGCGCTCGACAAGGCGGCAGGGGTTCATCCGGCCGCCCCGCAAGAGCTCAGTTTGTTCAAAAGGGTTTCGCAGGAATATGAACTCTACTATACGATTGGTCGTGGGACCGAGAAGAAGGAACTCCAAGACTTGCGGAACACCCTGGCCGAAAAGCGGACTGAGGTTGGGTTGATTGAACAGGCCATCCGTGAACTCGAAACCGATATCGACCGTGTCCCTGTATTGCAACGGGAGCTGACCCAGCTCAGGAAGCAGGAAGAAGCACTATCTCAACAGCTGATAGACCTCACCGCGAAGCTTGAGCAAATTAGCTCGCTCGAAAACACTCAGTCCGCGGCCGCTTTAAAACTGGAGTCCGCTCAAAAAACCCTTCAGGCGGCTCAGGGCGCCAAAAAAATCCGTCAGGATACGATAATCACGGCAGAGAACGCTGCCAAGGCACACAGGGAACTTCAAGAAAGTAGTGCAATGGCCCTGCCGGCTTTGTCTCAGGCCGAGGAATCCCTCAATAAAGCCAGGGTTGCGGCCGACGAAGCCGAAAGAAAAAGGAAGGAAGCGGAATCTCTTGCCGCCTTGAAGAGGGCGGATTTCGACTATTATCGTGACAAGCTTGACATGGATCAGTTGTTCGAACGAAAACAACGAATTGACGAGGCCCGTAGAGACGCCGCCCAGGCAGAGACGGTGTTGGCGAAGAACAAGGTGGATGCCGGTGCCTTAGACAGGATAAAGGAAGCTGAACTCGGTTATAAGAACGCCTGTGCGCGGATGGAAATAGGTTCACCAAATATTCTCCTTCGTTCCATCTCCAAATGTCGCCTCTCCATTGACGGTATAGAGGCTGTACTCGATACTAATGAAGTCCGTAAAATATCTGTCGCAGATAGAACCACCGTGTCCATTCCGGGAACCCTTGATATCGAAATAACCGCAGGCTCCAGCATAGAAGGGCTTACCCGAAAGGTTGAAGACGCTCGACATGCCCTCGACGCCGCCTGTGCCGCCGCCACTGTGGCAGGCCCGGACGAAGCCAGAAAAGCGTATGACGAACGCCAAGAGGCATTGCGGGATGTTGATAACAAAGTTCGGGTCGAGAAGGAAAACCTTAGGGACCTTACTTACGAAAGCCTTGAACATAGGTTGCATAGTCTCCAGCAGAGCGTGCCGAACTACCTTGTCGGGCGCGTTAAAGACCCCGCGATTTGCCCGGATTTCGACACGTCAAAAGAGGAATGGACAAAGGCCGAAGCGAATTCTCAGACTGCAAGTGGCGAATTGGACAATACGCGTAAGGCTCTCGAGTCTGCCCGCTCCTTGTTCCAAGGTGTAAATATAAAACACAGGGAAGCCGGGGCAAAACTTGAGCAGTTGAGTAAAGATCTCAAACAGACTCAAGAAAACCTCGATAAGGGCCGCAAGAAAGAATCTGACGAAACACTGGAAACCAACCTGACCGCTGCCAATATGGCGGTGCTCTCAGAAGATACTGCATACCGTTTAGCCACAGACTCTTTAAAGGCTTTCAACCCTGAACAGGTAAAAGCCCTGGAAGATTCCGCCAAAGGTTCCTTGAAAACGATAAGAAATAGTCATGATTCAAGAGACAAGGGACTCATAGAACTCCAAACCCGTCTTAAAATAATGGGCGAAGAGGGCCTTCACGAAAAATTAAACGCGGCCGAGAATCAACTTGAACATTTGGAGTTCAAAAACCGGGCGACCACACTCAGAGCCAATGCGGCCAAATACCTTTTTGATACCATGTGCGAAGAGCGGGACAAGGCGAGTCGCGCGTATGTGGCCCCGCTTAAAGATAAAATTGAAAGACTTGGTCGTTTGGTCTTTGACCCTTCATTCCAGGTGACTATTGGTGATGATTTGAAAATTACCAGCAGAACGGTCTCTGGTGTCACGGTCCCCTTCGATTCCCTCAGCGGGGGTACAAGAGAACAACTTTCTTTGATGTACCGGTTGTCGTGTTCCATGATAGTGGCAAAGGATGGCGGAACACCGGTCATTTTGGATGATGCGCTGGGTTATACCGACCAGGAGCGTCTGAAATTGATGGGCGCCGTATTGGCGGTAGCTGCCAAGGAATGTCAAATTGTCATTTTTACCTGTGTTCCTGAAAGATATGCTTTTATTGGGGAGGCTGCTGTTGTTCCACTGTAAGCAGGTGTTACTGGCGTCATAGTAGGGATACTTTGCAAATAAAGGTTCGGGTATAGTCAAACATATAGAGGTCTTGTAATGAGCATCTTAATTGAGCAGGTAAGAGTCTTTAATTTCCGGGGTCTACAGAATATACATGTAGAACTTGGAGCAACAACAGTTCTAACCGGTATGAACAATACTGGTAAAACATCATTCTTAAAAGCGATGCAGATTGCATTAGGCAATTCACAATTCATTACCCAAGATGATTTCAATGTTAAAGACAATAATAGTGCCCCCAAAATTATAATTGACATTAAAATAGTGCCGGTAGATAAAGATGGCGTACATTGTGCAGATTTTGATGCAGATTGGGAAGTGCTATTTACGGAAGACAGGATAATGATTGATGTTGAGAGTAATTCTTCAATACCGCTGCGGACTATTGTGACATATGACCCAATCGCTGCCAGCTATAAAACGAGGCAATATATCTTGCCAGAATGGCCACAATTTGAAGATGCAAAGCATAAACTTTGGTATGAAGGCAGCAATGGCAAAGAAAGGACTTTTCATTTCGATGAAGTTCCATTTTACTACATGGATGCACAGCGGGATATCCTCGAAGACATGAAAATGAGGAGTTCATATTTTGGTAAAATGATTTCTAAGATAGAATACTCAGAAGAAGATATAAAGTTAATTGAAGACCAGATAAAAGAATTGAACGAGAAAGCTGTAAACAGTAGTTCCATTCTTGTAAACATTAAGGCAACTCTAAAAGAGTTAGATTCAGCAATGGATACAAAAAGCGAGGGTGTTGAAATTACGCCTTTTACAAAGAAAATACGCGATTTAAATAAAGGCATAAACATTTCCTACAGTGACAACAAGGAAAGTTTCCCTATGGAGTACCATGGTATGGGTACTCGGAGTTGGTCGTCTTTGCTTACATTAAAAGCATTTATCAATCTAAGAGATAAGGGCGCTATAAAAGAACAAACTCCATTTTTCCCTATCCTTGCAATAGAAGAACCTGAAGCACATCTTCACCCTAATGCACAGAAAAAGCTATATAACCAAATTGATAGTATCGAAGGACAGAAAATTATTTCAACACATTCGCCTTATATTGCATCGTCTGCGCAGCTACGCCAGCTAAGAAATATTTATAAAAATGATGAATCCGTTTGTTGTGGTGCCATCAATACAAAGTTATTGACTCCAGAAGATATTAGAAAGATCGAAAGACATGTTGTAAATACGCGCGGTGAATTATTCTTTTCAAAAGTCATTATATTTTTTGAGGGTGAAACAGAAGAGCAAGCCTTGCCGATCTTTGCGGAGCACTTTTTTAAGGTAAGCCATGTAGAGGCAGGCATAGATTTTGTTGGTGTTGGTGGTTGTGGAAATTATCTGCCTTTTTTACGAGTTGCAGAATCTCTAAAAATCCCATGGTTCATATTCAGTGATGCAGAGGCTAACGTGAAGACCAGTGTGAGATCACAATTTACTGATTGCAAATCAGCCGAGCAGGAAGTTGATATCATTGTCTTTTTGTCGGATGGCAATAATTTCGAGAAACAATTAGTAGACGACGGTTATATTGATGAAATTCGGGTAGCAATAGTAAAATTAGAAATCTCTAAATGTTCTACACCTCAACATATGAAAGCAAAAAAGAAAGAAATTGCAGCATATGACAATGCAAAGATTATGAGTATAATAGAAGGCTCAAAAGCGCAATTCGGACCTTTAATAGCAGAAGCTATTATTGAAAGCAACAAGCCATTGCCGCCGAAAATTGTAGCACTTTTTGAAAAGCTTGAGGCTATTTTAATAAGTAGGAGCGCAAATGAGTAAGGTTAATTTATCTATTATTCAGCAACAAATCGTTACTTTTGACCGTGGCGCCATTCTAGTAAAAGCTGGTGCTGGCAGTGGAAAAACAAGGGTTCTCACTGAAAGAATTAAAAGACTTTGCGATCTAACTAAAAGAAAGATACTCGCAATTACCTTTACAAATAAAGCAGCCGAAGAAATGAAAGCAAGAATTGGGGATCTACCCGATATAACTACCCGACTCTTTGTTGGTACGTTCCACGGTTTCTGTCAACAGGTGCTTGAAAGTCACGGGCAATTGATCGGTTTCCCCGAGATTCCTCATATTTTTGAGGATGAAACCGACCGACTCAAATTAGTAGAACTGGCAATTCAACAAACCCCAAGTTATCTATATATTTATAAACAACAAGATACCAAACAACAAAGGCAACTTTGCTATAATGCATTGAATTTCATTTCTGAGGTAAAGCGCAGGCTTTCAACAGAAGAAAGCTTACAAAAGGATAACGCCGATAGAGACCTTATTCTGCTCTACTCTTCATACCAAGATATTTTAACCTCTCAGAATGCAATAGACTTTGATGATCTTATTTTGCTGACATATAATCTTTTTACAACCAATCCGAAGATAGCTGCCTTATACCGTAGGACTTATGAGTACATCTGCGTTGATGAAGCACAAGATTTGAACTATGCTCAATATCAACTTTTAAGAGCTCTAACCATGGGTGAGCATAGTAATATTATGATGGTAGGTGACCCCAATCAGTCAATATTCGCTTTCAACGGCTCATCTTCGGAATACATGACCAAAATGTTCATTGAAGATTATCAGCCATTGACTATTGAATTGAAAGAGAATTACCGTTCCGCAAAACGCGTTTTGCTTGCTGCGCAAAAAATAATACCAGACTCATGTGACATTGCTAATGCTGTCATTGAAGGTATGTTTGAAATGCACAAATTGGCCGATGAAGAATCAGAAGCAACATGGATCACTGAGAAAATCGAGAAACTTGTCAGTTTGGGCAATCATGATGATATAGAGGGGGGCATAACTTATGAAAAAATCGCAGTGCTTGCTAGGAATAAGTACGTATTCAATCATTTGACAAAAAGCCTTAACGCTAAAGGGCTGCCCTTCTATTATAAAATTACCCCCGGTGCCATTAAATTCGAATCGAAATTGATGAACATTTTTGATATGGCATTTCGGGTTAAACTAAACCCGCACGATACGTTGCATTGGTTTAGACTAATTGATTTGCTTGGTAATCAAGGAGCCAAGAATTTATCGGAACTATTCAATACTACAACCGAGAAACAATATAAAGAAATCCTAAGTACAATAATTGGGCTAAGTGCCGATGGTAGCAATTTAAAAGCTTCCCTAAGAACTCTCTCGCAAGTAATTGAAAACATTATCGAAGACGAAAATGAAAAAGGTATGATACTGAATGATATCAAAGAACTTTTGGAGCATTGGTACCAATATGCGAAGAAAGCGAACAAGAAATCTTTGCAACAATTTAAGAATTCAATGGCACTTGGCAAAACGCATCCATTGGCTCAACCAAATGGCATAACCCTTAGTACCGTACACACCATGAAGGGTCAAGAATATGATATTGTTTTTCTAATGGGGATGGACGATGAAACATTTCCTGATTATCGGGCTATCAAAAACGGTGGTACAGAGTTGGAGCAGGAAAAGAACAATGCATATGTAGCATTTACCCGCTCTAAGCGGTTTCTTTTTGTTACTTGGCCAGAAAAAAGATTAATGCCGTGGGGTGATTACAAATCCAGAAAGATATCGAGATTTCTAGAGACGCTGTAAGGAATAAACTATTATGCCACGACTGACTGAACAGGAACAACAAGAGATTATCCGCTTTCTGGAGGCGGACAAACCGCTGCCGGACAAGTTTCGTTTTCTGCTGTTTGAGGATAAACGCGAGGTGGAGCTTGTCTGGAACGGCAAGTCGAGCGAGGTCAGCAATATCGTGTTGCCCTTTCAGGTGATCGAGCAGGTGGATGAGCCGCGTGCCGAGAAGGACACCCGCTTGCAGATGAGCATGTTCGACCTGGACGAGCGCGGACGCCAGCTCAAGGGGTGGACCAACAAGCTTATCTGGGGCGACAACAAGCTGATTCTCTCATCGCTGAAGAACGGCCCGCTGCGCGAGGAAATCGAGAAGCAAGGCGGTCTCAAGCTGATCTACATTGATCCGCCCTTCGATGTGGGCGCGGATTTCAGCATGGACATCGAGATTGGCGGCGACACCTTCACCAAGAAGCCCAACATTCTGGAGGAGATCGCTTACCGCGACACTTGGGGCAAGGGCGCGGACAGCTTCATCGCCATGATCTACGAGCGGCTGGTGCTGATGCGGGATTTGCTGGCGGAGGAAGGCAGCATTTATGTGCATTGCGATTGGCGGGTACAAGGATTTATGCGACTTGTTTTGGATGAAGTTTTTGGGAAGAGCTTCTTTCAGAATGAATTAATCTGGAAAAGACAGTCGCCAAGCAGCAGTAAAGCAAGGGCAAGAAAATATAGCGCAGATCACGATACAATTTACTATTTTACAAAATCATCGAATTGCATTTTTAACAAAACATTTGCTGAATATCCAAAAGAAGAGATCGAAAAAAGATTCAAACAAAGGGATGATAAGGGATATTACAAAGATGCCGAGCTTGCAACTTATTCAGAGCAGACCCTTTCTAGACTAAAGTCTGAGAACAAACTCATAATTACGTCTGGTGGAAAATATAGATATAAAATTTATCTTGATGATATTGAGGGTGTTCTCGTCGATACACTCTGGACAGATATTCCACCCGTAAACTCTCAAGCCATTCAAGATACTGGCTACGCCACCCAAAAACCGGAAGCCCTCCTCGAACGCATCATCAAAGCCTCGTCCAACGAAGGCGATCTGGTGGCCGACTTCTTCTGCGGCTCCGGCACGATGGCGGCAGTGGCGGAAAAGTTGCGGCGTAAGTGGATTGTGAGCGACCTGGGCAAGTTCGCCATTCACACCACTCGCAAGCGCATGATCGGTGTTCAGCGTCAACTCAAAAAAGAAGGCAAGGACTACCGCGCCTTCGAAATCCTCAACCTGGGCAAGTACGAGCGCCAGCACTACATCGGCGTCAACCCCAATCTGCGCGAAGCGGAACAGCAAAAGCAACTGGCGGAAAAGGAAGCCGCCTTCGTTGACCTCATCCTGCGCGCCTACCGCGCCGAAAGGACCGAGGGCTTTAACACCTTCCACGGCAAAAAGGCCGGGCGGCTGGTGGCGGTGGGGCCGGTCAACCTGCCGGTGACGCGCCTGTTCGTGGAAGAGGTCATCCTGGAATGCCGCAAGAAGCACATCACCCGCGTGGACATTCTGGGCTTTGAGTTCGAGATGGGCTTGTTCCCCAACGTGCTGGACGAAGCCCGGGCCAAAGGCATCGACATCGCCCCCAAGTACATCCCCGCCGAGGTGTTCGACAAGCGGGCGGTGGAAAAGAACCAGGTGGTCTTCCACGATGTGGCGGCTATCGAGGTCAAGCCGCATGTCAAGAAGAACAGCGTGGCGGTGGAGTTGACCGACTTCTCGGTCTTTTATTCGCAGGATTCCATCGCCGCCGCCGAAGCGTCGCTCAAGGACAAAGCCAGCAAGATCGTAGTAGAGAAGGGGCAGATCGTGAAGGTGAGCAAGGACAAGGACGGCATTGTCAGCCGCGAGACGCTCACCAAGAAGTGGACGGACTGGATTGATTACTGGGCGGTGGATTTCAACTTCGAGAGCAAGCGCGAGATTGTCCGCGTGAAGAACGAAGAAAGCGGCGAATGGGAAGAGCGCTGGACTGGGGATTACATCTTTGAGAACGAGTGGCAATCCTTCCGTACCAAGAAAGACCGCTCGCTGGAATTGACCAGCGTCTTTCACGAATGCATACCGGGGCGGCGCAAGGTGGCGGTCAAAGTGGTGGATATCTTCGGCAACGATACGATGACCATTGTCGAGGTTACCGTGGGAGGGAAGAAATAATGGCGAACACTTTCATCATGTTAATCCCGTCGAATTCGACGGGATTAAATTGCGGCGAATTCGCCACAATTAGAATAGGAGCAAATGAACAACACGAATTCCAAACCCCTCGAATTCGAGGGGTTTGGAACCAGGAACAGGAAATGCGTAATGGCAGAGAAGATATCCGTCCAAGGCGATGAGATAAGCATCATGTGTCATTTCGACCGAAGGGAGAAATCTCATGCCCAGAGAGCATCGCTACTACGTATACATATTGACGAACAAGAACGACAAGGTCATGTACGTCGGCGTAACCAACAATCTTGAGCGGCGGATGTATGAGCACAAGACGAAGATGATTCCGGGTTTTACGCAAAAGTACAACGTGAACAAGCTGGTCTACTTCGAGGAAACGCAGGATGTCCACACCGCTCTAACCAGGGAAAAGGAAATCAAGAAATGGCGTCGCGAGAAGAAAAACAATCTGGTTGTCACCGTCAATTCTGAGTGGAAGGATCTGAGTGATGGGTGGTTTGAGATCTCTCCCTTTGGTCGAGATGACAACAAAGAAAAAGGTCGAGATGACAATGGTGCAATACGAGAAAGAGGTAACTAATGGCCCTGCATAAAAACTTTCCCGAATCGCCCTACGCCATTCTCGACCCGGATATCCGCTGGTTTCCGGCGGATGAAGCGCTGCGGGAGTCAAGCTCTGAAAAGCTGATGCCGCCGCTGGTGTCGCAGCTGCGCCGCAAGGTGAAAGAATGGCGGGACAGCGGCTACGTCGGCGCGACCAACACGAGCAATAGCTTGCTCAACTGGTGGTTCAACACCCCACACCTGCTGACCCAGGCCGACGGCACGATGGCCGAGTTCCAGTATTACTTTGCCCAGCGCGAGGCGCTGGAAACCATCATTTACCTGTACGACGCGGTGGGGGTAAAGGACAAGTTCGACCTGATGCGCTTTGACGGTTCCGGCGCGGTCTCCGCCGGCATGTTTGACGAGACCTGGCGGCGCTTTGTGGTGAAAATGGCGACCGGCTCCGGTAAGACGAAGGTGCTGAGTCTGGTTTTGGCCTGGAGTTTTTATCACAAACTGTACGAGCCGGAGTCGCAACTGGCGCGCAACTTTCTGGTGATCGCCCCCAACATCATAGTTCTGGATCGTATCTATAAGGATTTTCAGGGACTCCGTATCTTTTTGAAAGACGACCCGGTCTTGCCCGACAACGGCGTGGACGGGCGCAACTGGCGCGACGATTTTCAACTGACCCTGCACGTGCAGGACGAAGTGCGCATAACCCGACCGACCGGCAACATCTTTCTGACCAACATCCACCGCGTCTATGCCGGCGACGACATTCCCGCTTCGCCCGATGATGAAGACACGATGGACTATTTCCTGGGCAAGCGGCCCAGCGGCGCGACCACCGACTCCAAAGTAGATTTGGGCATGATTGTGCGCGACATTGACGAACTGATGGTGCTCAACGACGAGGCGCACCATATTCACGACCCGCGCATGGCCTGGTTCAAATCCATCGAGGACATCCACAACCGGCTGAAGCAAAAGGGGTCCGCGCTCGCCCTGCAAATAGACGTGACAGCCACGCCCAAACACAACAACGGCGCGATCTTCGTGCAGACCGTCGCCGATTACCCGCTGGTGGAAGCCATTTCGCAAAACGTGGTCAAGCATCCGGTGCTGCCCGACGCCGCCAGCCGCGCCAAACTGGTGGAGCGCCAGAGCGCCAAATACACCGAGAAATACGCCGACTATATTCACCTGGGCGTGGTCGAGTGGCGCAAGGCGTATGACGAACACAAAAAAATGGGCAAGAAAGCCATCCTATTCGTGATGACCGACGACACCCGCAATTGTGATGATGTGGCCGAGTACCTGAGGGGGCACTACCCCGACCTGAAGGGCGACGCGGTGCTGGTCATTCACACCAAGAGCAACGGCGAGATTTCTGAATCAACGTCAGGCAAGAGCAAAGAAGCGTTGAACAAGCTGCGCGAGCAAGCCAACGCGATTGACGGGTTGGACAGCCCCTGCAAGGCCATCATCTCCGTGATGGTGCTCAAAGAGGGTTGGGACGTGCGCAACGTCACCACCATCGTCGGCTTGCGCGCCTATTCCGCCAAGAGCAACATTTTACCCGAACAGACCCTGGGACGCGGCTTGCGCAAAATGTATCCCGGCGGTGTGGAAGAATACGTCAGCGTGGTCGGCACCAATGCTTTTATGGATTTCGTAGAATCCATCCAGGCCGAAGGTGTGGTGCTGGAGCGCAAACCGATGGGCGAAGGCACGCAAGCCAAAACCCCTCTGGTGGTGGAGATCGATAAGGAAAACATCAAGAAAGATATTGAAGCGCTGGATATTGAAATCCCGGTGCTGACGCCGCGTGTCTACCGGGAATACAAGAACTTGAGCGCGCTGGATGTAGGCGCGCAGGGGCATCAGCGCGTGGCATATCGACAGTTCAGCGAGGAAGAACAACGGGAGATCGTCTTCAAGGACATTACTACCGGCGAGGTGACGCATACCACTATTCTCGACACGGCGGGCATTGCCGACTATCGCAGTGTGATCGGCTACTTCGCGCAGACTATGATGAAGGATTTGCGGCTGGTCAGCGGCTACGATGTCCTGTACGCCAAGGTCAAGGCGTTTGTGCAAGAGCAGTTGTTTGACCGCGCGGTGGAACTCGAAGACCCGAATACATTGCGAAACCTCTCGGAACTGGCCGCTACTAAAACCTTGATCGAGACGTTTAAGAAGGCGATCAACGCGCTGACCGTGCAAGACAAAGGCGACGCCGAAATTCGCGACACCATCAAGCTACGGCAGACGCGCCCCTTTGTGGCCAAGGACCAGGGCTACCTCATCCCGAAAAAGAGCGTTTTCAACCGCATCATCGGGGATAGCCGTTTTGAGTTGTTGTTTGCCGGCTTTCTGGAGGATTGCGACGATGTGGTTTCATACGCCAAGAATTATCTGGCGGTGCATTTCAAGTTGGATTACGTGAACGCCGCCGGCGAGATTTCCAACTACTATCCGGATTTTCTGGTCAAGCTGTCCGCCAAGCGGATATTCATTGTCGAAACCAAGGGACAGGAAGACCTGGACGTGCCGCTGAAGCTGGAGCGGCTGCGCCAATGGTGCGAAGACATCAATCGGGTGCAGGCAGACGTGGAATACGACTTCGTTTACGTGGACGAAGAGAGCTTTGAAAAATACAAACCCGCCTCGTTCCGGCAATTGGATGATGGCTTCAGGGAATACAAAGAGAAAATATAATAAGGCGCTGCACCGGACGGCAATAGCAGCCATCGTTATTGAAAGATTGAAAGTCTACGATGACTTTCAGGGTGTTCTTAAGCCCCATAGCTATGGATATCTCGATTTGCTATGATATTAAGCATGATTATAGCGATTGATGGGCCGGCGGCCTCTGGAAAAAGCACAGTAGCGCGGGAAGTGGCGAAACGCCTCGGCTTTAAGTATATTGATACGGGAGCGATGTACAGGGCGGTTACCTGGAAAGCGCTCCGCGATAAGGTCGACATATCGAGCGAGGACGCGCTAACGGTCCTGGCAAGACATGCGGAGATTACCATTAGCGAACTCGAGGACACGCGTTACGCAGTCACGATAGACGGCGAAGACGTGACTGAGGCCATCAGGGAGCCGAAGGTGAGCGCGGCGGTCTCGTCGGTCGCGAAGCTACCGGGCGTGCGCGCCACGCTCGTTAAAAAACAGCAAGGCTATGCGGACATCTACCCGAACATGGTAGTCGAAGGACGCGATATCGGCACGGCCGTCTTTCCCGACGCGGACATTAAGATATACCTCCAGGCCTTGCCTGGCGAGCGGGCTAAACGCCGCCAGCGCGAGCTGAAAGAAAAAGGCCACCGGATAGAGGTCGTCTCGGTTGAACGAGACATCCTCAAAAGGGACAAGACCGATAGCACACGCGCTACCGGACCCTTGGCAAAAGCGGCCGATGCATACGTCGTCGACACCACAGAGAAGACGATAGGCCAGGTAGTACAGGAAATAATCGGCCTCGCCAAAAAGAGTTGATTGAGCGATGTACTATCGTATCGCTTATCTCATCCTCGTACCATTA
>JAUXNY010000109.1 GCA_030682615.1 Candidatus Aquicultor sp. | reverse complement strand
TTGTTGTTCTCCATAACGTGGGTGATGGGGCTGACCCAACCGTGGTTCACAATCTTCGAACAGACTATTTCAGGACGTGACATCATCCTCATAGGGGGCGGGTTGTTCCTTCTCGCTAAAGCCACGCACGAAATACATAACAGCATGGAGGGCGCAGAGGACTCCGCCACAGTGGCTGTCGCCGCCGGGCTGGGTGCCGTATTGATACAGGTCGCGGTCTTAGATATCGTCTTTTCGCTCGACTCGGTCATAACCGCCGTCGGGCTGGCCGACCATGTCTCAATTATGGCGATAGCTATAGTCATAGCGGTTGCGATTATGCTGGTTGCCGCAAGACCGATAGGCGACTTCGTGGACAGACATCCCACAGTTAAGATTCTCGCCCTTTCGTTTTTGGTATTGGTCGGCGTGACCTTGATGGTCGAGGGCTTCGATGTTCATGTGCCTAAAGGATACGTCTACTTCGCGATGGCCTTCTCGGTCTCGGTTGAGATGCTAAACATAAGGATGCGCAAGAAAAGCGCGACGCCGGTCAAGCTCCATAAGCAACTGCACGAAGACCTTGCCCCGGAGCATTCGGGCTAAAGTGAATATCGCCGGAAATACAGTACGATAAAACAGCCTCAACCACCTCAAGAAACTCGCCGACTTGCCGACACAAGCTAAAAGAATGCCGGTTGGCAAAAGAGACCGGGTTGTCTGGTGAAGAGCGATTTGAGTGGTAGCACAATATCGTTCATGTTCTAAGGAATCATCATGGCTTATCGTGCTGTTAATCTTCGGAAAAAAGTAATTGCATCGATCATTTTTATATCGCTTTGCGGTATTATCCTCAATTCCTCTATCTTGTTGTATTTTCTAGACAAGCAATCAGATCGGGTCATAAAGAAAGATCTTGAATACGCAAAACTCCTCGCAGAAAAAAATATTGACGAACTGGAGCATCATCTTACCCACGATGCACGAGGCATAACCAGCGACCCGGCCATCAAAATGAACCTGGAACAAAGGGATAGGAATTATCTTCGGATGGAACTAGGCGAGCGAATGGAAGTATGCGATGTGGATGGGATACAGATAATCGACAGCAACGGAAGGGAATTCTTGAAAATCGGGTCAAGCGTCTTGCTTGCCGATATCCCGAAAAACATTCCAAACGAGTTTAAGCGCAGCACAATTTTTGCCAAATCAAGCAACACGCTCTGGATCGTTGCAGCCGAACCCATAGAAGCCTTAAACGGCAAGACTGTGGCAATATTGGTCCTCAGCTCTAAAATCGGGCCTCCTTTGCTTAAGAAAATCAGCAGAGAAGCTACTGCCGAGATTGCAATTAAATACGACGCCTTGACCGAATATTCCAGCAACGAAATAGCCGACTTTGATAATAGCCGCGAATCAAGGACAGTAAGCTCTATAAAACTAGTCGATTTTTTTAGGGGTCTCGCGAATAGCGACCTTCCGTTGGTCACTGACATGACACAAGCTCAAACAAGCAGTGGAAGTAAAGCTAGTATACACATATTCGTACATCCATTACCCTACTATCAGGCTAAGCTGTATGATTTCTTGACTACGATTTCAGTCCATGTGTTCTTACTTTTAATACTAATTGTCGCCGGCTACGTCATGATCTCTAATATCGTTAAGCCCATAAGAATCACCGCTGCGCAGGCAAAAGAAATTGCCCGTGGAAACTACTCGCACAGCATCGAGTACTCTGGAATAACTGAGCTTGACGACCTCGTTAACTCCTTCAACACAATGAGCGACGAACTCGACATGAAGCATAAGGAACTGGAAAAGCGAGCGCTGACCGATGGTTTGACCGGCCTGTTTAATCATCGATATTTTCAAGGTCATCTTTCTGTTGAGTTTAAGAGAGCAAGCCGCTTTGACCGTGCTTTAAGCCTGCTAATCATCGATATCGATGATTTTAAAAGAATAAACGATACCTTTGGGCACACGGTCGGCGATAACGCGCTCGCATCGATAAGTGCGATTATAAAAGACTCATTAAGGGAAACCGATGTCGCATGCCGCATCGGCGGCGAAGAGTTTGCCGTAATCTTATCCGATACCGATACAAAGGAAGCTTTTGTCATTGCCGAGAAACTGCGCCTAGAAGTAGCTTCCCACCCGTTCGAGAAAGTCGGCAGGATCACCGTAAGCCTTGGTATCGCAACATATCCCGACCATGCGATGGGCAAGGAAAGCCTCCTTGAGGCTGCCGACACCGCGATGTACAAAGCAAAAAGAAGCGGTAAAAACCAATCGGTCGCATATCTGGAAGAATACGCGGAACCCACGGTCAGACCCGAAAGCAAAGCCGGCATCGATGGTTCTCATTATATCGGCACATTAGGTGCCCTGGCAGCCGCTGTCGATGCAAAGGATTGTTATACGCGAGACCACTCATCTTACGTTGCCGCTTTTGCGGCGCTTATAGGAGCTGCACTTTCTTTACCGATAGCAGAGATTGAACATCTAAGGATTGCCGGTCTTTTGCATGATATCGGTACCATTGGGATTCCCGACAATATTCTTAACAAGCCGGGCTCTCTTACTGATGAAGAGTTCGATGTGGTTGAAATGCACCCTATTATCGGCGAGCAAATCTTAACGAAAATAAGCCTTGACGATATAGTAAAAGCTACGCTCTATCACCATGAGAGGTTAGACGGCAGCGGATACCCCTGCGGCCTCACTGGTGAAGAGATTCCTCTTTATGCCAGGATTCTTGCGGTAGCCGATAGCTTTGACGCAATGACTTCGAATCGTCCATATAGAAAAGCGCTTTCTATCGCAGAGGCTATTAACGAGCTAAGAAACGACAGCACCGCAAAGCTGGATCCCTACATAGTAGATGCTCTAATAAGAATTGTTGAAAACGATGAAGCGGTGCGAAACATGGTCAACAATCGAAATGATAAGTCGACCTCGGAATCCGCGTAGCCAAGAGTTGCGAAATAAAAAACCACCCGAAACAGGTGGCTTTTCTGGTGCGAGAAGGGGGACTTGAACCCCCATATCCTTACGGACACTAGGCCCTGAACCTAGCGCGTCTACCAATTCCGCCATTCTCGCAAAAATCTCGCCTATGTTAGCTATCTATGCGCGACAAAAGTCGTTCGCGCATTATATATCGCATCATAGATTATATCATTTTTACCGGCGGCGCAATATAATCAAGGAGAAAGCGTCCGGCTCGTCGAAGTAATTTTAGATGTACGTAAGAACAGATGAACTACTCCTCAATCGTTATAAAATAACATCCAAGCTGGGCAGCGGCGGCTTTTCCGACGTGTACGAGGCTTTCGATACGCGCATGGAGCGGGTCGTCGCCATCAAGCAAATCCACGTCGACCGCCGCTCGGCTGAGCGCGTCCTTCGCGAAGCTCGAACGGTCGCGCTCCTTAACCATCCAAACATAGTCACCCTCCACGAATTCGAGAAGGACGGGGACGATTATTATCTCATCATGGAACTCATCGATGGGGTTCCGCTCTCTAAAATCCTCGCGCGGCTCGCCCCGCTCCCGGTCGAGGAAGCCCTGGTGGTCGCGGGTCAAATCTGCCGAGCGCTCACGGCGGCCCACGAACACGGCATCGTCCACCGCGACATCAAGCCCGAGAACGTCATGGTTCTAAACGATGGGCGGCTCAAGGTCATGGACTTCGGCATCGCCACCATCAAAGGCGCATCGACGGTAACGAGCGGCGATATCATCGGCACTTTTAGCTATATGTCGCCCGAGCAGGCTCGCGGGGATATCGTCGACGAGCGAAGCGATATCTTCTCGCTCGGCACGCTCCTATACGAAATGCTCACCGACGCCATCCCCTTCAGCGGAGAGAGCGCGAACGAGACTTTAAACCTGGTGCAAAAATCCGACCCGCCGCCGCCGGGCGCCATCAACGCGCTCCTCGACGCGCCGACCGATGCGGTCGTGATGCGCGCTCTGGAGAAGGACCCGGATGAGCGGTACGAGAGCGCGTTTGAATTTCGCGCAAGCCTAGAGGGTATGCTCGGAGGCACCGCGCTCCCGGAGAAGACGCTCGCCTTGATGATGGAGAGGTACGGCCGGCACGCTGAAGGCCATGCGCAGTACGAGCTGGCCGGTTGGCGCGGAAATCTATGGCTCTTCTTTGATGAGCACGGTGAACCGGCGGCCAGAACCGCTATAGCAATGCTCCTTGCGGCACCGTTCTTTCCGATACTCCACAGCTGGTTCGGCATTCCCAGGAGTCTCACGTTATTCGGTGCGGCGACCATATTTTTAATGGTGCTCCTCCTCCCGGGCTATGGGGTCGGCATCACCTTAGTGCTCCTTGCCGCGGCCACCGCAACACACTCGACCGGCGTTTTCATCGTCGCGCTCGCCCTGGCGATACCGTATTGGGCGACCATCTCTCGGTGGCGGCCGGCGCTCTCGATATGGCCCGCCGCCGGAGCCCTCTTCGGGTTCCTGCGAATACCCTTTGTCTTCCCGGTCGCGATCGGCCTGCTTGCCGGCCCGGTCACAGCGGCTTTCATCGCCGGCTTGGGGTGCCTCGTCTTTGAGTTGGTCAACATCTTTGCGGCTGAAACGACCGCTCCGGTTCTGGTAAAAAGCTACGGCCTTTGGTCGTTGCTGGGGGGCGAGACCGATGCGGTTAATGTCGTGCGGCTTATGAGCGGCCCGTTCATCGAGAGCCCCTTCTTGCTGCTCCAGCCGGTTCTCTGGGCCATAGTCGCCGCGACGACCTCGTTTATCAAGCGAAAAGGGCGCTGGCTAAGCGCCGTGCTGTCGGGGTTTGCCGTCCTCGTCCTTGGATATCAGGGAGCGTTCGCTAACCTCGACAGCAATAGCATGGATATGAGCGCGCTGATGCAAGACCTTTCTTTTTCACTTATAATACTTCTACTGCTGCCTATCATAAGGCCGCCTAAAGAATACGAGCATCGAAGCGAGAGCGCGGACGAGCAAGCCGCATAGGATACAGGGGGGCGACTAGTGAGCTTGTTGAGAGAGCTTGAGCAGCGGCTCGAGTCACTGTTTGAAGGCTTTTTTACCAGGCAATTCAAATCGGGTGTCCAGCCGGTGGAGATAGCTAAAAAGTTGTCCCGGGAGATGGACGCGAACCGGACCATTAGCGTTAAGAAGGTGTATGTGCCCAACCACTACACCATATTCGTCGGCGCCGAGGATTTAGAGAAACTGCGCCCGTTCGCGAAGACTCTCATCTCCGAGCTGCAAAGCTTTCTCGTGGCGCACGCGAAAAAAGAGGGTTACGAACTCGTCGGGCGCACCTTTATCGAACTCAACCAGCAGACAAAATTATCGCTCGGCGAGTTTTCGATAGAGAGTAGCCTGGAGAGCAGGGATTCGGTCGTTATTGAGCCGCCGGACGGCACGACTATAATGAAGCCGGCCGGGCGCACCTCGGCTAAGCAGGCGTTCTTGGTTCGCTCCGGGCGGGGAGGAACGACTAAGACCTTGCTTACAGGGCAAAAGATAGGGGTGGGCCGGGCGCCCGATAACGACATCGTAGTCGCCGACGCCAACGTATCGCGACACCATGCGCGAATCGAGCACCTCGGCGCCAAATATGTCCTGCAAGACCTCGGCAGCACCAACGGCACCTTTGTCAACGGCGCCAAGGTCGAGGAACAATCCCTGAAAGAGGGCGACGTCGTCGTCGTCGGCAAGACCAAGCTCCATTTTAGGAGAGAACAGCGTGTTTAACGAGGTCACACTGGCGCTACAAATAGCCCTGCTGGTTGCGATATACCTCTTTTTGTTTTTCGCGGTAAAGGCAATATCTCGCGACCTCAGCAGCGCACGCCTGGCCGGAAGCGACGAGCCGCCGCGAATCGTCATCGAGGAGGGTGGTCCGGCGGGGGATATCGATTCCGTGCCCGTCATCGAACAGGTGCTCATCGGGCGCGCGCCCGATTGCGACATTATTTTAGACGATACGTTCACCTCGGCGCACCACGCGAGGGTCTACCGCGCGGATTCCGCCTATCGGCTGGAAGACCTGAAAAGCACCAATGGCACCACCGTCAAGGGCGAGCCTATTGTTGCGCCGGTCAACCTCGTCAACAACAGCCGGTTTAAGATAGGAGAGACCACCTTCAGGTTTGTCGAATGACAACCCTGAAAGACTAAGAGATTTGCCCCGGCATGGATTGAAAGCTCTCGCCGCTATGTGCGAGGCATCGATTATATCGCGCCAGTCCTGGATTCTCGACCCTGACTCTTGTATTCTTTGTCTTGAGAGACTTGAGTCGCACACGATTTGGAAGACGCTTTCTTAAATACTATGAAATACACAGCATTGACCGATGTCGGCAAAAAAAGAAGTCTAAACGAGGACGCATATATCGCGGACGGCAAGCTATTTGCGGTCGCTGATGGCATGGGCGGCCACCGCGCCGGTGAGGTCGCCAGCTCTATGGCGCTCGAAGCACTGGCGTTCGCTTTGAGCAAGCGCGCGAAAGACACCCTGGAGGAGCAGCTCGAAGAAGCCGTAAAGCGCGCCAATAAAACGGTACACGATAAAGCCGTCCGCGACCTGGACAGGCGCGGCATGGGCACGACGCTCACGGTCGCTGTCCCCAAGAGCGGCAAGCTCTATATCGGACACGTCGGAGACAGCCGGCTCTACCGTATGCGAGACGGCAAGCTCATCCAGCTCACAAGAGACCACTCGCTCGTCGCCCAGATGGTGGAGAGCGGCCATCTCAAACCCGAGGAGGCCGAGATTCATCCGCAGCGCAGCGTCATCACGAGGGCGGTCGGCGGCGATAACGACATAAAGGTCGACATCATCGTGGAGGAAATGCTGGCGGGCGACAAGTTTTTGCTCTGCACCGACGGCTTAAACACAATGCTCAGCGACGAGGACATCACCGAAGTCCTCCGGGACAAAAAAGACCTGGAGGAAGCGTGCCGAGAGCTGGTAGCCTGGGCTAACGACAAGGGCGGAAACGACAACATCACCGTGATAATGTTCGAAAACAGCAAGAACTCACCCGGGAGCAAGAATCGCCTGTGGCGCGGTTGAGCACCCTTTAATGTCCAAAACAAACCCGAAGGCGGCACGCGATTCGAGTTATGACCAGCACGAACCGAAACCGTGAGCTACTCCTAATATTCTTCGCAATGCTGGTAATCGCGACCGGCTTTGTCTTGACTGCGCTCAACACCGGCCAGCCGGTTGCGACCGCGCTGCGCTTTACCGGATTTCTCGCCGCTATCTTCATCGCCATACATATAGCAAACCGCTTGTTTGTCTCAACAGCGGAGCCCGCGCTAGTTTCGCTCGTCGCGTTCATCACCGGTCTGGGCCTGGTGATGATATGGCGCCTCAAACCCGAGCTGGCGGCCGCGCAGGCAGTATGGCTGCTCCTGGGCGCAGTAGCGCTAGTTTTAACGATGCTTACGGCCCGCCGTTACCAGAAATTCAAGGACTATAAATACACCTGGGCCATCGCCGGCGTCATCTTGTTGTTCGCGCCGGTCTTCCTCGGCGTCGAGCGGGGAGGGGCGCGCCTCTGGATGGACCTCGGGCCGGTCTCCTTTCAGCCGGCCGAGATAGCCAAGCTCTGTTTCGTCTTTTTCCTCGCTTCATACCTCGAGGAAAAACGCCGGCTCCTTTCGATATCGACAAAGCGGGCTTTCGGAATCTGGCTACCCGAGCTGAAGCACCTCGGCCCGCTCCTTATCATGTGGGCCGTCTCCCTCGTCATCCTGGTTTTAGAGAGAGACCTCGGGACATCGCTCCTCTTTTTCGGCTTGTTCCTGGCGATGCTATACGTGGCGACCGGACGGCCGTTTTACGTGGTCCTCGGGACAAGCCTGTTCATCGCCGGGGCAACCGCCTGCTACTTCGCCTTCTACCACGTCCAAGTGCGCTTTGATATATGGCTCGACCCCTGGCTCGACCCCTCCGGACGGGGTTACCAAATAATCCAGTCGATATTTGCGATGGCCAGCGGGGGTCTAGCGGGCACCGGCTTGGGTCTGGGAAATCCGAACCTCATCCCGGCCGTGCAGACCGATTTCATATTCTCGGCCGTCGCCGAAGAACTCGGCCTGCTCGGCAGCATTGCGGTCATCCTCGCATACCTCCTGTTTATCTCGCGGGGTTTGAAAATCGCGCTCACCGCCGACGACGAGTTCGGCAAACTAGTAGCCGCCGGGCTTACCTCGGTCTTTGCACTGCAGACCTTCGTCATACTCGGTGGGACGACAAAGCTGATACCGCTCACCGGGGTGACCTTACCGTACATGAGCTATGGCGGCAGCTCTATCCTAATGAACTTTATCCTGCTCGCACTACTTCTGACGATCTCGGCAAAGCGAGGTGAGCGAGGTGAATAAACGCATCGGCAGGCTCGGCGCGGCTTTTACCGCGGCCTTCCTGATTCTCGTCTTAAACCTTACATACCTCCAGTTCCTGGGCGCGCAAAAGCTTACCGCTAAACCCGAAAACGTGCGCCCGCTCCTCACCGAGCGGCGAATCGAGCGGGGCGACATCATAAGCGCCGACAATGTGGTCCTGGCGAGAAGCCATGCGGACGGCGCCGGTTATAGCCGCAGCTATCCCGAAAGGGCGCTGACGGCTCCTATAACCGGTTTCTACTCGACTAAATACGGGCGGGCGGGCCTGGAGCTTACCTACAACGATTATCTCTCCGGGAAGAGCAAAGTCTCGTCGCTCGATGACTATATGAAGCGCCTGCTCGGCAAAGATGTGCCGGGGAACACGATTACCCTTACGATAGATATGCGCCTGGAGCGCGCCGCCGCCAAAGCGCTCGGCTCAAGAAAGGGTGCGGTCGTCGCACTAGACCCCCGCACGGGAGCGGTCCTGGCGTTGGTCAGCCAGCCCGCATACGACCCCAACAAAATCGATACCGACTGGAAAGCCCTGAGCGGCAGCGAGGAGGGCGTCCTTGTAAACCGCGTGACGCAAGGACGGTTCGTCCCCGGCTCTTCGTTTAAGATAGTCTCCGCAGCGGCGGCCCTCGAACGCGGCCGGATATCACCCTCGACCACCTTCGAAGCCCCGGCGCAACTTACGGTCCACGGGGGCAAAGTGACCAACTACGAAGGGGCGTCCTTCGGCGAGGTCTCCTTTGAAACCGCCTTTACCAAGTCGATAAATACGGTCTTCGCTCAGGCCGGCGTCGACCTCGGCGGCGACGAACTCGTCGAGGAGTCGGAGCAGTTCGGCTTCAATCGCGACACCCCGTTCGACCTGCCGGCGTCCATGAGCAAGCTACCCGCCGCGAAAGATATGGACCCGCTCGAGGTCGCGTGGATGGCGGTAGGCCAGGGAAGAATCGAGGCAAGCCCGCTGACAATGGCGCTCGTCGGCGCCGCCGTTGCCAACAGCGGGGAGATAAGGCAGCCCTACCTGGTCGCTCGCGCCGCCGAACACGACGGCACCTTGGTCTTCGAACGAAAACCGCGCACCTGGCTAAGGCCCGTCTCGGAAGAGACCGCCGAGGCGCTTGCGGCGATGATGGAGAAAGTCGTCGAAGAGGGAACCGGTAGGGCCGCGCGTATCAACGGGGTCCGGGTTGCGGGTAAAACAGGCACCGCCGAAGTCGGCAAAGGAGCGCCTCACGCCTGGTTTGTCGGCTTCGCGCCCGCTGATGACCCCACGATAGTCGTCGCGGTCATCGTGGAAAACGCCGGCACCGGTGGTAGGGTGGCGGCGCCTATCGCCAGAGAGGTAATGAAAGCTTGGATAGGAAAAAACGATTAAGTCTGGTATTATTATTAACTTGGACCCTGAAAGTAACTTGCACAGCCGGCAGGCGATTTCCAAGACCTTTCAAAGCTCGGCATGGTGTGCAAGATTTTAGAATTGGTTGCAGGATAATCGAAGCAATTGACGAAATTTGTTAGAAATATGGGAGTCCTAGATCAACAGATGGAACAGCAAGTCTTCAACGACCGCTATCAAATAATCGCCAAAATAGGTTCGGGCGGCATGGCCGATGTATATAAAGCCATGGACTCTGTCCTTGAGAGACCCGTGGCGATTAAGGTACTCCACCGCCATTTTGCCGAGGACGAGGATTTTGTCACGCGCTTCAGGCGCGAGGCGCAAGCCGCCGCCAACTTGAACCATCCCAATATCGTCAGTATCTACGACTGGGGCAGCCAAAACAGCACCTATTTCATCGTGATGGAATTGCTGGAGGGCGAGAGCCTCAAGCAACACATACAGTCAAAAGGGGTGTTGGAGCCCCGCGAGGCGATGGAGATAACTAAAAAGGTTCTCTCGGCACTCGGCTTCGCACACCGCAACGACATCATCCACCGGGACATAAAGCCGCATAACATCATCATCACAAAAGACGATGAGGTCAAGGTGACCGACTTCGGCATAGCGCGCGCGGGTGTCTCGACTATGACACAGACCGGCACGATCCTGGGAACGGCGCACTACCTCTCGCCTGAACAAGCGCGGGGCCATGAGGTCGGGGTCACGTCGGACCTCTATTCAGCCGGCGTCGTCCTCTACGAGATGGTCACCGGGCGCATACCGTTCGACGGCGAAAACCCGGTCGCGATAGCCCTCAAGCACGTCCATGAGGCTCCGGTGCGGCCTAATGAAATCAACCCCGAGGTGACGCCGGCGCTTCAGACGATAATTCTAAAGGCGATGGCCAAGAACCCGGAGAGCAGATACCAGAGCGCCGCCGAGATGCGAAACGACATCATGCGCTTGATGGAAGGCATGCCCATTGTCGCCATCCCGCCGGACGAGCAGGAGACGCTGATTATGGCGCCGCTTCAAACATCGCGCAACGACGCAACGACGCAACGCCAGGCGCCCAGGCCGATACCGGCGCCGGCTAGAACAAAACCTAACTGGCCGGCGATTTTCATCGCGGTGGTGCTCGTCCTGGCAGCGAGTGTGGCCGGCGGTTGGTTCCTGGTGAGCTCCGGGATTTTAGGCGGGCCCGAGATGATAACTATCCCCGATCTCACCAACAAGACCGAGGCCGAAGCTGCGGCCATGCTCAATGCCAAAGGCCTAAAGCTGGGCGAGGTCAATGCGGCGTTTAGCAATACGGTCGACCCGGGAATTATCATAAGCCAACAGCCCGGTGTCGGCGAAAAACTCGAAGAGGGCAAGGAGGTTTCGGTCACCGTAAGCAGGGGCCGCGACCTGATCACCGTGCCCGATGTGACCAACGAGACCTCGGCGGTCGCCACGAACAAACTGATCAAGGCCGGACTAGCACTCGGCGACAGCGAATACGAGTTCAGTGAGGATTTAGACCAAGACAAGGTCATCCGAACCGATCCCGAGATGGGCGAAGAGGTCCCGGCCGACACCGAGATAAACCTCATAATAAGCAAGGGCCAGGATTCGGTTCAAATACAAGACGTCGAAGGAAAGACCTCGGCTGACGCTAAGAGCATCCTGGAGGGAGACGGGCTTGCGGTAACGACAACAGAATCCTTCCATGATACTATCGACAAAGGATCCGCAATACGCACCGTCCCTATCGCGGGAAGCCTGGCGAAGAGGAACTCGAATGTTACGGTCTACGTCAGCAAGGGTCCCGAGCTTATAACCGTCCCCGACGTAATCGACAAACTTGAGGACGAGGCCAAGGCTATCTTGACGGAAAAAGGCTTCAATCACGATGTGCAAATCCTAAATGGGGTCTCCCCCGATAAGGACAACAGGGTTATAAGCCAGGACCCGAGCAAAGGCGAACAGCGAAGAAAGGGGACCGTTGTCCTCATCGTCGTAGGCAGTTCCGGGGAGTAGTACCGGCGTTCACCCGCCTTTCACCGGGTTCACCTGCTCAAACATCTACCTCAACCCTCATCCCATAAGCTATCCCAATAATAGCAGGCAGCTAGCCAGACATGGTCACCAGAGCCATGCTTTTATGAGTGATTTTGCGCCACTTAAACCTTAAGAGCATCGGGCCTTTTGCCGATAAATCGTTAGTGACAAGTGTATTGAACACATCTAGCTCCACACATACTCGAAGAGGACATTTATGGATTTAGCAACGGTCATCGGTATTGTCATCGCCTTGGCGGCCCTGCTCGGTGGTAACGTGCTCGAGGGCGGCCATCTATCAGCACTGGTCAATCTGCCCGCTGCCATCATCGTCTTCGGCGGAACGATCGGCGCAACCGTGATCTGCTTCTCGATGAATGACGTCAAGAATCTTCCCAATTGGTTCAAGGTCGCCTTTCAAGAAAAGCAAGCGGACGCGCCTAAGACGATTCGATCCATCGTCGAGCTAGCAGATATGGCGCGACGCGAGGGAATACTGAAGCTCGAGAGCGTAGTCGAAACTCTCGACAACGACTTCCTCAAACAGGGAATCTCCTTGGTCATCGATGGCACCGACTACGAGGTGACCAAATCCATCCTCGAAACCGAGGTGGAGTTCATGCGCGAGAGACACCAGACCGGCGCCAAGTTCTTCGAGGCGGCCGGTTCGTTTGCACCGACGATGGGTATTATCGGAACGGTTATGGGCCTCGTCCATGTACTCGGAAACCTGTCCGACACCGGAAACCTGGGTTCGGCTATCTCGGTCGCCTTTATCGCGACCCTATATGGCGTTTTTTCAGCAAACGTCATCTATATTCCGATAAGCGCAAAACTTAAGGTGCGAAGCAAACAAGAGGCGATTGCGCGCGAGATCATCATCGAGGGAGTACTCGCCATCCAGTCCGGCGAAAGCCCCCGAATCATCGAGGACCGGCTGAAATCGTTTCTCTCGCCCGAGGTCAGAAACAGTAAGGCAGAAGCGAACGCGCAGCTATCGGCAGTTGAGGGTTAATACCTATGGGACGTTCCCGTTTTGAAGATGAGGGTGGACATGAGGGCGGTATGGAGCGCTGGCTTATCACCTACGCGGACCTTATCACCCTGCTTCTCGCTTTCTTTGTCATAATGTATGCGATGTCCAGCGTCGACGCCACCAAATACGCGATGATGGCGAAGTCGCTTGAGGTCGCACTCGGTATGGAGAAGACCGGCCAAGGTCTTGTTTCGAGCATGTCCGGGCAGCAACCTGGAGAAACCGGCTCGAAGTCGCAGAAGGATGCCGCTAGCAAGAAGAACGATCCGGCACCGAAAGTGGCGACGCTCGTCGATATGAAGGAGGCCAAGGAGAACCGCGAACTCACCTATATGATGAAGCGTATCAAAGAATATACCGACGAGAAAAAAATCGTAGGGAGCCTGTCGACCACCACGGATGGTCGAGGACTCGTCGTCAACCTCTCCGACAGCGTCCTCTTCGAAAGCGGCAAGGCCGACCTGTCGCCGAAGGCGAAGGAGATACTCGATGCCATCGCGGACATCCTCCTCGATTCGGAGAAGCAAATAAAGGTCGAGGGCCACACCGACAACGTACCCATTCGCAATGAGCGCTATCCCTCCAACTGGCAGCTATCTACCGACCGCGCCACCAACGTTATCATGTACTGGATTGAAAAACATCCCGAAGCAAGCGGCCGCCTTTCAGCCGCGGGCTATGGCGAGCATCGCACAATCGCTAAAAACGACACGGTTGCCGGGAGAGCTAAGAATCGCCGCGTCGACATCATCGTCCTGCGAGATTCCATCGCTAAAGGCGAACCCAGTGCCGGCGACAAAGGCGTAGTAAAGGTCGAGGAAGCCCTGCCCAAAATCAAAGAGTAGTAATGGATTTCTTTCCGTAAAGCTTCCCCGCCTCAACCGCGACCAGCGCTACGGCCGATAACGAAAAAGTAACCGCAAGCTCGGTAAAGCTTAACGGCACGGTCTTAAATATCGGATTCAAGAACGGGACGTAAACTATGGCCGCCTGAAGAGCGCAGGTCAACAAAATGGCGCCTGTAAGCGGTTTGTTACTGAAAACACCTATTTGAAATAGCGAATCTCGCTCCGAGCGAACGGCCATAGCAACGGCCATCCTTCCGAGCACAAGAGAGGTAAACAACATCGTCTGCCAGGCCATGCCCGCACTGAGCGCATACGCCTGTAAAACCAGAGCCGCTATGCCGACAATCAAGCCGATTTGCAGAACAAAGACACCTCTGCCTTGAGCGAAAACACCTTCTCCATGCGGTCTGGGAGGTCTCCTCATAGTATTTCTGTCCGCGGGCTCGGAGGTGAGCGCGAGACCCGGCAAGCTATCGCAGAGAAGATTCATCCAGAGTATCTGTATCGGCAAAAGCGGTAGCGGCAAGCCAAAAAACGGGGCAAGAAATATGACCCATATGGTGCCCGCGTTCGAGGTCAACGAGTATTTGATAAACTTTAGAATATTGTCGTAAATGCGCCTTCCCTCTTTTACGGCACTGACGATGGTCGCGAAGTTATCGTTTAGAAGTATCATATCCGACGCTTCCTTTGCGACATCCGTCCCCGTAATGCCCATCGCGACGCCGATATTTGCCCTGCGCAGCGCCGGGGCGTCATTTACGCCGTCTCCCGTCATAGCAACGAATTGATTCTTATCCTGCAATGCCCTTACAATCTTTAGCTTCTGCTCGGGAGCGACTCTCGAATAAACCCGTATATGCTCTACGCGTTTTTCGAACTCTTCGAGGGTGAACTCATCGAGATCCTTTCCCGTTATGACGCCGTCGTCATCGGTTATCCCGATGCGCC
>JAUXNY010000060.1 GCA_030682615.1 Candidatus Aquicultor sp. | reverse complement strand
ACCCGCTTCGATTTTTCCATGTACCTTCTCGTATTTGGAGACATTCTCTTTGAAGGCCGCCAATATGCGCTTCATGTGCCCAGGGGTAACGATAACCCGCGAAGTTATGGTGCCCGTCGGCGGGGCCACAAACATAAAATCGAGGACAAACTCCTCCTTTGTGTGGCTTACCACCATGTTGTTGGCAAATGCCCCGGCTTGCATATCATCCGGCATTCTCACTTCGATATTATTGCCATCGTTCATCGTCTACGCTCCGTCTCTCTCGAATACATTTGATTTCGGCCTACTCTTTTCAACCTCTCTCATGCGACCTGTCTAGTCAAAAAGCTAAACCGCTCAGCCCATCGTCGGCCTATTTCACTCATCGTATCATAAATTCCATAGCCGTTCTCTTGCGGCTGGAACCAGCGGTTTAGACAAGCCCGGGGCGTCACTCAACCGCGAAGCATGTCGTTATTACTTATATGTTCCCATAAACGACGGCTCTTGAATTGAGGTTAGTTTGTCGAATCGCCGGGTGGTCGAGCCGGGATATTACCAGCGATAGCTCGCCAGATATGAGGTCGTGCGCGGTGCGGCCGACGGGTCATCCCGCAGCTCACGGTGGAGCCTGCGCAGGCCTGCGTGATCATCGACATCAAACCAACCGGGCAGCACATCGACATCGAGCCCTTCGGCGGCGGCTCGCGCGAGAGTCTGCTCGAAGACGGCACTGGTCGACCAAGCTATGTCCTTAAGAACACAGAGGTGGTTGCCGGTTAGGCCTATAAGATAGTACCCGCCGTCGTCGCTCGGCCCGATGACGACATCATGGCGCTCAAGCGAGCTCACGGCGCGTTCAAGATATGAGCGTGGCAGCGATGGTGAGTCGGCGCCGATAAAGACCACCTGCGCGGGCTCAGGAAACGCGTCCGTCAGAATCTTGCTGAGGCGCGCGCCGAGGTCGCCTTTCCCCTGGTCGATAACGCGAACGGAACCAGGCAGCATTATAGTATCGAGAAGCGCTTGCGGTTCTCCCTCGAGTTCTGCGATATTTAGCGCGATGAAGGCCTCTGCGATTGACAGGCCCGCAACTTTTGCAACCGTATCCTGAAGAAAACACGTATAAAGCACGGCCGCCTCCCGCGGTGTGAGTGGAGGGCAGAGGCGTGTTTTGACGCGCCCCGGTACCGGCAGCTTCGCGACGATGACAATGGCCGGACGTTGAGCTGACACTTTATCCATGTCATAATAATACGCCACGACCCCTGGATGTGCTAGAATACTACCTCTGACTCGCAAACAAGCGAGAAATGAGCGGATTACTTCGGGCTTGGATTAGTATTAATCATAAGGTGTTCGAGCGTGGGTGAGACAACGCAGTAGGTGGCCCTAGCCGGCGTTGTGGAAGGTATGAGTGGCCGATTCACATCTGACCGCAACCCTGTTTCGCCCGTCGTTCTTGGCCACATACAGGGATTTATCGGCGCAGCTTATCAGGTTGTCTTTCGAGATTGCGTCGCATGGATACGCGGCGACACCGATGGAAACAGTGAGGCAACCCGATGGCTGGCTCTCTTCGCCTTCAAATTCGGTCCGTTCGATGTTAAAACGGATACGCTCGGCCAAAACGCTCGCCGCTTCCTTGTCCGTATTAGGAAGAAGGACACAAAACTCCTCGCCGCCATATCGATAGACAAAATCGGTCTCCCGCACAGCGCGACCGAGTATGTCCGCAACCGCACGTAGCGCTTCATCTCCGGCCTGATGGCCGTTGTTGTCGTTGTAGACCTTAAAGTGGTCGATATCTATCATCAGACAGGAGACATCACACCGGTTTCGTCTAGCGGATTTGAGTTCGCGTTCGAAATCCTGCACGAGCTTTCTATGGTTCCAAAGCCCCGTTAGCGGGTCCTGCAGTGTCAATTGTTGCGTCTGGTTATGCAGCCTATTAACATCTCGCCCTATCCACAACCATCCGGCTATCGCTATAAAAAGCAACGGAATAAAGACAGCGAAGTGATAAGCTAGCTCTCTCGTCACTTTCTTATGGATGACGTCCTTGTCAATACCGCTCCGCGCATACCAGGGGACGTTTTTCATAGTAGAGAACGCGAACATCCGCATCGTTCCGTCCGCGGATACCGCATCATACAAGCCTTCTTTTTTTCCGAGCATTTTCTTAAAACGGTCATCGCCGAAGATAGTTCTACCCACCCATTTCTTGGGCTCCTTGCTTCTTGCGATATAGACGCCTTTATCGTCGATAAGGCTGATGACAACGTCTTTTGAGTCGGTCAGGAGTATTTTCTTCTGTATTTTAGTAAGGTCAAGTGCGGCGGCGATAAAGCCTATTCTCTTTCCTGAAAAGTCGTAGACCGGATATGTTACGTGCACTACCGGGAGGCCGGTGATCCTGCTATACATAAAATCACCCACGGCGATATCGCTGGCGACGACTCCGCGCGCATAGCATGCCGTATCGCTGACGTTTAAGGTTTTCGCCAGTCTTTGGGAGTCCTCGCTCTTCGACCAAACATCGGAGACCGAAGCGACTTTTACGTTGCCGTAGACATCGACAAAGGCGATAAGGTGATAATAGGGATACTTTGCAATAATCCGGTCGAGCCACGGTTTGGTCGCGATGAAGTTCTGTTTACGGATATTGTCGCTTTCGGCAATAGATATCAGCACATCGCCAGTGGCTCCAATATACTCGTCGACTTCGTGCGCGACGCCCTTGGCGACGGTTATGTTTTGCCGTTGCGCTTCCTCGGTATAGCGCTTGTCGATTTCTAATGCTTTATAAATAGAGAAACCGACGAATGGCAAAACCATGACGATAAGCAAAATCAGAAGCCGATATTTCAGCGCCAATGGCTGTTTTCCATTACAACGTTCTCTAATATCCACCAAAAACTCCCTCAAAAACATACTCGTATATATGGTCATCGGTAAATATTACGATTGTATTAACAACCTGACCAAAAAAATTAAGAAAGTTTTCACAAATAGTGCCGAATGGACGCGCGCTTGCGCAGAAATGGCTTATCTGTGTGGAGGCTACGGGGGGTTTTCCACTTCATTACTATTTCCGTTCATCCAGCCATCTCTCCTCTTTTTCAAGGAGCTTCTCGGCTTTTTCGATTTGTTCACGAACCCGCTCGGGAGCGGTGCCGCCACGGACATTGCGCCGCTTCACAGCATTATCGATATTGAGGACATCGTAGACATCATCTTCGATTAGCAAGCTCTGCTCTTGAAACTCTTCGATTGAGAAATCGACCAGCCAGCAACCCTCTTCTATGGCTTTCTTGACCAGCACACCGGTTATATGATGGGCGTCCCGGAACGGCACTCCTTTAGCGGCCAGGTAATCGGCCAGCTCGGTGGCGTTGGTAAACCCGCCTTCAGCCGCTTGGCGCATGACCTCGGAATGTATCATCATCGTCGAAATCATGCCTTTCATGCCGATAAGGCTGTTCTTCACCGTCGCTATCGAGTCGAGCATGCCCTCTTTGTCCTCCTGCATGTCTTTGTTATAGGCGAGCGGGAGACCTTTCATCGTCGTTAAGAGCTGCATCAGGTTGCCGTAGGCCCGTCCGGTCTTTCCCCGGATAAGCTCAGCCACGTCGGCGTTTTTCTTTTGAGGCATGATGCTGCTTCCGGTCGTGTACGCATCGTCCAGCTCGATGAAGCTGAATTCGGCCGACGACCAGATGATAAGCTCTTCGGCGAACCTGCTCAAATGCATCATCAGCATCGCAGACGCCGCATGAAACTCTATGATAAAGTCGCGGTCGGAGACCGCATCGAGGCTGTTGTTGCTTACTCTTTTGAAGCCAAGCTCATCGGCTATGAAATCCATGTCTATAGGGTAAGTCGTTCCGGCGAGGGCGGCTGAGCCGAGCGGCATCACATCGGCATGCTTGAAGCACGCTTTGAACCGCGTAAAATCACGCCGCAGCATCCAGAAATACGCCATCATGTGGTGCGAAAACAATACCGGTTGCGCCCGCTGTAGATGGGTGTAGCCCGGCATTACCGCAGCTATCTCACGCTTTGCGACTTCCGTCAATTCGGTTTGGAGCGCGGCGATTTCGGCGTTTACCTCAACAATCGCGTCCTTTAAGAACATTCGCGTGTCGAGCGCGACCTGGTCGTTTCGGCTGCGTCCGGTGTGAAGCTTTCCGCCCACGGAGCCGATTTTCTCGATGAGCGCCATCTCGACGCTCATATGGATATCCTCATCGGCGATATCGAAGACGAAGACGCCATCCTCGATTTCCCTGAGAATTGCTTCCAGGCCATCGACTATCTGTGCCGCTTCTTTCTCGGCAATAATCCCCTGCTTGGCAAGCATCCTGGCGTGCGCGATACTTCCTCTTATGTCGTGTTTATAGAGATGCTTGTCGACGGGAAGCGAGGCGTTAAACTCGTCGACAAAGCTATCTGTGCTCTTTGAGAACCGGCCCGACCAGAGTTTCATCGCTATACTCCTTGATTACTTCCTATACTTCCTGCCCCAAGTCTCGAGACTCAGGCCGAATATCTTGTTAAAGCCCGCAGCCGACTGATGAGAGAAGGTGTCGCCCGCCTCATAGGTCGCAAGCTCTTTATCGTAGAGCGAGTTGGGAGATTTGCGCCCAACCACCTGGCACGAACCCTTATAGAGCTTCATGCGAACTGTCCCGTTGACTACTTTTTGCGTCTCGTCGATAAACGCGTCTAGCGCATCTCTCAACGGGGAGAACCAGAGACCATAATATATCATCTCCGAGTATTTGAGTTCTATTCCATATTTATAATGCGCCAGGTCGCGTTCGAGTGTCATGTCTTCGAGTTCCCGGTGAGCCATGGTCAGCGTGAGCGCGGCCGGCGCCTCGTAAATCTCGCGTGACTTGATGCCGACCAGCCTGTTCTCGACTTTGTCGATACGCCCGAAGCCGTTCGAGCCCGCAATCCGGTTTACTTTGCCGATTAGTGTCACCAAATCCATCTTCTCGCCGTCGAGAGCGACCGGTATGCCGGCCTCGAACTCTATCTCCAGATAGGTCGGCGAATCCGGGGCTTCCATCGGGTCTGTGGTCATGGTAAACACATCCGCAGGCGGCTCTACCCACGGGTCCTCCAGAATGCCGCACTCGATAGACTTGCCCCAGATGTTTTCGTCTATACTATACGGGCTGGCCTTCGTTATCGGTATCGGGATGTGGTGCTGCTTCGCGTATTCAATCGCGGTCTCACGCGTAAAATCCCATTCCCTGGCGGGAGCGATGATGGTGAGGTCGGGGCTGAGCGCGCGCATCGTCACCTCGAAGCGAACCTGGTCGTTGCCCTTGCCGGTGCAACCGTGAGCCGCAAAGACGGCGCCTGTTCCTTCGGCGACTTCGACTAGTATCTTCGCAATCAGCGGTCGCGAGAGCGCGGTCGCCAGCGGGTATTTCTGCTCGTACATCGCGTTCGCCTTGAGCGC
>JAUXNY010000042.1 GCA_030682615.1 Candidatus Aquicultor sp. | reverse complement strand
ACCCGTACCGTTTGCTATCTCCACATCCTGCGGTCAGCAAAAATCTCTGCCGTGGATAAACCAGAGCAAACTCGACAACCCCTCCACCACCAGCGGTGTAATCGGCAGAATGGCGCTCGAGATACTTCTTTTCCGTTCGCTGTTTAGAAACAACACCAGCGAATTGAGAGAAGGGCGGCTTGCCTATAGTTCGGGCAAGTGGCTGTGGATGGCGGCGCTGGCGTTTCACTGGACGTTCTTAATTGTTCTGATTAGACATATGAGGTTTTTTGCAAACCCCTCACCCGCATACGTAAGCGCAATTGAGAGCCTCGACGGTTTTGTGCAAATCGGTGCTCCAAGGCTATATTTAACAGGTGTGATATTGTTGGTGGCTGTTGGCTACCTCCTATACAGGAGGCTGGCTGTACGTACGGTCCGCTATATCTCGCTTGCATCCGATTATTTTCCGCTCTTTTTGATAATATCGATTGCTACCACCGGTATCCTCATGAGGTATTTCTTCAAGGTGGATATTGTGGCCGTAAAAGAGCTAACCATGGGTTTGATAGGCTTAAGTCCTGTCATCCCGGCGGGAATCGGCGTTATATTCTACATTCACGTATTTCTTGTCAGCACCCTCTTTGTTTACTTCCCATTTAGCAAACTGGTCCATGCGGGCGGCGTGTTCCTCAGCCCAACAAGAAATCTGGCAAATGATAGCCGCATGAAAAGACACATCAACCCATGGAATTATCCCGTCAAGCTTCATTCATACGAAGAGTATGAGAATGATTTCAGGGAGAAAATGGAAAAGGTTGGGATACCAGTCGAGTTCCCCTCGGCAAAAGCGCCCGCAGAGGCTGAGAGCGAATCCAGCAATGAAATGAACGACGCTGAGATACCAGTGGGAGAGGAGTGATCATGGCAAAAAAACCAACACCAGAAGAGCTGTCAAAGATAAATTATAGCCTTCCTTATACGGGTTGGATGTATAACCCTGTTGAATTCAAAGACGGGATGTTTTGCAACGCGAGCAAGCCTGAAAGCCTGAATACCGTCGATTTCCCGAATGCTCGGAAGTGGTCGGTAAAAGACGAGGATTGGAACCTGCCCGAAAACTGGAAAGAGATAGTCCTAGAGGGTATGAAAGAAAGGCTCGAGAAGTATCGTTCTTTTCGCCTCTTCATGGATATTTGTGTAAGATGCGGTGCATGCGCCGATAAGTGCCATTTCTTTCTCGGCACGGGCGACCCCAAGAATATGCCTGTTCTCAGGGCAGAGCTTATAAGGTCGGTCTACAGAAGATATTTCACCACGTCAGGCAAGATGATGGGAAAACATGCCGGCGGCAGAGAGCTTACCTTAGATGTCCTTAAAGAGTGGTGGTATTATTTCTACCAATGCTCGGAATGCCGTCGCTGTTCGGTCTTTTGCCCGTACGGTATCGACCAGGCCGAGATCACAATGATCGGCAGGGAGATACTCAACCTCCTCGGTCTAAACATCGAGTGGATTGCGGGTCCTGTGGCAAACTGTTTCATGAAGGGTAACCACCTAGGCCTCGAGCCGCACACGATAAAAAGCAACTTCGATTTTATGGTAGACGACATAGAGGAGATAACGGGCATCAAGGTTGAACCGAGCTTCAACCGGAAAGGGGCCGAAGTCCTCTTCGTTGCGCCTTCCGGCGACATGTTCGGCGACCCCGGCACCTATACGTGCATGGGTTATATGATGCTCTTCCATGAGATTGGTCTTGACTATACCTGGAGCACATATGCATCCGAGGGTGGAAACTTTGGTTTCTTCACCTCGAACGACATGGCCAAGAGGCTCAATTCTAAGATATACGCCGAGGCCCAAAGGTTGGGCGTAAAATGGATAATCGGCGGCGAATGCGGCCACATGTGGAGGGTCATGCATCAGTACATGGACACCTGGAATGGACCCGCTGATTTTCTCGAGGTTCCGGTTTCGCCCATAACAGGCACCAGGTTTGAAAATGCGGGCTCCACAAAAATGATTCATATCGCTGAATTTACAGCCGACTTGATAAAGCACGGCAAGTTAAATCTTGACCCGTCGCGCAACGACCATCTCAAAGTGACCTTCCATGACTCCTGCAACACCTCACGGGGCATGGGGATATTAGATGAACCGAGATATGTCATCAAGAACACCTGCAACAATTTTTATGAGATGCCTGAAGACACTATCAGGGAGAAGACCTTCTGCTGCGGCAGCGGCTCCGGCCTGAATGCGTCGGAGAACATGGAATTGAGATTGAGAGGCGGTTTCCCGAGAGCAACTGCGGTTAAGCACGTCCAGCAGCATCACGGTGTCAACATGCTGGCTAACATATGCGCCATTGACAGGGCGGCCCTTCCACCGCTGATGAATTATTGGGTTCCCGGCGTGGACGTGGCAGGCATGCACGAACTCGTGGCTAACGCCCTAGTGATGAAGGGAGAAAAGGAAAGGACGCAAGACATGCGCCTTGAAGATCTTCCCGAGAAAGAGGGTGCTGAAGATGTATAATGGCGGCAAAATCATTTTAGGAATCGTCATATTCCTGGCCCTTGCGGCGTATCCGTTCTTTGGTGACATCGGGAAGGCCAATGTAACTCCCGAACCGAATCTCGACACACCGGAAATACGGAAACTAGAGGAAAAGAAGTGTGTCGAGCCAGAGGAATTTATGAAAGCCGAGCATATGAGCCTGCTCAATAAGTGGCGGGATTTAGCGGTACGCGATGAGACTACGGTCTATGTGGCCAGTGATGGCGATAGGTATAAGATAAGCCTGCAGAATACATGTATGCGGTGTCATTCGAACAAGAAGGAATTTTGTGATAAATGTCATGAATATACGGGTGTAAAGCCCTACTGCTGGGATTGTCATTTGGCGCCAAAGGAGGGGAAATAATGGGAATCGATAGAAGAGACTTCCTGAAAATGGCCGGTGCCTCCGCAATCTTGGCGATCGGTGGACTGACGATAGTGGAAGATATTACAAAGGATATTGCTCAAGCGTCCGAGTTCACGCCAGAGTCGGGCGCCATTACGGCGGGCAAGTGGGCCATGGTTATCGATGTGGCGAAGTTCAAGACGGAGGACGATTACAAAAGGGTTATAAACGCATGCAACAGTATCCATAACATCCCTGTTATTGATGACCCGAAAAGCGAGGTCAAGTGGATATGGACCGACTCCTTCGAGCATACTTTCCCCGAACAACAGGAGGAGGTGCACATGAAGGAGTCTTTGAAGGAAATGCCTTTTCTCCTGTTGTGTAATCACTGCGAACACCCTCCCTGTGTAAGGGTATGCCCGACTAAGGCTACTTTTAAGAGGAGTGACGGAATTGTTATGCAGGATATGCACCGCTGCATCGGGTGCCGGTTCTGTATGGCTGGATGCCCCTACGGCTCGAGGAGCTTCAACTGGACCGACCCGAGGCCGCATATCAAGGAAGAGAACCCCGATTACCCGACGAGGATGAAGGGGGTTGTCGAGAAATGCACGTTCTGCACGGAAAGGCTCGCCGAGGGTCTGGAGCCCGCCTGCGTGGAGGCATCGAACGGCGCTATGGTATTCGGCGATATAACTGATGCTAACTCAGAGATCAGAAAGGTTCTCAACGAAGCCTATACTATTAGAAGAAAACCCGAGCTTGGGACAGGTCCAAAAGTCTATTATGTGATGGGGGGGGCCGACAATGCTTGAGAGAGCGTTATACGGAAGTCGAAACTACTGGATATGGGTACTGTCGTTACTCGCCGTTATAGGCGTGGGTTTTTTGTTCTACCTCCGACAGTTTGATGTTGGCCTGGGGATAACCGGCATGAGCAGAGACGTCTCGTGGGGTATCTACATCGGCCAGTTCACCTTTCTCGTGGGTGTTGCGGCCTCAGCCGTAATGCTTGTCATACCGTTCTATCTGCATAACTATAAGAAGTTCGGTAAGCTGCTTATCCTCGGAGAGTTTTTGGCCGTAGCGGCTGTCATCAT
>JAUXNY010000041.1 GCA_030682615.1 Candidatus Aquicultor sp. | reverse complement strand
ACATCTCGGCATGGCTCGGAAACGATATGCAAAAAGGCGCACTCCGCGCGCTCTATGACCTGGAGGAGAGGATAAAAGAGACTAAAGACCTCGACCTCTTGTAAACTTGGCGCCAATTGCAGACCTCCGACCACTTCGATTACATGTGCACCAAATGGTTTAGCGACGGCGACGTCCATAAATACTTCAACGCTTACGAGCGGCCGCACGACGCCTACATCTACTTCACCAATGTCCTTGTCGACTTCGTAGGCAAGGTCGATGACAGGATGGCCGAGATATGCGCATTACAGGCGTCCGAGATGCCTAAAATCGATTTCGAAGCTCAAATCGACAGCCTTAAGCTTCCAATGCCCGGCATCGAGATGCCGATTCCTGCTTTAGATTTACCTTTAGTCGGGCCTAAGTTGCCCGATATAAATGGTAAAACGCAGTAATAATCGGTATATTTGGAGGCTTATATATGAGCGAGTCAACGCATTTATTCGAGGTTTCATGGGAAGTAGCTAACAAGGTTGGCGGTATCTACACCGTCATCGAGTCCAAGTCCGGTCTGGTCAAAGAAAAATATGGCGATAGGTATTTCCTCGTCGGCCCCTATCTTCCCGGCAAATCAGAGAGCCAGTTCATCGAAAAACCGATGCCGGCGTTTTTGTCGAAGGCGCAGAAAGACCTCGCGCCCGAAGGAGTCGTATTCCACTATGGCACCTGGCTGCTCGATTCGGAACCGCAGGTATTGTTGGTCGAGTTTCAGAATGAGTTCGACAATATCGGCGACTTCAAGAGCAAGCTTTGGGAGTGGTACGGAGTCGACTCGATGTTCTCCGGCTACGACTACGACGAGCCGCTGGCGTTTTCCTGGGCGGTCGGTCGAGTCATCGAGTCCATCAAGCGAAACGGCCTCAAAAAAGAGGAAGTCATCGTCCATGCCCATGAGTGGCTGACCGGCGGCGTATTGCTCTATTTGAAAAAATCCGACCTCGACTTCTCGACGATATTCACGACTCACGCGACGTTTCTGGGGCGCTGCTTAGCGTCGTCCGGCATCAACTTCTATGCCGAACTCGGTACCTTCGACGCCGACGAGAAGGCGCGAGAGATAGGGATTACCAGTAAGCACAGCCTGGAAAAGGCGACCGCTCTCCATGCGGACGTGCTTACGACGGTCTCCGGCATAACGGGCCGTGAGGCGGAGGCGTTCTACGGCCGCAAACCCGACGTGTTGTTGCCGAACGGCTTGAACATGGCCGCGTTTCCCGGTGTGCAGGAAATAACGTTCATGCACCGCGAATACCGCAAATACCTGCGCAAGTTCGTGCAATACCATTTCTTCCCGCACCATACTTTCGACCTCGAGAACACGCTCTACTACTTCATTCTTGGCAGGTACGAGACCCGCTGCAAAGGTATCGACCTTTTCATCGACTCCCTGGCCGAGCTCAATCAAAAGCTGAAAGCTAAACAGAGCGACAAGACCATCGTGGCGTTCTTCTATATCCCGACCGGCACATCCGGCGTCAAGAGTGAGCTAATCGAGAACAAGTCGGTCTATCAGCATCTGTGCCAGGTGGTTAACCACAACATGGATCGCATTTCCGACCGCGTAACGCGCGCATACACCGGTGAGCACTCGTTCAGCTGTGAATGGGTGCTCGGCGAAGACTTTCTCGATAAGACCGTTGGTATACAGCGCCGGTTCAGGAGGCCGGGCAACCCGCCGCTCGTCACCCACAACGTCCATAATGAGGAGTACGACGAAATACTCAGCATGTTCAGGCAGAAAGGGCTTCTAAACAACGAGGATGACCGGGTCAAAGTCGTCTTCTACCCGACATACCTCTCCGGTGGCGACGGCCTTCTCAACCTGCAATTCTATAACGTCATGGCCGGTTCGCACTTCGGCGTCTTCCCATCGTTCTACGAGCCGTGGGGATACACGCCGCTCGAAGCGGGCGCACTCGGTGTCGCCTCGGTAACAACCGACCTCTCCGGCTATGGACTGGCGCTTAAGGAGCTTGGCCTTAAGAAGAAGCTTCCCGGCACCTACGTCATAGACCGGAGCACCTTCGATTACGATAGCGAAAAGAAAGAACTATTGTCTATTCTTTATGAGTACACTACACTCGATAGCGACGAGCGGATGGAGCTGCGTCTAAACGCGAACGCTCAGGCGAAGAACTACGACTGGAAGCTGCTCGTCAGGCATTACTTCGAGGCGCATGAGATGGCGCTAGAGAAAAGCAAGGTGTGTGGAGCGGCATGAGAAAAGATTATTTTAGGGACTTGTGGACATTCATAGCCCCTGGACGCGCACTCCGGCCTTTCGATCCGGATTCGGTGTGTGCAAGCGATAGCACGGGTTGTTTCTTCTGCCCGGGGAACGAACATACGACCCCGCCGGAGATCGACCGCGTCGCAAAGAACGGCTCGTGGCAAGTGCGGGTCTTCCCGAACAAGTTTCCCATAACCGGCGGCGAGGATGTCAGCGAGAACGGCTGGAAGACGGCGTCTTCGCAAGGACACCATGAGGTCATCGTCGAGACGCCCGACCACCACCAGCGGCTCTCGCAGGTGACCCGAGATGAGATGGTGCTGACTCTCAAGGCTTATCGCGACCGCATCAAGGCGCTCGAGACGGACGCCAACGTCGGTTACGTCTCGGTCTTCAAAAACCAGGGACGCGAGGCCGGAGCATCGCTCGACCACTCGCACACGCAGGTGCTCGCGGTATCGCAGGTACCCGCGCGTATTCGCGAGAAAGCGGACCACAGCCACAAGGGCAACTGCGTCTATTGCAAAATAGCCGGATCCGAGGCACATTCGCCGCGCCTGGTTTTCGAGAACGACAGTTTCTCGGCGTTCTGCCCGTTTGCTCCGCAATTCACGCATGAGCTATGGATAGTCGCAAAAGACCATGTGCGCACCCTCGACGAACTATCCGAAGATGTCATGGCCGATTTGGCATCGATAATGCTGAAATCGCTCAACGCGGTCGAGAAGCTCAGCCCGAATTACAATATGATGGTTTATTACGGGCCGCGCGGGACCGACTTTCATTTCCATATCGAGATAGTCCCGAGGATACCGCACCAGGTCAAGGCCGGCTTCGAGATCGGCACCGACTATGCGGTAATCACGACGCCACCGGAAGAGACCGCGGCTTTTCTTAGAGGGTAGTTGCACAGTCGAGCCGAAACGATATCAAGAATAACGGGCGCAGGGCTCTAAGAAGCGCTGCGCCGCTTTCTAATCTAAAGGATACGACGTGGACGTTGCGCATTTTTGCGGAGATAACGCAGTTGTAAAACGGGTTGAAGAACCGATCGCCTTTATTCTGGTAAACGACCGGAAAGATTTTGCGACGTTTTATGAGACACCGCGGACGCGCTACGAGGGATTCTTCGTAGCACGCGGAGACACCTTCATAAAAACCCTATCGCGCATCGTAAAGCACGGAGTCGCCGACCGTCTCGAATTCTACCACGACGAGAATGCGGCGGCGCGCCGTTATGGTGCTAAAACCGAACTCTACTCAGTCATTCCCAATGAGCCGGTACTCGTCTACGAAGCGTCTGGAAAAGACACCCTCCTGGTCCGCCTCGACATGCGCGACCAGTTCTACATTCCGCAATGGGGCAGGGACTATGTCATCAGTGAGCAGGGCAACGTTGTCGTCGTCCGCTACAGCGATGATCGTGTCACCGAGCCGGTGTATCTTGCGATTCTTCACGACGGCGTTTTCCGTTCGCTCGGCTCATGGGTTCCTCTCGAGTACGACCGTGACAGGCAGCGAAACTCCGAGCCCGCGCTCCTTTACGAGTATGAGCTGGGAGAATTCAGCGCAAAGCGCCTTGTCTTTGCGTTCGGCGCGAACGAGGCGCAAGCGGTTGCGCGGGCCGAAAGACATTCGGGCTTTACACATTTTGACCTTCTGAAGCGGGAGCGGGCAAAAATCAAGCGGGCGGACAAGGACGTCGACAACGCCGAGAAAGAGATCGCGCGTTGCGGGGCGCAAGATGCGCTCGACGCGCTCTTTATAGAGAACCGGATGCTCGCCGGCATGCCCTGGTTTACCAAGGCGTGGGTGAGGGATGAACTCATAGCGCTACCCGCCCTTCCGAAGGAGCGAGCGAGTGCGGTTGTCGCGAAGTATATCCACGGCGACTGGGGCGGCGGGCGCCTGCCGGTCATTTTCGGCGGTCACAACTGCTGCTCGGACGGGTTGGGCCTCTTGTCCTGGGCCATTCTCTTTGGCAGGATTAGACTCGATGATGAGGATAAACAAGCCCTCGCCTTTAAACTGATGCGCGCGATCGACGAGCTTGAAGAGACCGAGAACGAGTATGGCTTTATCCCGTCACATGAGCGGGAGAGCTGGATGGACAGCCTTGGGCGGACGGGTTATCCGGTTGAGACACAGGCGCTCTACAGCAAAATCCTTCACCTTGGAGAGCTTCTCACCGAAAGCGATTATTTCGAGAAGAAACGCATGACGCTTCTTAAGGATATCCATACCCACTACTTTATCGACGGGTACTTGCACGACCGGCTTTACGATGACACGATGCGACCCAATGTCTTCTTGGCGGCGCTCTTCGCGCCGGAGCTTTTAACTAAAGCGGAGTGGGAGTCGTGTTTCGATAGGGTGCTGCCGGCGCTCTGGCTCGAATGGGGCGGCCTCGCCTCGGTCGACACACGGCACGAGTCTTTCTGTCATGTTTCAGTAGGTGAGCACGATACCAGCTACCATAACGGTGATAGCTGGTTTTTTGTCAATAATATCGCGGCGCTGGTGCTGCACAACATCAACGCCGACAAGTATGCTACCTATATCAACGCGATTCTTGACGCCTCGACCACCGAGATTCTCTGGCATAATTATGCCGGCTACCCCGGCGAGATAAGCTCGGCGCGCGCGCTCGAGTCGTGGGGATGCGGCCTGCAGGGGTTTTCGGCAGCCGCCTATGTCTATCTCAGCAACCGGGAGCCGATACGGAGACGATCACTCGGCTCACTCTTCGCCCAGCCCTCGAAGTGGCAGAAGAGCCGGCTCCAAAAGAGGCTAGCCACCCCGTTTCACATGTTCTAAGGATGTATGCCGGGAACCTTGACAGCGTAGAGCGTTGCTTGGTAAATTATTTGTGGTTTATGACGATACAACAAGCAACGGAATCGGTTTGCCGGCGCCCGAAGGGTACACTAAGCCGGCAATTTTGCTGTAAAGACGTCGACTTTTTCGCAGCACGTATAATGCTTAATCAACACTAGATGACGAGGCAGGGATTACGATGGCACTGACGATTACCATATTATTCATAATCGCATACATATTGATATCAGCCGAGCATAAATTGCAGGTCAGCAAGAGCGCTGTCGCTATGTTCTTCGCGGGCCTCCTCTGGATTCTTATCGCTATCGATAGCGGGCAGCTGGTCGAAGCCCACCTGAGCGAAGCGGGAACCGAGATATTCGAGATAATCGTCTTCTTACTCTGCGCGATGACGCTAGTCGAGATACTCGTCCACTACAAGTTTTTCGAGCTGGTGCGCGTTTGGCTCGTCGCGAAGGAGCTAGACAACACCAAGCAGCTCTGGACGATATCTATTCTCGCGTTCGCGCTCTCGGCGGTAATCGACAACTTGACGACTACCATCATCCTGACGCAGCTTTCAAGACTCTTCTTTAAGGGTAAAAATATTCTTGTCGCGGCGGCCCTCGTCATCGTCGCGGCCAACGCCGGAGGAGCGTTCTCGCCCATCGGCGACGTAACCACGACGATGCTGTGGCTCAAGGGCAAGTTTAGCAGCGGCGAGGTCATCATGTACGGCTTCCTGCCCTCGCTCACCATCTACCTTATCGCCGCACCGCTCTTAATACGGCAGGCGGAGGCGGGCGACAGGTGTGTGCCCGAGGTCGAGGAGTTTAAGCTTGTGCGCTCGGAGAAGCTCGTAATCGCATTTGTGTTTGGCTCCTTCACGCTGCCCTTTATCTTCCATGCGTTCCACCTTAAACCGTATATGGGTCTTGTTACCGGCCTGGGGTTGACCTGGCTCGTCGTCGACGCGCTCAAGCGAGGGTTGCCGAACCACCGGTCGCACTTTACGGCCTCGATAGAGAATCTGCTGCAGAAGACCGATATTTCAAGCCTTAAGTTCTTCATCGGCATACTGCTGGCGGTCGCCGCCCTCAACCACTTAGGGATACTCGAGATGGTCTCGAACAGTCTCTTTGGTGATGCTCCCAGCCTGGGGCGTTACGTCCTCGGAAGCTCGGTGATGGGTGTGCTCTCGGCCATTGTCGACAACGTGCCGCTAACCGCGGCCGCGACGGACATCGTCAAGACGACCGACCCTATAATCTGGGTGCTTATCGCTCTCGCCGTCGGTACCGGCGGCTCCATCCTCGTCATCGGCTCGGCGGCCGGCGTCGTGGCCATGGGTATCGTAAAAGAGCTGAATTTTGTCAATTATCTCAAGATAGCGAGCCTGCCGGCGCTTCTCGGATACCTCGGCGGGATAGGCGTATGGTATGTCCAGTACCTGCTGCTGTTTTGATCGCTTTATTTTCGAGTAAAATAGGTAGTAGTATGGTATGAAATCGGTAAACCATATATGTTATGGCGCTGATATTGTGTGTAGCCCAAAAGAGAATTGTTGGAACTATATTTTGTAGAAATTGAGGTACTATGGAGCAATTATTTCCTACTCTTGAGATCATATTAAGGCTAGTCCTTGCCGCAGTGCTGGGAGGGGTCATCGGCTACCAGCGTGAGATATCCGACAAGCCGGCGGGCTTGCGCACCCATGTGTTGGTATCGCTTGGCTCCGCTTTATTGATGGTCATATCGATCGAGCCGTTCAAGGGTGTCGAGTACGCGGACATCACGAGAATCGCATCGAGCGTGGTCACCGGTATAGGATTTCTTGGAGCCGGCGCGATAATCAGGCAGGGCAGCATGGTGCGCGGCCTCACAACCGCCGCCAGCATCTGGGTTGTGTCGGGCGTTGGCTTAGGCGTAGGCGCCGGTCTTTATGTGGCGTCGCTCTCGGCGACACTCCTTATACTCTTGACGCTATCCGGCCTAAAATATGTCGAGCTTCGCGGTGGGCGAGGTCATAGGGCGATTCAGGTTACCACACTCAATAAGCCGGAGATGCTCGGCAAGATAACCTCGGCGCTCGGCGCGATGAAAATCGCGGTCAGCGCGGTCGAACTAGAAATCATTGAAGAAGAAGGCACAAATATTGTCCACATCAGCCTGCTGATCCCGGAAGCTGTCGACCACAATGAGGTCGTCGCGAGATTAGCGTCACTTGAGGGTGTGAGAGAAGTCGATTGGATGACAAGGTCGGCGCTGTAAGTAAGCGATATATAGTCAGCTCATGCCTGGCGGGCCTCGCGACCCGCTACGATGCCACTGCGGCGCCATGCGCGAGGGTTGAAGCCGCAATTGAGCAGGGGGTCGCCATACCGTTCTGCCCCGAGCAGGGCGGAGGTCTTGCGACGCCGCGCACCCCGGCTGAAATAGTCGGCGGTGACGGCCACGATGTATTAAAAGGGAACGCCCGGGTCATCACCCGGAACGGCGAGGATGTGACCGAAGAGTTTGTCCAAGGGGCCATGCAGATGCTAATCCTTGCCCGGCTAACCCACGCGTCTACCGCAATCCTAAAGAGCAACAGCCCCTCGTGCGGTGCGGGGACTATATATGATGGGACTTTTTCCGGTAATATAGTAGAGGGCGACGGTGTAGTCGCCGCGCTGCTTAGAGAGGCGGGCCTTGAGATAATTACCGAGAAAGAGTTCAAAGATGATTGACTACCACGTCCACACAGCCCGCTGCGGCCACGCCGACGGTGAGATGTTAGACTACGTCGCACAGGCGCGCAAAATCGGCCTGCTGGAAATCGGCTTCGCCGACCATCTTCCGCTTCTCACCATGGAAGACCCCACGTTGACCATGTCTCTCGGCGAGCTTTCGGGTTACGCTCAAGCCGTGAATAGTCTGGCAGGCGATGCTGAAGGCATCGCCGTAAAACTCGGCATCGAGGCCGACTACCTGCCGGGCCTAGAGGGCGAAACAGCGGCCTTGCTCGAGTCGTGCGATTTCGACTACGTCATCGGGTCTGTTCACTTCATCGACGGCTGGGGATTCGATGATAGCCGCTATCTCGAAGGTTATGCTCAAAAAGATATTCACACCATCTACGAAGATTATTTTAAGCTGGTGGCGCAAGCTGCGGGTTCCGGGATGTTTGACATCATCGGACACCTGGACCTCGTCAAGAAGTACGGTTTCCGGCCTGAAACGGATATAACAAGCCTATTAGAAGATACGGTCTCGGCGCTAAAAGAGGCCGGCGTGTGTGTAGAGATAAACACGGCCGGGCTTCGAAAGCCCGCGGGTGAGGTCTATCCTAGTGAGGCCATCTTGGCGCTTTGTGCGAGAGCCGGGGTTCCGATAACGCTAGGCTCGGACGCGCACCGTCCCGACCAGGTAGGCATGGATTTCAACCATGCGTTGCGCCTCGCTGTCGCGGCCGGGTACCGGCGACTAACCGTGTTCGACAAACGCGAGCGCGACTATATCGACATCCCATAGTCCTTTCGGGATGTCATTGATGGAATTTACCCGGTGGGAGGCCCGGTTATCATATGGCTAAAGCACTTGTATTGATGTCGGGCGGTCTCGATAGTATCCTTGCCGCGAAGGTCCTTCAGGAGCAAGGCGTCGAAGTCGAGGCCGTTTCGTTTATAACCCCCTTTTTTACAGCCAAAGAAGCTATAAAAGCCTCGGCGATGCTAAACATTCCCCTTCATGTGGTGGACATTACCGACGAGCATCTCACTGTGCTCAAGGAGCCAAAGCATGGATATGGGCGGTTCATGAACCCCTGTATAGATTGCCACGCGCTGATGATTAGGCGCGCGGCAGAGCTTATGCGAGAGATAGGCGCGGACTTTATCGCCACCGGAGAAGTGCTCGGCGAGCGTCCGAAATCCCAAAACAGAAAGGCGCTCGACGTAGTCGAGCATGAGTCGGGCTTAGATGGCTACGTGCTGCGGCCGCTCTCGGCCAAGCGTCTTAAGCCCACCATCCCTGAGCAGGAAGGGCTCGTCGACCGGGATCGCCTTCTGGCGATAAGCGGCCGGTCACGCAAACCCCAGATGGCGCTGGCGGAGCAGTACGGTATCACGGAGTATCCTTCACCTGCGGGCGGGTGTATCTTGACCGACCCTATGTTCTCCGTGCGCTTGCGAAACCTGTTTAGAATTGAGGGCCGGCCATCGGTCAAAGATATAAACTTGATAAAGGTTGGGCGCATCTTTCTTTCTACGGAAGGCGTTTTAATCATAGTCTCGCGCAATGAGCGGGAGAACGAGGTCTTGTTGGAGACGGCCGGCGAAGGGGATATATTCTTCGAGGCCGAGGACTATCCCGGCCCCCTGACCGTTGTTCCGAAGAGCGACGCGGGGGAGGAGACGATTTATCTCGCGGCCGCGCTCACGGCAAAATACGGCAAGGCGAAAGCGGCTAGCGAAGTCGATGTCGCCACTTGGGTCCATGGCTCGGGAGAGAAGCGCCTCATCCGCATCGTCGACCCCGCGAACGCTGTGGAGGTGGCCCCGGCGCAAGGCGATGAGTTGGCCAAGGTCTTTAGGGGAAAGAATTCTTAAAAGTTGAGACAGTCGCCGACCGGCGCTGTCGACGTTATTCCAGTGACACCGTAGTGTTAACAAGCGGTTGAAATTACGTTAGACTAGGGTGTAGTTTTGCTTAAAAGGATAGACAGCTAGAGCTGACCGAGGAGGCATGCGATGATTGAGAAGAAAGCCGACATAGGCGTATTCGGCGGGTCCGGATTTTACGCGTTTCTCGAAAACGTCGAGGAGATAGCGGTTGAGACACCGTATGGCGCGCCGAGCGATAACGTCGCTATCGGCAATATCGGCGGAAAAAACGTGGCGTTTATGCCGCGCCATGGACGAAATCACCAGTTGCCGCCGCATATGATAAATTATAGGGCGAACCTTTATGCGATGAAGTCGCTCGGAGTCGAGCGCATCATCGGGCCGTGCGCGAGCGGAAGCTTGCAGCCCGAGATACGACCGGGCATGTTTGTCATCTGCGACCAGTTCATCGACAGGACGAGCGCCCGCCGGGATACCTTCTATGATGGCCCGATATCGACTCACGTCAGCGCCGCCGACCCTTATTGCGAGACGATGCGCGATTTAGCGTACGATATAGCGAAAGAGCAGGGCATACCTGTCGTCAACGGCGGCACGGTCGTCGTCATCCAGGGCCCGCGCTTCAGCACGCGCGCGGAAAGCAAGTGGTTCTCGTCGAACGGCTGGGAAGTAATTAATATGACCCAGTACCCCGAGGCATATCTCGCGCGCGAGCTGGAGATATGCTATCTGAACATCTCGCTCATCACCGACTACGACGTCGGTCTCGAGGGCATGGCGGACGTACCGCCGGTCTCACATGAAGAGGTCGTCAAAGTATTTACCGAAAACAACGACAAGCTGCGGGACCTCTTATTCGCGCTCATCCCGAAGCTGCCCGAAGAGCGCGATTGCCTATGCTTCAACGCCTTGGAGGGCGCGCGGTTCTAATATTTACGCCTAAAATATAGAGAAAGACAGAGAAAGACAGAGAAAGTCGAGTTTTTAGCTAGAATTAGTTTGTATCATTGGTTACAATATATTTTGACGCATAGAAGATGGTAACATCACTAACCGACATGCGGATGCGTGCATGCTCAATAGATGAGCGAGGTGTTGTTATTGAGCGATATACCTGAAGGTGTAATCGAACGGCTGTCAACATATTTGAACTGCTTGATTAAGTTTGAGCAGAATGGAATAGAAACGGTCTCCTCGGAGAGATTGGGCGAGTCGAGCGGTGTCAACCCGGCTGAGATTCGCCGGGATTTCACGCACTTCGGTACGTTCGGGAAGAAAGGTGTCGGCTACGACGTCGACACGATGATAAAGAACATCAAGAGGATACTCGGCTCGGATGAGCCTCACAAGATAGCGCTGGTCGGTGCCGGGAACCTCGGCTCGGCTATCGCATCGTACGAAGGCCTTTTGCAGCATGGTTTTCACGTCGCTGCCATCTTCGACAATGACCCCAAGAAAATCGGTACTAACATACGGAATCTCGAGGTCTTCAATATCAAGGACCTGTCGCAAATCCTTCGCAGCGCGAACATCACCATAGGAATCATCGCGGTCCCGCCGGCCGCAGCACAGCCGGTCGCCGATCTTCTTATCGAGGGCAACATCTCGGTCATCTTAAACTACACACCGGCGCTTGTCAGAGTGCCGCCCGGTGTGCAGTTGCACAATACCGATCCCGCGCAGCAACTTCTGCACACCCTCTACTACTTGTCGGCCAACGAGAAGGGCCTGACCAGGAGGAAGCGCTCGTCTACTACGGGCCCAAAGCGGCGGAAGAAAACATAAAATGTTGTTGTTCGCCGCAGTTAAGTGGTATGATTCAGGTATCTCGAGGGAGTAGGAATCAGAGATTTAGTGCCGCCGACTTTCTCCACTCCATCGACATGAAACATAATAGCTGAGGAGTTGTGATTGTATGTTACCAGTGGCACAGAGTTTGATTACGCCCGCGATTATAAATTTCTTGCCGGGCCCTATGGAATTGATCATTATCTTGGCAATCGTCTTGATTATCTTCGGTCCGAAAAAGCTGCCGGAGATGGGTCGCGCAATCGGGCAGAGCATTAGAGAGCTTAAGAAAGCTACCGACGATAAAGACGATAAAACAGATGACGATTCAAGCGATATCAAATAATATTTGATCCATCCGAAAATTACTTGGCTTATCGAGCTATGGCTTGTAGGTAAAAGAGGCGTTGAGGCCTCTTTTTTTCATTTGGTGAAGAGCCTTATGACCCCTTTGTGCTAATCGCGCAAAACACCCCCTTTCATGTGTTCTTTTAAACCGCGCATTCTTATTTGCTTTGTTTAGGCTTGGTCGAATTGGGTAGAGTATGGACTCAGGTCGAAGCGAAATCAACCCAGCAGGACATGTTCTTGCGTATTGGTAAAACGAAAGCGCGCCGGTTGACAGCATTATATTTAAATTGCTGGTAGGAAGGACACGGACAGTGTACGTGAAAGATTTTGCGCAAGAGCTATGGGATGTAGCGCGTACGCTTGCCGACTGTGCAAACAATGAGGTGAAAGGCAGACAAGCCAGGTGGAAAAATTATCCTCATCGTTGAGTGAAGTCGCGTCCAAGCTCAAGCAGGTCTCCGAGGCCGCCTTAGAGGTGTGGACAAAATCTCTCAACGGCACCATCGATGAAGAGTTGCTCGACTTCTTCAGGCGCAGAATACGCTCGGCGGTTAGACAGCTCGATAACGGCATTGCGGTCGAGCTGGCCCACGGAGACATACCGCTCTCCGACGAGAGCGTAGCACCACAGGTGCTTCTTCTAGACCGGCATGAATACGAACTCATAAAGGGTGAACTTGCGAAAGCCTTTCAAGAGCAGGTGTACCGTCTGGATTTTGACGCACAAGAAGAAGAGCTGGCTGAATACCAGGTCAAGCTCCTCATCCATGTACTTGAGGATTCCATCGCGGTGAGTTTTATGTCCGCCATCTTCAACGTCGCCGGGCGGCTTGAGTGTGAAAAGGCTCTGATTAGAAAGGCCTTAGGCGATGTAACCGAGACTCTCGAGAGGGACCGCCAAAGGCTCGCGTTCGATCTTCACGATGGCCCGGCGCAAGCTCTTTCGAGTGCTCTTTTGCAGGCGGATATGCTAGATGAGATGCTCTCATCGAAGGAGGCGCACGCTGAACTCGCATCGCTTAAATCCATTATCAACCAGTGCTTGCATGAGCTGCGCACCTCTATCTATTCATTGAAGCCCCAATGTATGTCGCAGAAAGGTCTGATGGCTATCGTCAAAGGCTATGCTAAGCAATTCTCCGCGAGAACCGGCATCGACGTCGCGGTGGTAGTTGAAAGCACGGAGCGGGCGCTTCCCGAAGTCGTGGAGGTCAACGTCTTCCGGGTCGTCCAGGAGGCCTTGAGCAATGTAGCCAAGCATGCGCGCGCATCGAGTGTAACGATCACGATGGGGTTTAGTAAGACGCATGTGCGTTGCTGCGTCGAGGACAACGGCATCGGTTTCGACGGTAAAAAGTCGACCAGCCGGGCGAGGGGGCTCTACGGATATGGTCTGACCAGCATGCGCGATAGGGTCGGCCAGTTTCTTGGCGAGTTCGATGTCGAAAGCCGACGCGGAGCGGGTACGCGCGTCGTGTTTAGAATACCTTTGACTTGACAATAAACTAGTGATGCCGGGTCAACCAATGGGCAGTTGGCTGAATCTTAACGACACGAATCTAAATCGTATGGATTCGCTAACATGGGAGGAAGACATAGTATGGGTCAACTGAAAGTCATGATCGTCGAAGACCATCCGCTTATGCAGGCAGGTATCAGAAAAGCGCTGGAAAGGTGTGATGATATGCAGGTGGTCGGTGAGGCGTCGACAGGAAAGCGGGCGACCGAGATAGCCGATAATGTCGACCCGGACATCATCATCATGGACGTTAAACTTCCCGACAGTGACGGCATCACCACGATGCAGGCGATAAAGACCCGGTGCAAGAGCGTCAAAGTCTTGATGTTCTCGGGTTTTGATGATGAGCATTATGTTGTTCGGGCGCTGGAAAGCGGCGCGAACGGGTATTTGCTAAAAAATATCGGAGGCAATGAGTTAGCCGACGCCGTGCGTCAGACGGCCAATGGCCTTAACCCGATATCTCCCCAGCTAACCGGTAAAGTCATCCCGATGGCCAGACAGAAGACTCAGATTTGCGAGCGCTTGACCCCGCGTGAAAAAGAGGTTTGGCAACTTCTCTCCAACGGTGCTTCCAATGCTGAGATCGGCAAAAAGCTCTACGTCTCAGAGAGCACGGTAAAATTCCACATCCGCAACATCTTCCACAAACTCGGCGTCAAAAACCGGGTGGAAGCGGCGCGAATCGCATTCCACTCGATTGTCGCATCTTAAGGCGCCACGGTATTGCGGTATATGCGTAACGCAGCCCTGTTAGCGTAAAACCCCTGTCTAACTGCTAAAATAAGCACCTATCTTTCTAAAGTGCATTTGTCGACCCCTCAGCCAAGCGTATGCGATAGCATAAAATCCCAAAAATATTTTCGGCTGGCTTTCTTAGCGCCTGATGTGCTGGAACTAGTCGATAGGTTAGTTGAAGACTGACCCTAAGTCAGGTATTGGGAAGCCTACTTTTTGGAATATAAGCGTTGGATCGTGAGCGAGGCGCAGCGGGATGTTGGACGCACCCCGGAATGCGCCGGTCATATTTGACGATTAATTAAGCTTTTATGGATAGAGGGGGAATGTATTATGAAGGCGACTAGGAAATTCTTCGGGCTCGGGTTTATAGTCTATTTAGTCCTGGCGATAGTGGTCTTATTAGGCATGCTTGGAAGTGCGCTTGCGAGCGTCTCCGAGCCGCTTATTCTAGAGAACGCGACCGGAGACACGCTCACCGTTGGCAGTGTTAGTCTCGTCAACGACGGCACCAATCTGATCATAAAGTTCATCACCGACGCTGAATACCCGCTTCAAATAACGGCGCTTACGTTTCGCGGAAATACAGGCGGCATTCTTCATACCACGAGCGCTGAGACGACCTACTTGACACATAAATCCGACAACAATCACACTTTTACCATTCCCTTGACGCAGATAAAGAATGACAACGTGGTCATAGCGGCATCCGCTGATGTCATAGTCAACGGCGCGGTCACGAACACAAGAAAGGCGTGGATTACCGTCTTCCTCAGGATTCCGACTACGACTACATCTACTGTTCCGACGACAACGTCATCTACGGTTCCGACCACAACATCGACGACGGAGACTACACAGACGACTACGACTACAGGTGGCGGTGGAAACGGCACGACTACGACGACTACTGGTGGCGGTGGAAACGGCACGACGACTACAACTACTACAGGCGGTGGCGGAAACGGCGGCACGACTACTACAACGCGGCCATCGGGCGGCAACGGCGGCGTGACGACTACGGTTGGAGCCGGCACGACCTCGACTACGGTCGTCGCGGGCGTGACGACTACCACGATTAAGCCGGTTGCGACAACCGTTCTAGCAAAGGTGACCAGAGAAGGATTACCGTTTACCGGCACGCAGTCCAACTTGTACCTCGGGGGGCTATTGCTGATGTTGACAGGCGCGGGGCTGTTCCTGGGGTCGCTTAAGAGATCGAACGAGTAGCAGCAGGGAGCGGATCGGCAACAAGAAGGTTCACGGGCGCAGCACTCACCCGGGACGGCAGTAACATGACCAAGCAAGCAATAGTACACACATGTGATACTAACCATAAGGACAGCTCAATACTGAACCAAAGAGGGAAGCAGTGCCGGGGCAAGCGCGATACGATTAAATGCACAGAGATTCTTGAAGCAAGCAGCACGATTTCAGAATGATTTAAACGGGATATGTCGGCAGAACATACGAGAGATGAGACTTGGGGCTATGAGTATCTGTTTAACACAAGAAAGTCATGCGAAACTCCATACGGTTCGCGCTCTCGTCGTCGATGAAGACGCGGTTTACCAGAACCTACTCTGCAAGCTGCTGGTTTCGAATGGCGTGAAGATAGTCGGCAGGGTATCGCATCTGGACGAGGCGGTCGGTATGTACAAGGACGCCGCGCCCGATGTGGTGCTCGCGGATTTAAGTTCCGATGTCGAGTCCCGTATCACCCGGTTGTTTAAGATCAAAGAGATAGACCCGCTCGCCAAGATAGTGGTCTTCTCAATATTGAGTTTCTTCGATGACTTGGCGCAGGGCAGGGATGGACTGATCGACGCCCATATTATGAAGGGCTCCGCAGCCAAGGAGATAGTCGGCACGATACAAGGTGTTATAGTCGGCGAGAAATCATAAACAACGGTTTTACTCGAGAGTGAAGCTAAAATATAAAGCTGATTCTTTGATGAAAGGAGGTGAAATATTATGAAAAAATTACTAGTTTTACTGCTGGCCTTGGCTGTGCTCATGAGCTTAAGCGGCGTCGCGTTCGCCAACTCTTCTTGGAGCTGGAAGAGCGGCTCTATGGTCAACGGGGACATCTATAAGTCCATTCTCTTCAAGAACGAGGCGAAGACGTACACCGGCGATGCGGAGGCAATGGCCAATGGCGGTATGACCAGCGTTAGTTCTTGTTCTGAGGCGACAGCATTAGATGACAAGTCAGTGGCTGAAAACGACAGCAGCAGGTCCGTGACGAATACCGGTACGGCTAACGCCGTCACCGCTCCCGCGGACGCCCTCAACCAGGCGAACAACTCCGAGGAGGAGACAATCACCGAGCAGGCTGAGACCCATGCCGATTGTTCCATGTTTATGGACATGACGACCTGTTGTGATGAGTGTTGTGAAGCCGAGGGCAGCCATGTACGCAATGACTCGAACAACGACCACGCGTGTGATATGTGTGGTTGCGAGTGTTGCCCGGCTTCGGTCTGCGGTGATATTAATATCAATGTCACTTACGAGAACGAGGCAAAAGCTTCGACCGGTGATGCAACAGCCATGGGCAACATGACGTGCACTGATGTATCATCCTCTTCAAGCGCACTTGCCACTAACGGTGGCGTAGCCAGCAACGGCGACAGCACAGTTGTTACTAATTCAGGCGTTGCAAACGCAGCGAGCGGAACAGCGGTATCGACAAACCTGGTAAACAACAGCGTTATGATTGATATCTTCAGAGGCGCGATGTCTACCAAGACTATCGATGTGGTCATGAACTTTCTGACCCATTAGAGCAACCGAGCAGGGAGGGCTCTAGCCCTCCCTGCCCCAATTTACACGATCCAAGTTTATGCCTCAGTGAAAGGGGGTGGATCGATGTTTAAAAGAAAATTAATAGCTTGCCTCTTGACGCTCTCGCTCATTGCGAGTGCGCTGGGCGGGCCGGCCATGGCTAACACCGTGGAGAGTTCGCCGCAGACGGCGAGTGCCTTAAGCGACAACCTGGCGACGGCAAGCGAGGATCAAGGCTTATCACTCGGCCTTGATGCTTCTTTTTCAGAGGTAGTTACCGATAGTCAGGAGCATCAGGGTGGGACAAGCGAACAACCGGCCGGGTTGCCGGCGGATACTATTAGCGAGGAAAGCGCGCCTGCGCCGGCCGATTCTATTCAGGGTGAAGGCGAAGCCACTTCTGCAAATGGCGGCGGAGCAACATACAGCGCACAGCCGGTTGGTGAACCGGAGCCGATAAGCAATCCCACGGCTAGTTCGAGCACCGCCGGGTCCCTTTATGTGCCCGGGCCGTTGATAGGCATGCGCCCGGCGCCGAGCGCCCCGTGCACGACAGACGGGGTTATTCTCGATATCAGCAGTAAGGTCGATGTTCTGGTCGCGAACCAGGCAACCGCTAAAACAGGGACGGGTACAGCCGCCGGGTCTAACGTCGATAACAGTACATCCGGGACATCCAAAGCAGTGGCTCTAAACGATTCCGGTCAGGAGGTCGCGCCGAGTACGACAGGTGCTTTCGCTGACAATAGCGTCGTTAGGGCGATAGCGAACACCGGGACCGCAACCGCCGCTACCGGTTTGGCGGAAGCCAATAACACTTCACAGGAGAATACGGCCACAGTCGCGCCAAAGACGGCGGTCGCAGTCGATGTTCTGGGCGAAATCGTCGATTCGACGGTAATAGTCAAGATTCTCTATAAATACTGGGCCGGTATCATGGGTCTGGCCGATGCGACGACCGGAAACGGCGGTGCCAGCGGGCTGACGGCCTCAAACTCGATTAACAGCGACGACAAAGCCGTGGCCAAAGGCGATGCGGCTACGGTGAATGGCGGCGGTTCGTACGATGGGAGCGCCCTGGCTCTCAACGAGTCGGATAATGTCATTGGAAACGACGGCTCAGCGTTTGCGGCATCCGGGAAAGCCAACGCCGACAACACCATGCTCGGGAATGATATCTATATCGCACCCACAATCAACACGCTGATACAATTCTGCGGCGATATCATCCGGTCGAACGTGACTGTCGAGCTCCTCTATAATTTCATGGCCACGATTGCCGGCCAAGCAGTGGCGCAGAGCGGCGACTCGAAAGCCATCGGGGCCGATGTCGTCAACAAGATAGGGAATTTCACTAGCTCAAAGGCGATCGGCGATGCTCCTACGGTTGCCGGTGCCGGAGGCTACTCCGATGGCAGCGCGATGGCGGTAAACGACACCAAGAACAGCATCGACAACATCGGCGAAGCAGCCGCAATCTCGGGTCAGGCCGAGGCTTTGAACTCGATGTTGAACAACGATATCTTTATCGCACCGGCTATAACGAGCGCATTAAATCTGCTCGAGTCGATTGTCGATTCTAACGTCGTCATCAAGATCACCTATAATATTTGGGCCACAATAACCGGAGAGGCTCAGGCCCAGACCGGTGATGTCAGTGGGGCCGGCGTTGACGCGGATAATTCCATCAACAATGCGTCGAGCGCGACAGCCATCGGTGACTCCGCAAAGCTTTCGTTATTTGGCGGCGGCTCCGGCTCGGCTAATGGTGAGGCGGTAGCGCTCAATTCGACAGCTAATCAAATCGACAATGACGGCGCGGCACTCTCGTTAAGCGGCGACGCCAAAGCCGCGAACACGATGCTCGACAATATCGTCAATCTCTCACCGGTTATCGACACTATCGTAATGGTAGTGCGCGAGATTCGGAACGAAGACTCGGTCGTCATCGAAATCGTCTACGATATTTGGGCGACGTTGACGGGGTCGGCGAATGCTGCCTCCGGCAGCGCCACATCTTACGGCGCGTTCGGGGCCAACGTTATAGATAGCAGCTCCGACGCGTATGCTGTCGCCAAAGTGACTCTCACAAAACCCGATGGTTCGGCGACCGCGCTCAATACTTCAGACAACGTAATCGTAAACGACGGTTTGGGCCTTGCAAGCTCTGGTAAAGCCGATGCTTCCAGCAGTATCAGCAATGCGGAGGTCTCTCTTACCGGTTATCTGGCTGAGCGATGCTATATAGGTAACGATTATAATGGGCCAATAGCGGTTGCTATCGGCGCTGCCGTCAAGGAGTGTGCCGATGCCATATCCGGCGATGCTATGGCATTCGGCAGCAAAGCCGATTCCGCCATGAAATCAAACGCGGTTTCAAAGGATATCTTTGGCTCGGGTGGTTTTTCGATAAACGATAGCGATGCCGATATCTACAACATCGGCCAGGGCATTGCGATGACCAGCAGCGCGCTTGCGGTATCGGGCAAAGCAGCGCCTAACAACACGCAAAACAAAATCGTCATCGGGTTTGGCCCACTTAACGGCCAACCCGCGGCGAGAGCAGGCAGTACGGAGCCTATTTCAGGCAGCGCAAGCCCTGCGGCGTCCTCTGTGTCTGCCAATGACGGACCAGCTTCTGTCAACGGTGAAAACAACACGGGCAGTGGCAGTGCGGCGGGAGAAGAACCTGCCTCCAGCGCGGCAGCCGGTGGCGACACACCGTCGCTCAACACTTATGAGGCCGCCGACGGAAGTTGGCTTTTCGGAGCCGGCTCTCCGGCGTGGACCGCGGATATCGCGCCTTATGCGAGCGCTGTAAAGAGCTATATAGACACTAAGCTGTTTGGGGATATAAGCCCCATCTTCTCTGATGCCGTGGCGCTGCCATGGTGGCTTTGGGTCATATTCGCGGGCTTGCTCGCTACCTCGATAAGGCTTGGCTTAAGATTAAAGCCAAAGCGAAGGTAGCTCTCTAGGCCTTTGCGAAGAGTTGTACCATAGTAGAAAGGGCCCATTCGGCCCTTTCTGTTATTTGCGAGCCACTCCCATGCACCCCCTCTCAAATGAGGTTATGTATTTGGACGACTTAGTACGCTCAAAATTTCTTCAAGTAATTTTGCGCGGCGTTTGAGCAGGTAATCCTATTCTTTTGGCCAGGCCGAGCCTCTGACCTCTTTTTAAGACGAAATACCGGGATACACCCTCGCTCAACTGCGATTATGTATTAGCCTGCTGCCTGAACGCGGCCCGGCGCGTATCGTTGTTTTAAGAGTTAGAAACCTGAGAGACGCGGCAATACTATCAACGCCGAAAAGATTACTCGATTACGAACATGAAAGGAGGTGAAATATATGAAGAAGGTTTTAGTAGTTCTTCTGGCGCTCGCGGTTCTCTTGAGCCTGTCGAGCTTGGCGTTGGCGGAGCGGCCTGTCAAGCGGCTAAGTCCGAGTGGCGCGACGGTCTGGGGAGACATCAACAAGACTATCAAGCAAAAAACCGAAGCAACAAGTGGAACGGGCATCGCTGCTGCGAATGCCAACAGCTCGTTGAACGCGGTGAATGAGTGCAATTCGGCATCAGCCGTAAACCCAGGCTCGGTCGCATCGAATACGAACACCGTGACGGCCGGCAACGCGGGCGCTGCGGGGGCGACAACCGGTGGCGCCGCTGCGGCAAATAACGCGACTAACGCCGAGACCGACATCATCACCGATGTCGCTTCGGCCACGGTCGAGTGCAATTTCACGAAACTGGCCTGCGACCGGTGTGGTTGCCCAGGGCACCCCTGCTGCCCGAACAACAGTACCGCCGCTGTTAACGGCGAGAACGGTGAGCACAATCACACCTGCGACAAGTGTGAGACATGCGAGTGCTGCCCGGCAACGGTAAAGGGCGACATCGACATCTGTGTCGAGCAAAAGACGACTGCGAATGCCACCAGCGGCGACGCGACCGCTAACGGCAACAGCTCGGCGAACTTGGTCAACAGCTGTAACAATGCTACCGCGCTCAGCGGTACAGCCACCAATTCAAACTCTGTGACGGCCACGAACAGCGGAACGGCGCTATCTGCGAGCGGCGCGGCTTCCTCAAGCAACACTGTAAACAACTATGTGTACATTGATATCTTAAGGCAGGCGACGACGTCGCGGACGGTAAATAGGTTCTTGCAGTACTAGGATGAGCAAGCATCTGGGACAGTTCTAACGAACTGCCCCAGATGCTTTACTATTCTTTTAAGACTAACAAGCCGCTCACTTCTTCATGCCGAATGATGTCTCGAACCAATTCGTATCGAAGTGAATCGGCTGACAGGTTACCACGGGCGGTTAGTTCGCCGCAAAAAACAACCACCGGTCATCATATTTCTTTGCATAGACATCCCAGGCCTTTTTTTCCTGTCCTGAGCCCGCAAGCTCGATTACACCGTCGATGCGAATCATGGCCACATCGCGATAGGTCTTGCCCGTATCGGGATGTGGCCATGCCTTAAGCAGGTTTACCTGCATCACTTTGAACGAGACGATTTTCAGGGCATATTGTTTCTGTATCGCGTTCTTGTATTCGATATATTCGGCGCGCGAGACTTTTGCCTGTTCCTCCGGGCAGAGAAACTTGTAGGTCTCGCCATGGAGGTTTTCCTGCTTCGTTTTCATCCAGCGTCGCGTCGCTTCTCCGGGCGAGAGGCATAAGCCCACAGCGACTCTGTTCGCACCTTGTGTGATGTTAACCGTGCGCTCGACAGGCTCGTAGCCGGTTCCGCTGATGCGGACGATGTGTTTTCCGGTTGCCAGGTCGCGCGCGAGAAACTTCCCGGACTTTACCATTATCGGCGGTCGGTCATCGACCACTACCTGCGTGTCCTCCGGCGGGTTTTGACCGGGATACGATTCAGCCAGCTCTCCCCGGAGGTCGCCCTTGAGACCGGCGGCGACCTTGATAGCCCGCAGGAGGTTGTTTTGCGCGGGCGCCCAGTAAGAGTACGTCGATCCCAGGACAACGGCGGCTAAAAGCAGGGCGGCAAATAAAACCCATGTCTTACGTGAGCGGCGTTTTTGCTCGACGCGCATATCGCTGCGCGAAGGATAATCGCTAAGCATAGTCTACCCCCGGTAAAATAATCTGAATTATAATTACCCAGTAGACCGCTTTGTAAAACTGCTGGGGGACAATGATCAACAAAACGCTTCCAAGCATAAAGAGCTTCGCCTAACGCCAAGGCCAGCCACACATATCCGAGCGAATTCACTATGTTTATGACTAAATCGGCGGACAAAAGGGAAAATAATAAACAAGTATTTCTAGGGTAGCCCGAGGTAGTCAAGGCTAACACGAGGGAACATCGAGATGATGAAGATGAGCGACTGCCCGCTACGGGG
>JAUXNY010000035.1 GCA_030682615.1 Candidatus Aquicultor sp. | reverse complement strand
ATATGTTGCTTGCATGTGCAGTTGAAGGTAATGCAGACTTTATCGTTTCGGGTGATAATCATTTGCCTAATATAGAAACTTACCAGAGAATTCAGATGCTCTCGCCTCGTGAGTTTATAAGGCAGCTAGAATCCTGAAATTCAGTATCCGAATAACACATAACATACAAGGACACATTTTTTCTCCGAGTTCGAATAAGAACTACTTGGCTGGGGCGGAAGGATTCGAACCTACGATGGCCGGTACCAAAAACCGGTGCCTTACCACTTGGCCACGCCCCAATATTAATTAAATAAAGCTGTGCTCTCGTCACAGCTTTCGCGACAATCCAGACCCGACCATAGCCGAACGCAGAGCCTTAAAAAATATAACACGCCGAAAAATAAATGTCCACCACGCGAAGGCATGGCGGCAAGATCTAAAGCCTGGCTTTTTTCTTCTGTTTTAACACTTCTACGAGGTGGCTGCCTCTGAGCCAAATGCCGCTGAAGATAAAGAACAGATGCACCGGCAGCACTTGGGGTACTTTATATCCCATAGCGAACCCGATAGGCCATGCCAAGCCCGCAATAATGAAGCAGAGCAGACCGATTTGTTTCCTGTAAGCCTTCAAAAACAGCTCCTAACTCTATTTGTCTTAAGATAGCATATTTCGTCGCTGACAGCTAACACTACCTGCAATACCAAGCAACCGCTCACCTTGCTAGATGGTCTCAGGGTTATCTCGCCATTTTAGTTGATAAGCTCGCGGCTATTGCGGGTATCTATAAAAAAATAGGTGTTTTATGGATATCTCAATCGCGCAAGGTTATAATCTTAATCGCCTGCAAGCAATAACGGCAACGAAGGGTCGTGTGGTTTTTGGAGCAAGATAATTATTCCTATGTAGTCGACGGTAAGCCCGAGAACCTTGTTCGAATTAGGGATTACTTTAAAGGTATCGCAGAAGCCAACAATATAGTCGACTCCGACAGCTACGATATCTTGGTTGCAATCGGCGAGGCCACGACAAATGCGATAGAACACGGCCGGGGCGGCGATGTGGAGGTAGAGTTCGACCTCGTCGACGACGTTCTTACGGTCTGTGTTCGCAGCAATGGGGCGTTCATCAAGAACATCCCGCTCCCCGAAGAAGACAACTTCAGAGGTAGAGGAATTCTGCTTATGTTGGCCCTCATGGACCAGGTCACCATCGACGAGCAGCAAGACGGCGTGACGGTAGTCATGAGTAAGCACTTTAAAAGGGCGGGATAAGGCCTCTTTAACCGGCATGCTGCTAACAAGGATGGTTGCTTTTGTCTCCTAGCGCCGCGCGCCATCCATCGCCTCAAGGGTCAGAACTAGCTGCAACGCTTTAGCTGCGACTACAATCTGGTCATCGTCGGGCTCGCGTGTCGTGATAAACCTCTGCAACTGCCGCCCGCCGAACAAGATGACCCGCGAGACGATAGACTTCGGAAACCGCATCAGCTGGCGGAATATCTCAAGCGACATGGCCAGCGCGAACACCGTGTAAAATATAGCGAGCAGGGCATTAATTCCGGCGCCGGGATTCGGGAAGTAGAGAGATGTAACGACCAGTATCAAAAACGCAAAATTGGTGCCGCACCGCTGGTGAATCCGTGAACAGCCCTGCACCGCAGCTACGTCCTCGATATCTTTTCCCTGCTCAAACGCATTGACCACTTTATGCTCGGCGCCATGGTAGGTCCATATGCGCCCCGTCATCCCCATACTGATCGCCCAAAGCGCCGCGATAAAACTGAAGAACTGAAAAGCTCCGTATACGAGCGGCCCTCCACCAAACATATCATTGACAAGCATCGAGAGCGGCAAGGTAACGGCGAGATAAATTCCTATCCAGAGCAAGAGCCTTTTGTTTCCCGCCGCCGGGATTTTGCTGTATGTCTTTAGACCGAACTTCATCATCTCGGCAAACATGATGATGGAACGGATAAAGAAGACGTTCCACCTGGGGTGATGGTCGAGCCACGAGGTGACCGACCCGAATTCGGTCGAACCGTCTTCCTTTACCAGGGCCCAGTATCGTTTGGTTCGCATTAAGACGCCGTCGCCGAACGCTTGGCCGCCGACTTTGATTTCTGACACTAAAACACCTGCTTAAAGCTAAAAGACACCATCTCACGAGTATAAGCATAGGACCATATATTGACAAGGCACAACCGGCTGCTAAGCTTCTTCCCGCCGGCAGGCACGCGCAGCCACCCAGCCATAGCGATATGTTGCAAGCCTGTGAGCCTAGGTGTTTTATAAGTCGCTTTTGGCAACATAGACATGTATAGGCAATGCCAAGTCTCTATTGACGGTGAAATATGGCTAACACTTCACGACAAAAACTTGAGATTACCGGCCTCGACGAACTCTTTATGTGAGCTGCTAGTATGTACAAAAACCGCTTGCTATATCACCGACTGGTAAATAAATAATCAACCGATCGCAAAATTAATAGGAAAACTGTTGTTTTGATAGTTTAAACATGATATTTTTGGGCAAATTCTCAGCAGAAAGGCGATACCTAACATTAACGGAGATTTGTTGCAGAAAGGAGTCATCATGAAAGGTCAGATTGTTCGCGGCGTGTCGTTCGGAAACTTTAACGGGAAGACGCTGGATGAAATACTTGCGGGCCCCAAACGCATGGATGATTTAGCATTTTGCCGGCGCTGCGGCTGCAGGCTGTCTCAATACCGGGACCATAATGAGGACTTCTGCTGCAGCTGCCAGCGGGCGCTCAATCCCTTATTCAGCCGTACGGCGTCATAGTGCTTGGACGCTAAATATTTAGGAAAAGCGCTGCCCGAGAGTACAAACCTTCTGCAGCTGGTGCTTAGTGTGCAGGCCGCTATCCGAATCGACCAGTAATGTAGTCCTCGGTCTTTTTATTAGACGGTCTGGTAAATATGGTCGTGGTGTCGTTAAACTCGACCAACCTGCCGGGTGCGCCGGTCTCTTCGACCAGGAAAAAAGCGGTGTAGTCGGATACGCGTGCCGCTTGCTGCATATTATGCGTAACCATGACTATGGTGTAATCTTTCTTGAGTTCGTCTATAAGGTCTTCGATTTTCTGTGTCGATATCGGGTCGAGCGCGGAGCACGGCTCGTCCATCAAGAGCAGCTCGGGCTTGATGGTCAACGCCCGCGCGATGCATAGACGCTGCTGCTGCCCGCCCGAGAGCTGCATGGCCGACTTATGCAACGTGTTTTTGACCTCGCCCCATAGCGCGGCTTTCACCAGGCTCTCCTCGACGATACGGTCGAGGTCGCTTTTCTTTTTGACGCCATGGATTTTAGGACCGAGCGCCAAATTCTCATAAATGCTCTTCGGGAACGGGTTGGGCTTCTGGAAAACCATCCCGACCCGCTTGCGAAGGAGCACCGGGTCGACACCGTTGTAGATATCGATGTCGTCGATGAGAACCTGGCCTTCAATATGCGTGCTCATCGATATCTCGTTTGTGCGGTTGATAATGCGCAACACGGTCGACTTTCCGCAGCCGGAAGGCCCGATAAACGCGGTGACTTTGTTCTTTTCCAGTTGAAACGAAACGTCGTCTATCGCCTTAAAGGCGCCATAGTAGAACGAGACGTCTTTAAATTCTACTTTTATCTTTCCCGACATACCAGGGTTCTCCTAAAAGCCGATGTTCATCGACACGATGACGAAAACATTATTAACTATTAACCCATTCTATGCAAGTTCGCGTTATTTTGCTACTTGCTGAATCCGCCTCCATTCTCGACCCTGAACCTGCCAAGACCTCGCTTGTCGAGTTATTGCACGGTAAAGAACCTGCTTGCCTTGTAGTTGATAGATTAATCCCGCTGTCACATTTAACAGATTTCTTACAAATTGTTTGCACGGGTTTAACCAATCCTCGCGTGCATCCTGCTACGGTATGAGTGAAATCGAAACGTCTGCACGCGGGCAGGGGTCCCCACAAATAAACCCCTGCCCATTTCAATTGCGTTTAGGTTACGTCCGGACGACACAGAAAGGAACAGAGAGGAGGTGATGGAATGGCAACCAATAACCACAGCTTGCATAGGAAAGAGATGTTTTTAGACAACGCCGTGCTTAAAAAGATATTCGTAACCGATTGCCGGAAGAAAGTCTTGATTAAATCTTACCGGTCGGTCAGCAACCTCATAATCGATGCGCTGATAATCGCGGTTCTTATCGCCCTAGTGGCTGGAACAGTCCGGATTTTCTTGCACTTGCCCTCCACGTTAAGCCAGGATTATTTCTCGGGCGTCTTTCATAATCTGCTCAACGACGTTATGGTCATTTTTATCTTCGTTGAACTATTTCGCGTACTCTTGGATTACTTTAAGGAGGAGCGGGTCAAGATCACATACATCGCCGATGCCACGCTCGTCTTTACCTTCAAAGAAATCTGGATTCGTTTCTCGGAAACCGATTTCGACCCCATCAAAATCCTCGCGATGGCTGGTGCGATGCTCGCCGTTGTCGCTGTCCGCACCCTCGCGGTCATCTACTCTCCCGACCGCGCGAGGGAATAAAGCGCCTCGGATAATGTCTCGGTAATAACCCAACAACTTCTTCGGCCAAGATCGGATATAACGACGATCTTTTCTTCCGGGGAGACGAGTAAAAAATTCACCTCCGGCAAGCCCGACTCTAAACTCTAACAATTTGGGCGAACATATCCTTTGCTTGAGCCAGAATCTCGGCACAATACTTCATATATCTCGGGCGCAGCTCTTGCATGAATACGCCCTTATAATCCTTTAATGTATTAAAAACTTCGGCAGCCGGTATCCCGCCCCACCCGATAGGCATATGGCAGTCTCCCCTTCCCGCAGCAACCAGTTCCGGCTGTTTTCTCTCATAGGAAGCGCTTGGCTTCCCGAAGTTATCGTGAATGTGCATGTGTCTTACCAGGGGCTTAACCAGTTCTAAGGCTTCAATAAAATCGAACCCGTAATAGTTTGCGGCCAGATATGCGTGTCCGAGGTCGAGATTGATCCCCACATTGCCCTTATTGACAGCGCGCACCTGCGAGACCAGTTGATCTAAGCGCTCGCCGTAACAGTAGGGGCTGCCGTCTAAATAGGGCCGCGCATTTTCCAGGCAAATTTCAACCCCAAAACCTAAGGCATAATCGGCCATATCCCGCAACGCCCCGACCTCTGCTTGTTTCATTTCTTCCATCGTGCCGGGAGAAAGGCTTCTGTTCTCTTCAGGCAGCAAAAAGGCTTCCTCCGACATGAACCTTCCACAATGATAAACCAAAACTTCCGCACCGATTTCGTGGGTGAACTTAATGCTTGAACGAAACAGATTTACGTGCATGTGCAATTCCCGCATATCCATAAGATTTAGCGGGTTTGGCGCGTGGACAGTATAGCGAAGGGAGAACTCTTTAAGAAGTTTGCTTACTTCCCGAACCCGCTCAGGGATCAATTCCCCATTTCGCACCACTTCCACTCCGTGTACCGGTATTTCCACGTAATCGAAGCCGATATCCTGGAAATACCGAAGATCCCGCGCCAATAAATCCAGACTCCCATCCAAACGGCCGGCATCGGCGTTTATCCCAAATCCTTTAACCGTTAGCATTTATATGCTCCCCTCGATAATCTATTTGATACACAGGATAGCCCTCCACCAGGGTAGTTAAGATCACCGGAAGCTCATCCTGATGGTCGACTATGATCAGATCGGCCTTCTTCCCAACCTCTATCGAGCCAAGAACATCATCTATGCCGATAGCTTTCGCCGGATTAAGAGAAGCCATTGCTACCGCTTCCGGAAGGGAGAATCCTTCGACGGTCAATTTAAAAACGGCATGTAGAAGTGCAGATGGATAATAATCCGAGCACAGTATCTGCGCAATATTTCGCTTTATTGCATCGATTGCGCGCAAGTTGTTGGATTGAGACTCTCCCCGCACCACATTAGGCGCACCCACACATATCCACATGCCGACATCATGGGCCTTGGCTGCCGCTTCAAGATTAACCGGAAACTCGCTAATCTTTACCCCCAAGTCCAACATATCCTGAACCCTACCCGCCGAATCATCATCGTGAGAAGCAAGTGTCACTCCGTGTGCAACTGCTTCTTCAGCTAACAAGCCAACGATGGCGTCAAGTCCACCGGACGCCTGCTCTTTCCTGACTACAATTTCGTCAATAACACCGCAGCTCATCCGATAGGTTTTTGCTAAGTACGCCCGGTAATCCTCAGCTCTTTGAAACTGGCCCCGACCGGGGGTGTGATCCATAAAAGAAAGCAAATCCACAATACCCCTGTGGATCAAGGAAACAATAAAGTCACTAGCAAAAACATCCGTGATTTCAAACCGGATATGGATTCTGTTACGAATCAAGGAACGGCGTGCCGTGATACTTTGTATTTTCTCTATAATTTTGGCGGCCATGTCGTTAGACCTGAGACCCAGCTCTCCTTCCGCAAAAGATATGGAATGAAACACTGTGGTCACGCCTTGTCCGGCCAGCTTTTTCTCCAGTTCGCTAAGGGAAATCTCTATGGGGAAAAAGGCGTTCGGGCGCGGTTCGATCTCTTTCTCAATGGCATCGCAGTGCAGGTCGATGAAGCCCGGAAAAACATACCTTCCGCCGGCGTCGATAACTTTAGTCCTGGTGGCAACCTTGATGCTACTGCCGGCGCTCAGACTGATAATACTACCATCGGCGATCATAATATCGCAATTATTCATTACCCGGTCGGGCAAGACCGCCCGCCCATTTTTAATCAACACATTCTGCTCCATACGCTACACCTCGGCCTTGTAAGAATCAAAAACAGACATGTCGTACGTCTTATCTACCAGCTGGAACATTGTATCTAAATCGTGAAAGATCCCTATAATACTGGTCCCTTCCCGCTTTAACTCCAGCAATAAGTCGATAACCGCTTCCCTGGTCCGCCCATCCAGAGATGCTGTGGGTTCATCCAGAAGCATTAACCTTGGCTTAACGATTGCGGCCCTGGCGATGTTAATGCGCTGTTGTTCGCCGCCGCTAAAAGTGGATGGGTAAGCATCCCATAAATCAGGGGAAATCTGCAGCCTGGTTAAATGCTCCCGCGCCCGATAACGTGCCTCTTGCTTCTCCGTCCCCCTCTTTATAAGGCCCTCGGCCACTACGTCCAGCGCCGAAACCCGGGGCATGATTTTAAGAAATTGCGAGACGTAACCAATTTCAGTATTTCGCAGGGCCAAGATTATATTCTCGGGCGCCGAAGCCAGGTCAACGGTTCCAAATTGAAGCGAATGGTAGACGATGCGGCCTTCGGTAGGAATGTAGGTGCGGTATATGCATTTTAGAATCGACGATTTTCCCGTACCGCTTGGACCTAAAATACCGATGGATTCACCTTCGGGCAAAGTAAAGGAGATATCCTCGCACCCGCGGATTACCTTACCGTTCAGGATATGCATCATAAAGATTTTGCTAAGATTTTCAACGGCTAAAATATCGTTCACAACAAACCACCTTTAAAGCAATGAATTAATCAGCAACTGGGTATAGACATGCTGGGGATCCTCGAGAATCTGGTCCGTTAATCCGATCTCAACAATACGCCCATTCTTCATTACCGCAGTACGATTCGTTAACAGACGAACAACCCCCAGATCGTGGGAGACAACCAGCATAGAGATGCCAAGTTCCCACTGTAGCGATTTAATGAGGTCGAGAACTTTTGCCTGTACGGAAACATCCAGGCCGGTAGTTACCTCATCCAATAGTAAAATCGGGGGATTATTGGCCATAGCCTTCGCGATTTGAACCCTTTGCTGCATCCCGCCGCTAAAGTTTCTCGGCAGGTCATCCATCCTCGCAACGGGGACTTCCGTCTTCGTAAGCAACTCTGAAGCCCTATGTCGAATTTTACCCAGATGGTAGCAATCGGCCGTCAACAGCTTTTCGGCCACATTTCCGCCGCAAGAAAAATTCATGCGCAACCCCATATGGGGATTTTGATAGACTATTCCCATGATATGATTTCTGATATACCGTTTCTTTTGGGACGTTTCGCTAAAAATATTTAGCCGGCCGTTGCCGTAGTAAGATAAGTAGGCCTCGCCATAAGTTGGCTCCAGATCAAAATACAGGCACTTGACCAACGTGCTTTTACCGGATCCGCTTTCGCCCACAATGCCCAAAATCTCTCCGGCGTGCAGGTCCAGAGAAATATCCGCGCAGGCCACTATAGAGCCGCACTCGGGACATATGTTGGTGCCCATCTCGGGTCCGGTTTTTTGGATGCAGGCCGGACAAGACGGCCCGTAGATCTTTGAGATACCCTGTAGGCTAAGAGCTATTTCAGTGCTGTTATCGATCATTTCTCGCATTCCCCTTACGTTGCGCAAGCCCGGTTAAACGCCTATCGCAATAGTTCGTATCCGAGCATAGATAAGTCTTCTGTCCTGAAGAATCGTCAAAAATTTCGTCCAGGAATGAACTGGTGCTACCGCACCGGCCGCAGGATAACCCGCTAAAGTCTTCAACCCGAAACTTGTGGTCCTCAAACTCTAAAGGTATAACCTCGGTATGGGGAGGGATGGCGTAGATGCGCTTTTCCCGCCCGGCCCCAAAAAGATAAAGGGTATCGGCCATATGCAGCTTAGGGACATCCCAGCGAGGAATAGGCGACGGGTCCATAATATAGCGTTTGTTGACCATGGCCGGATAGCGGGCGCCGATGGTTATTCCACCCCAGCGCACTATATCTTCATATAGATAAACCCACAGCTTGCTGTAGTCCATTTCCGCATGCATTACCCTCGTTTTGGCCTCGCTGGGCTCTACAATTCGCAGGGCCTCGGGGTAGGGTACTTGCAAAACCAGAATCTGCCCGCCGGTCATTTTCTCCTCCGGTATCCGGTGCCTGGTTTGAATAATTGTTGCCTCTTCGGTGTCCAGGGTGGTGGCTATTTTCGTGGTCTCAACCACCAGGTTTCTTAAATTTACGGCGTTAACGCTGCCGTCGCAGCCCTGGTCAATAACCTTAAGCACGTCATCCGGGCCCAGGAGAGACAGGGTTATCTGCAGGCCCCCCGTTCCCCATCCTCGGGCGATAGGAAGTTCCCTGGACCCAAACGGAACCTGGTAGCCGGGGATGGCAACGGCCTTTAAAGTTTTGCGACGAATTTCGCGCTTGGCCTGCTCATCGATAAAGGCGAAATTATATCCCTTATCTTTCCTACTATCAACGATTTGTTTGATCAATTTTTTTCTCCCTTTCTCTTCTGGGTCGACCTCAAGCGGTCCAAATCCGACTGGAAGGTTACATAATGGGGCAGCTTCCAGTGGGCCGCAAAACCCGATGATTCGATCCCATCTATGTGGGAGAGCACAAATTCCTGGTCTTCGGCGGGCATCTGAGGTTCCACGGCAGACATGGTTCGGTCCAAAATAGCCATGGAGACGGCCTTAAGCTCGTTATGGCCAAAACACAGACCGTACCCCACCGTGAATTTCGGGGTTCCGTCTTCATCCGCAAAACGGGCGATGACTTCGGCTTCTGTAACCAACACCCGGCCTAAATAGAGTTCGCCGGTCCCACGGGGATGGGGTATCTTTAGCGGGACATAACCCACCCTCAGCTCGCCCAACGTCGGATGTATGTCGCCGTAGCCCCGCATACTGCTGTAGGCGATAGCGAGCATCCCTCCGATTTCTCCTCTTGCCATGGCCTGCAGTCGCCCTTCGCGGGGACAGGGAAAGGTTGTCGTCTCCCTTGTTATATCCATAACGCTGTCCTCGCGACCACCAGTTTTATCCTGCTGTTTTGCCTGGAATTCTTCGACTAAACCCTCTTCTCTTAACAAATCTATTACTTTTGAAAACGTAACCGGCCCTTCAGGGGCGCCGGTTTCCAGACCCTCCAGGAAACCGGCCAAAAAACAAGCGGCTCGCTCTTCGTCCTCCTCTGCCAGCTCGAAATCGAGCAGTCTCTGCGTATAATCCCGGGTCGGCCCCAAAACCTGACCCCCGGGTATATCTTTAAAAGCGGCTGAAATTCGCCTTATAATATGCATTTCCGTGGTATCAACAGGTAAGGAGTAATGGTTTCTGGGTACGGTCGATCGATATGCTCTTAAAATGAACGACGCCTCTATGGTATCTCCTTCGGCCTGCTTAAGGGCCAAAGCCGCGTAATATGGAGCATAAAGAGACCCTTCCCCCATTACCTTATCGACTGCAAGGCGCAGTTGGTCTTGAATTTGCTTTACTTCGATCGGTTTAGATCCGCCCTTCAGGCGGAAATACTTTAGCAATTCTTCAGCATTTTCGATGGCCTCTACGCCACCCTTAACCGCAACATACCCCATTATCTGTTAACCTCCCAGGTCACACTGCTGCTTCTTGGGATACACATTATTCCGCCCTCGAGATCGACCAGAATGGTGTCTGTTCCAAGCGGGTAGTCCCGGTTCTGCAAAGCCAGCCAGTGCAAATTGTCATGATGAATCCCCGCAATCCAAATCTCTTTCTTGCCGTCGATTCCGGGCCCGCTCAATCCAATCGTGGCGTATCCTTCGCCAACATCGGGTTTTTCTATCAGCAACCCGTCAACATACATGATAACCGTGGCCCCCTGATCGGGAGAATCCGGCGTGCCCGGCTTGGCGAGGTACAGATCGGCCTGCTCTTTTCTTCCATCGCAAAAGATAAAATCGGCCTGCTCCACCACAGCCTGAATCGCCCCGGTGCTGAGAGATATCTCCCTGGTCAGACTATCTGTTTCATCGTCTAAACAGACAAAATAGATCTCGTTATCAAGTAATGTCCGGGCGATCAGGTAAAAAGAGTTGTCTTCTTTTTCAGCGAATACATGTATCCCAAGCAAATAGTTGATTTTGCCCGGTCGTGCCATGCAATCCAGGATAAGCCTGAAAATCTTTTGTGCGTCGAAGACGGGGTCAAAATCTCCCCGCACCGATAAATTCATTTGATCGCCTCCATGGTTTCAAATTTGACCCTGGTTCTATCCATCATCGCGAATTCGACCCGGCGCTTCCGCTCAAGTTCCTCTCGCTGCTCGCCCAGGAGCCGCAACATTTCATCCTTAAACCGGTGGCCGGCGTTGATAGCGGCATCGATAACCGCCACCGCCAGGGCTTTTGCGGGCTCGTCGCCCAGCATATAGCCCCACCCCCGCGCTCCATCCAACTCGACTTCACATTCGGTGACCAACACCTCGCCAACATTAAAAATAATGCCCTCTACCGAATCCCTCGCCCGCATCATCACCAAACCCGTTGCGGGCTGTTTAATTACTTTAACCTCAGCTATATCCAGAACTTTCTCCGCCACCTCTTGCAAAAAATCGCCATCACCTTCAGCCAGTACCCGGCTAAGAGTTGCACTATTCAAAGCCTTCATCCTCCCTAAATCAATCTGGCCCTGATTTTGTTGGAAATGTGGTCGATTCCGGTGACAACAAGCAGGATGACCAGCAAAATGGTGGCCGCATCCTGATACTTAAACAACCGCATACTTGTAATCAACTCGAAACCCAAACCGCCTGCACCCACCATGCCAAGCACCGTTGCCTGGCGAAGGTTGTGCTCAAAACGGTAGACATTATATGTAACAAATTCGGGAACGATCTGTGGTATAATGGCGTACCTGATAATCTGCAACTTGTGCGCCCCCGTGGCTTCCAGAGCCTCGATGGTCCCTTTATCCACATTCTCAATGGCCTCGGCATAAAACTTGCCAAGCATTCCCGCCGAATGAACGCCCAGGGCGAGAACTCCCGGGAAGGGACCTAAACCTACCGCCGCCACAAAAATCAAGGCAAAAATCAGGTCGTTTACGGCCCTCAAAGCGTTGAGCACCCACCGCGTTACGTAGTACACGGCCGGGTGGGGAGTGATATTTTGCGCCGCCAACAATCCCAGGGGTAAACTTAGAACTACCGCAAGGGTGGTCCCCCAGATGGCAATCTGGATGGTCTCAATGGTCGGCGCCACCAGGCCGCTTAAATTGGCGGTGCTGGGAGGCATCATGCGATTGAGAAAATCCGCCATAAAAGGATATCCTCGGACAAGCTCCGAAACACTCAAATTCGTACCGTAGGCGCTCCAGATATAGATGAAGATTACCAACGCCCCCAGCATTCCCTTCTTTAGAAGAGCGCTTAATTTCCACCCGGGTCGGTCTGCTCCTTCCAGCGCTCGAACACTGGTATCAGGCATGAACCAGTTCCACCTTCCCTAAAAAGTCGGCGCTATATCCATCGCTTTTGCCCACGCGATAAATCTCTTCGATTTCCTGCCGGCTGAGGTCTTTCGCCCCTTTGTCAACCACAACGGTACCGTCTTTTATCCCGACCATCCGATCTGCGAACTGCCGGGCCAGATCGAGGTCGTGCAGGCTGACGACGATCGTTATGCCGTCCTCCTGGTTGATCTTTTTCAATATGTTCATCACGTTAAGGGATGACCTCGGGTCGAGGCTCGCCACCGGCTCGTCGGCCAAAATGATTTTCGGCGTTTGCACCAGGGCCCTTGCTATGCCGACCCTCTGCTGCTGGCCGCCGCTAAGCTGATCCGCCCGCTGGTAGGCCTTATCCGCCAGGCCAACCCTCTCCAGGCAGTAAAGGGCAAATTCAACGTCGCTTCTGGGAAACATCTTAATACTACTGGTAAAGATGTTGCTGTAGGCAAGGCGACCGCATAAAACGTTATCGATAACCTTTAATCGCTTCACTAAATTGAACTGCTGAAAGATCATGCCGGTTTGACTTCGAACCTTCCTGAGAGCCATCTTCGAACTGTGGACGCTAATCCCGTCAACTTCAACGGTTCCCCGGCATGGGCGCACCAGGCCGTTGATGCAGCGCAGAAGGGTGGATTTACCGGCGCCGCTTGGACCAAGCAAGGCAACGAATTCCCCCTCCCCGATATGTAAATCAACATTTTGCAGGGCCTTTACCTTGCCGCCGAAGCTTTTGCTTACCTGCTGAATTTTAATCATGGAACTACTCCCCCATAGATTTAAAGGGGGGCATGGCAAGCCATGCCCCGGTTATCTTATTTCATCTTTTTTAAGTCCAGGTTAAGTATCTTGGCGACTTCTCTGATGACGTCGTAGTCGCCGTCCCCGGCCTCATCATAACGAACGATCTCGCCATAACCGCCAAGCGCTTCCGGCGCCTCATTATGCATGTCAAGAAAAGCCTTCTTGATCTTTTCTTTTAAATCGTCTGAAAGATCACCTCTAAAGCTGATGGGCGAACCCGGTATCGGGTCGGACTTGGCGATAATTGCGTTTTCTTCAGGTTTGATCAGGCCCTCCTTAACCATTTTCTCGTAGGTAATATCGTTGACGGCTGCGACGGCTACTTTTTTGTTCTTTACCGCCAACGCGGAAGCATCATGACCACCAGTGTAGGAAACGCTTTTAAAGTCTTTTTCCGGGTCGATTCCGGCCTTTTTGAACATGGCGCGGGGGATTAGATTGCCGGATGTAGAAGCGGGGTCGACAAAAGCAAAGTCCCTACCCTTAATATCCTCAAGGGTTTTTATCCCGCTGTCTTTACGCGTGATAATCATGCTCTGATAGGTGGATTTACCATCGCTCCCGACGCCCACGGCAAAAGCTTCGGCGCCGGCTTTATCCACGGCCAGAACATATGAAAAAGGCCCAAAGAAAGCGACATCGATTTTGCCGGAACGCATGGCCTCGATAACCCCAGAGTAATCGGTGGCCACATAGGGCTCTACTTTGACGTTCAATTTTTTCGCCAGGTACTCCGTGGCGGGCTTAAACTTTTTGACCATTTCTTCAGAATCCTCGGCGGGGATCAGGCCGACGCGCAATACCTTTACCTCTTCTTTCTCCGCCTTAGCGTTAGTCTGTTTGACTTGTTCGACCTGCTCTTTAGGGCTCTTGGAGCCGGAACATCCCGCTATAAAGCCAAAGAGACCGAGCAACAAACCGAGCAGGGCTAATATTTTAAATTGTTTTGAAAAAAGCATTACTTACAGTCCTCCTCTTACATTCGAGTTTTTTTAAGCAAACAGCATACTGGTTTTGCGCTTTCCCCACCTCCTCAAAGAGTATTTTCAAATAGCCGGCTTATGTAAAATCAACGCTGATTTTAGCCCGATCGCTGCGAAATCTGGTTACTGAGTACTCTACAATGGTGCCCCCTGTGGTCCTCATGACGCTTTCCACCTTGAGAATAGGCGTATCCCTTGAAATGCCAAGTCGCAACGCATCATCCATGCTCGGGAACGTAGCGTTGAAGACCGATTTAGTGCGAGTGGGCACCAGATCGTAGTGATCTTCAAGCACTTTGTACAATGACGAAAATCTTTTCAAGTTTTTGTTTAAATCCGGTGCTAAGTATTCAGGTAAATACGTGGTACTTAAAGAAATAACCTCGTCGTTTGCGAAACGCGCTATCTCCAAGAAGAACGTCCTTTCCCCCTGTCCTATCCCCAAATTTTGCGCCACACTTTCGGGCGCCGGGACAACCACGGCTTTGCTTAACCTCGCGCTCGGTTTGAGACCTACCTCCAGAATGTTCTGCGTAAAGCTGGTTTTTTTGGATACCTTATAATCGATGTGATCCGCTTTTTTTCTGGCGACAAAGGTTCCCTTGCCCCTTAGCTTATAGAGAATCCCACAAAGAACGAGTTCATTGACGGCCTGGCGAACCGTATGCCGATTGATCTTAAAGATCAGGCTCAGTTCGGCCTCGGAGGGCAACTTGTCTCCTTCCTTGTAGGCACCCTCCCGTATCTGTTTCTGCAGTATTTCGATCAACTGGCGATAGTACGGAATGCCGTTCTCTTTATCGATAAACATAAAAGTGTTCTCCAATTGTACAGACGTCTAGACAAGTAAAACGTCCGATTTATTCGTGCAAGGTTTTTATCTCATATTGCGGAGGTGGTTTGGTTAAATAATGTTTTCATTATTGTTAAAACACTGTTAAATCGGTTAAAATCGGGAATCTTGTGGTCGGCAATAGCCGTTAGCAGCCATTTTATGAAGCAGGTTACAGTAAAGCTGTGCTCTCGTCACAGCTTTCGCGACAATCCGGGCTCTACCATAGCCTAACGCAGAGCCTAAAAAATTAAGGAGATATGGGTGCGTGGGTGCGGTTTTCTGAGCCCGACTTCGAGCCGGCAAAGATCCTCGCACTGGGCGCGGCGATGCTAGCGGTTGCGGCCGTTCGCACGCTTGCCGTGATCTATTCTCCCGACCGCGCGAGAGAATAAAGCGCGCCGGGTAGCGTCTCAACGAACGCCCGTATCTCGTCGCGCACCCGGCGAAAAACCGCCATAATCTCTTCCTCGGTGCCACTCGCCCTAGCCGGATCCTCAAAGCCCACATGAACCACCCTGGTCTTACCCGGAAAATAAGGGCAGCTCTCATTTGCGTGGCCGCAGACCGTTACAACGTAATCGAATTCAACATCTTCAAATTCTTTTACCAATTTCGAGCGCTGTCCAGAGATATCTACGCCCGCTTCCCTCATAACCTTAACGGCATAAGGATTAAGCCCATGCGCCTCTATGCCTGCCGAATAGGGCTCAACGACATCGCCCTTAAGATGCCTCGCCCAGCCCTCCGCCATCTGGCTGCGAGCTGAGTTGCCTGTACATAAAAAGAGAATTTTTCGCCTGGTATTCACCGGTTCCATATTTCCTCCGAGTTATTTTTAATTACATACTCGATCGTAATTATAAATTTGTAAAGGGGTAGGCAGAGGGCAAGAATAGTTTCAATCTTTAAATTTCCAGAAGTTACTAGAAATTGTAACAATGTCTTTACATTTATTTAACCACAGCCTGCCGGCCATATATTAAGCTCATTGCTAGGCTTGGTCGAATGCAAGTCTCCCCATCATTAGCAAAGAAGATCAAGGAGGATAAAATGTTAAGGTTCTCTCTACCCCAAAGAGATTTTTGTTTTGCGGGGCTGCTTGTGGCGATATCGCTGCTGCTTTTATTTATTTTGCCGGGAATCGCATTTGCGGCCCCAACTTTAAGCTTGAGCCCTGTTTCCGGCCCCTCTGGCACAAAGCTTACTGTTACCGGTGCCGGTTTTGACGCTAATCAGCCTGGTAGCGTATGGTTTGATACGAACGGGGACGGTTTAAAAGACTCCGATGAGCCTCAAAGTGATGTATCCTCAGATGATTCCGGTAGATTCAGCACGGTATTAACTGTGCCCAGTTTACCTCCAGGGTATTATTTAATCCGAGCTGATATTCCCGGTGGCGGACCCACAGAGGCGCACACGCTATTTACGGTTAGAAGACCGAGCCTAACCCTGGGAATAAATAGCGGCCCAGCCGGAACGGCCATCATTATTAGCGGTAGATACTTCGCGCCGGGTAGGGATATCTGGGTATGGTTTGATACAAACAACAACTATACTAGAGACTCCGGCGAACCCGCTATGCGGGTTACGGCTGACACAGCCGGCGCTTTTTATGCTTCCCTTACCGTGCCTAACGTTGCGGCGGGGGCATATCCAATCAGAGCTTCTCTATCCGAAAGCAGCCACACCGACTCAGAGGTTATTTTTACTGCAATCCCCCGCCTAACCTTAAGCCCAACCGGCGGTTCGCCCGGTACGCTAATTACTATTACCGGCAGCGGCTTCGAAGCGAATAAATCGGGGCCGGCCTGGTTCGATACCAACAGGGACGGCATTTTGACCGAAGGAGAGCCCTCATCACAGGCAACAAGCGATGCTAGCGGCAGGATTATAACCACGCTGGTCGTGCCGGGCGGATTTATATCTACCGGTTCTTACCCGGTCAGGGTAGAGCTGCCCCAGGGTAGCCCTGTTAAGGTTTCAGCAAACTTTATTATTAAGGGGCCAAGTCTGGCTTTAAGCGCAAGTAAGGCAATACCGGGCGGGACGATTAACGTCGTTGGAAGGCGCTTTCCGGCAAATACGGCCGGTTGGGTCTGGTTTGACGCCAACGGCAATTCAGCAAGAGACGCAGGCGAAGTTAGTAAAAAAGTGACCACTAACAGTTACGGCGGTTTTATAACCGGCATGACTATACCCAAGGTTCCGGCAGGCGTCCATTATATACGCGCCGACCTCCCCGGCAGCGGGACAGACGATGCGGCAGTTACTATAGTGATCCTTGCCGAACCAAGCCTATCCTTAAGCCTGACCAACGGCTCGCCGGGTACAATAATCATCATCAACGGTAAAGATTTTAAAACGTGGACATCGGGCAGAGTCTGGTTCGATATCGACGGCGACGGCAAAAAAGATGCCGGCGAGCCGGCAAAAAATGTCAAAACCGATAACTTTGGTAAGTTTAGGGCTGCCCTGGCGGTGCCCGAGCGGGTAAAACGCGGAGCGTATGCCGTGTACGCCGACATCCCGGCCTGGGGGAAACCTGAAGCGTGGGCGGACTTCTTTGTAACCTCTAACAGACCATCGGATGATGTAAACGGTCATGCGCTCGATGTCGTTAGAACCACCCCCTACGACGACGCAGCAAACGTAAAGCGCTACCCGGCAATTCAGGTTGTCTTTAACGGTCGCATCATAAAAGGCGCTGATTACTGGGGCATTTCGTTATCGGATGAGGACGGTAACGAAGTAAGGATTAAGATAGCGATTCGCAATAACAGTATTAAGGTTTGGCCAAGCGGTATGCTAAAAAAGGAGACAACTTATATGCTGTTTATTCCAGCGGATGCCGTACAGGACATGAGGGAAAAGGGCTTGTCGGAGGAGTTTGCGCTCACTTTTACTACAAAGAAATAGTTCTTGATCATAGGATTTCTTCTAACATTGCCGCAAATATAGAAACGGCCCGGGGCGCTCAAGTTTAACCCCGGGCCTTCGCTTTTTTCTAGGAAAACCGGTTTCCCCCAGGTACACCATCCGATCGTCTATTCTTACATTGTAACAATTAGCTTACAACCTTTTAACAACCATAATTGCCTAATTATGCTGGGTATATGTCACATAAATTTTCTGAAATTGTAACAATATCTTTACATTATTTTAACCACTAACCTCTTGCTATCCATTAAACTTCGAAGCAAGCAGAGGAAGCCAGTCCTTAAAGATCTGCTTATTAGCCTGAGGGAGGTGGGAATGATCGGTAAGGGATATCGATTTAAAAGCAAGCTCAGCACCGATCGTAGATGATACGTAGAACCAGCCGCAAGATGTTAGAAAACTGTTAGAAAACTGTGTAACTTTAGAAGGAGGAACATTTAACATGAACATCTTTTCGAAAGAGTCCGCAAAGAAGAATATTAGCCTAACCTTAGCTACCGTTTTCGCCGCGGGAACCATAGTCGGCGCCGTACCGGTGGCGGGCGCAAGCACAGGTCTTGAGATGCCGAGTACTTTTACCGAAACCCCTGCGCAAGACGCATTCATGCCAAGAGTAAGCCTGCCGACCGATATCACGGGTAACTGGGCTAACAGCGACATCGTAGCCATGCTCGCCCTTGGGGCCGTCAAGGGTTACCCGGATAAAATGTTCAGGCCAAGCAAGGCCGTAACCCGTGCCGAGTTTGCGGCGGCGACAGAGAGGGCCCTCTACCTGCCAAAGCCCGAGGACGATATTGAACTGCGCGACGTTTCCGAAAAACACTGGGCTCTTAAGTCCATCCAGAAAGCCGTCGGCTTCCTGCCGGCGTACCCGGACGGCTCTTTCCGCCCGAGCGCACCAGCTACCAGAGAAGACGTAGCTGCGGCCCTCGTGCTGGCCACGGGTCTTGACAAGAAGACCGTAGACGCAACCAGCATCGACCTGATCTTCAAGGACTACAAGACCGTATCTCCTGACCTGAGAGACCTAATCGCAATCGCGGTTGATCAGAAACTCATTAAGGGATACAGGGGCGACGTTGCAGCCTATGACGCTACCAAGCATCAGTATCGAGAGGTTAATCCCGATGGCACAGAAGGTGCAAACGGCTACAACCTCTACATCAAAGCTCAGAACTTCGTAACCAGGGCTGAGATGGTTCACCTGCTCAACAAAGCCAGGGAGAATGTCTCCTTAGGGTTTAAACTTGCTCCTGGCGCTGAAGAATAGCCGACAGTAAGTTCCCGGCACGACCCAAATAAATAGTTAAGAAATCCAGTTGGGGGGGTTAACCCCCCCCAACTGGATTTCCCTGACAATCGAACCCCACAAAGGGGCGGGAGGGCGAGCAGAGTAACAATTTTTTTACAAAGTTTAAACTTCGTTTTAACCAACCCCCTAATGCTTGCTGCTAGCATTTAAATCGAAAGTGCGGGGTTTCATTAAAGCAAGTTAAACAGATGCTGCTGAAAATTAGGAGGTGGTTTTTGCAAAAGCTAAAGCTATAAGGTCTTCTAAAAAGAGAGCAATAATTGAAGCAAGGGTTTACAAGGGTTTAAGAGTTTATTTAAATGTTTGATAAAAGAGGTTTATTGAAAGGGGTTTTGAGATGCTATTTACAGGCATATCATTAAGCAAAAAAAGGCTTGTTGTATTAGCAATAATTGCGGGCCTTGTGCTAAGCGCAGCAGCTTTTCTAACCACAAATCAAGCTCATGCAGCCAAGCTAAGCGGAGAACTACACATTAGCGGTTCAAATACCGTATTTCCCTTATCACATGCGTTAGCTAAAGAATTTATGAAGAGAAATAAGAATGTAAAGATTACTGTAACTGGTCCTGGTACAAACGTAGGTATTCAAGACCTGCTAGCGGGTAAAGTACCGCTGGCTGGAGCTTCTCGTCCGCTAAAGCCGGAAGAAAAAGCACAGGGATTAAAAGCGTACGTAATTGCCCGTGAAGCCCTAGTAATAGTAGTTCATCCGAAAAATAAGGTAAAAGGGCTTACCATGGAGCAAGTAATGAATATCTATCTTGGTAAGATAACCAACTGGAAAGACGTTGGCGGAGCTGACGCTCCTATTATGGCTTATTCACGCCCGCCCGCATCAGGTACTTTCGATTATTTTAATGAGCTGTTTTTAAAGAAGCAGCCGCAAGCTCCAACCGTAAAGATGCTTGAAACACATGGGCTCAATCGTGAAGCCGTTGTCAAAAATCCGAACGCGATCGCCTATCTTGCTTTTGCCTATGTAAACAAAAAGGTAAAGCCGGTTGCTTTGAATGGTGTTGTGCCTAACAAAAAGACAATTGAAAAAGGGCAATATCCGGTTATCCGCCCGCTCTTCCACGTAACCAAAGGAGAGCCAACAGGCCTAACTAAGGAATTCTTGAAATGGGTTCTCTCTCCTGCCGGTCAAAATGTCGTAAAAAAAGAGTATTTGCCGGCGAAGAAAAAGTAAGGGTGATTTAGAAGCTATCACGTGAAGTAGCTACTTCTTCTCCTTCGCCGAGATCTTGATTTAAAGAAAAGTGCCGGCTTAATCAAAAGCGAATAGGCCGGCACTTTTCGGGATATTCAGCGCAAATAAGCGGAGGGCAAATCAATAAAATGGAAAATACTAATCGTAAAAGCGTGGAAATCAAAAAAATAAGAGGCGTTTTACCCTCAAGCGAAGCTTTGTTTTCCAGCACAAAAAGTCAAGCGCGATGGTATCGCATTCAGGAAAAAATCATAGAAAATATGTTGTTGCTCGCAACAATTATTTCAAGTACCGCTATTTTCTTTATTATCCTTTTTGTTGCAAAAGAGGCCCTGTCTTCATTAAAGCACAATGGACTAGCTTTCTTTATTGCAGGTGGGTGGGATCAGCATATTCAAGAGGCATGGTTTAGCGAAACACCAAAATGGGATTTTGGTGCTCTACCTCTTATTCTGGGAACATTTTTAACCACGGGCGGTGCGCTTCTTTTAACCTTTGTTTTAGGCACCGGCTGTGCAATTTTCTTAGCCGAACTTGCCCCAGATGCTATCCGCCGGCCAGTCGAAGCTATGGTGCGCCTTCTTGCGGGAATTCCTTCTGTTATTTTTGGATTGATAGGTTTGATGGTGGTAGTTCCATTTATCATGGATAATTTCATCAGTAATGAATTAGCACTGAAGTTCATTGCTGTGGCGCCTCTTGATGGCCAAAGTTTGCTTGCGGGAGTTATTGTTCTTACCTTTATGGTTCTCCCCTTTTATGTAACCGTTGCAACCGATGCCATAAGAGCTGTGCCAAAACCCTATAAAGAAGCAAGTCTGGCTTTGGGTGTAACTCAATGGCGAAGCGTAACTAAAGTACTCATCCCTGTGGCAATACCGGGGATCGTAACCGGAATGATTTTAGCTTCAGCCCGAGCTGTAGGAGAAGCTATTGCTTTATCCATGGTTTCAGGTGGCATGGCTTTTATTCCAGATCCATCGCACGGCCTTGTCTTTTTTCTTGAACCAGTCCGAGTCATGGCCTCAGCTATCATAGATAACAAAGAGGCCATGAGTGTAAAAGCCATCGAATCAGCGCTGTTTGGTGTGGGTACTATCCTGCTATTTATCAGCATACTGCTAAGTTTAACCGCCCGACTTGTTTTTTCATGGTATCAAAAGCAGGTGATGGCAAAATGATTAATGGCCAACTAATTAAAAGATCGCGCTTGGTAGCACTTGGTCCTGTGCTTTGCTGGTTAAGTGCCGCTATAATTGTGGCTGTTTGCGCCGGGTTGGTACTTTATCCTCTAATTATAGGGGCAAAGATGGTCAACCTTGAGTTTCTCCTAACCGATCCGATACCAAGCTTTAATGAGGCGTTAGCCGGAGGAATTCTCACACCAATAGCTGGAACAATTATTATAATCCTCATTGCCACTTTTGTTACCGTTCCTATTGCTCTTGGAACTGCGATTTACCTTTCAGAATATGCAAACAGAGACAGCGTTATAACCAAATCAATTTCTCTCGGTGTCGACGTGCTGGCTGGTGTTCCAAGCGCTGTGCTTGCCATATTTGGTCTAATATTATTTAGCCTTCCACAACTTGCTTTCTTGAGCAGCAAGGTTGAGGGAACAGAACTTGCTCTTGGCTCTTCTTTTCTGGTTGGCGGGCTGATAATGATGCTTCACATAGTATCTTTTGTTATCAAAGCCATGGAAGAGTCTATAAGGTCTGTTCCGGAAAATTACCGCACGGCCGCTTATGCCCTTGGAACTACGCGCTGGAGAGTAATTAGAAAAGCCGTATTGCCGGCAGCCCTGCCTGGAGTTATAACAGGCATAATTTTAGGCATAGGTCTTATAGCAGGCGATACTGCCATTATTACGCTCTGTGTTGGTGGTAGCATGACGATGACTGGGGCCGAACAGTGGTGGTTGCCTTGGAACTGGTTAGAAACACTGCAGGGCTCTGGTAGCACATTAACAACATTTGTTTATTATTCTTCTCCCGCAGGTGAAGGAAATGCCCCAAATAAAGCTTTTGGCGCAGCGTTTATTTTGATACTTATAGTTTTATTTCTCAACCTTACGGTCGATTATATCATGGCAAAATCAAAGAAGGTTAAAGCCGCAGCTTAGGGCAGAAATGAAAGGAGTCAATTACATGATACTTAAAGACCCAGCCAAAGACTCAATCAAAGACCCATTTGTTCCGCTTACCATACCAGGGGCATTAGAGAAAAATCGAAACGGAGACCAAAAGAGCTTGCTTGGCAACCAAAAGAACCTGCTTAAGGGAGAGAAAGCGTCACTTAAGAATCAGGAAAACTCACTTAGAATGGAAGTGAAAAATCTAGACGCCTGGTATAGCTCCGGGCAGGTTCTTGAGCGGATAAATTTGCCAATCTTCGAAAATGAGATCTTGGCCTTGATTGGTCCATCAGGATGCGGTAAAAGCACATTTCTTCGTTGCCTTAATCGTCTAAATGACCTTATAAAATCGTTCCGCTTGCAGGGGCAAATAAAGCTCGACGACTTCGATATCTATGATCCGGGTATCGACCTTGCCATCCTTCGACGCAAGGTGGGCATGGTGTTTCAACACCCCAACCCCTTCCCTATGTCAATCTTTGATAATGTAGCTTTTGGAGTGCGAGAAATCAACAGGCGAATTAAACGCACAGAGCTGGCAGAGATCGTTGAAGAAAGTTTACGCCAAGCTAGTCTTTGGGACGAAGTTAAAGACAAATTAAATGTCTCCGGGCTATCCCTATCGGGTGGACAACAACAGCGTTTATGCATTGCACGGGCTTTAGCAGTAAGACCTGAAATAATAATGCTAGATGAGCCGTGCTCTTCTCTTGACCCGGTTTCAACAGCGCATATCGAAGAACTTTTGCTCATGTTACGCGCGGATTACACAATAATCATAGTAACGCATAACCTCGCGCAAGCACGCCGCATCTCTCACCGTATGGCCTTTTTCCTGAGCGGTCGCTTAATCGAGCACGGAAATACTGCTGAGATGTCGATACGGCCTCAATGCGAGGAGACGGAAAATTACCTTTGTGGGCGTTTTGGATAAACTAGATAACTATACGTCAGTGATTATACAACGATCTACGCAGCTATCGACAGTTTCTTTTAGCAAAAAATTCTTAAAAGGATTTAAGGGTCGCCTGCCGGAACTTACTGAAGTTCAGCACAAAGCGCAACGGCAGGTAACCCAATCAATATCTATAACTATCAGTGATAATGGCTCTCCGGAACCAGCTATAATAAGCATTCTGGATTCGAAAGCGCGAAAAAGCTCGAGTAGATTGTAAAATTTCCGGAAACACTCTACTATATAGCTAGATAAAAGGGGATAGTGAATTAATCTATGATTCAGATTCTTGTAATCGAAGATGACCCGTTGATTCGGGAGACCCTGCAATACAGCTTAAAAGGTGCGGGCTTCGAGGTGTTTGCCGCAGAAAACGGTATACAGGGGCTGGCGCAGATAAAAGAGCATGACCCCGATCTTATTTTACTCGATCTCCTTCTGCCCGAGATGGACGGCTTCGATGTATGTGGAGAAATCCGCAAAGTGAAGGCGAACGTGCCGATAATTATGCTCACCGCCCTTGAAGATCAGCGCAGCAAGCTTAAAGCGTTCGGGGTGGGCGCCGACGATTATATAACTAAACCGTTCAGCATCGAAGAACTAATCGCGCGCATAAAAGCAAATCTTAAACACACCCTTAGAAAACCTGTGGGGTCGCCGATTATTGAAATCGGGGACCTGATGCTTGACCTTACAAAGCATACCGTGGAAGTTAACGGAAAAGCGGTTCACCTTCGCCTGAAAGAGTTTCAACTTCTTACCGTTCTTGCTTCCGAGCCGGGCGTTCTGCTTACCCGTCAAGACCTGGCTGCGCGGGTATGGGGATCTGAATTTTACGCATCCAGCCGCACAATAGATGTACATATAAGGCGAATCCGCAATAAAATCGAGAAACACTCCATATTTTCCTACATTCAAACAGTCCATGGCCTCGGCTATAAATTCCAGGCCGAGGAGAAGGTCCTATGCGAATAGGGCAGAAACTGGTCGTAAGCTACACACTGCTAGCGGTCTTGACCTTCCTTATCACCAGCGTCGTGCTCCGCTCATCTATAGCCTATTTCTGGATAGCCATTATCGCGATAGGCGCGTCGACGCTCGTCGTCGGGACGAGCTACGTGCTTTCGAACTCGTTTACGACGCCTTTGAAGCGGATGATGGTCATGGCCGAGCGGATGGCCAACGACGACCTCGAGCAGAGATTGCCGGTACGCGAAGGCGATGAGATCGGGGAGTTATCAAAATCGTTAAACAACCTTGCGGTAAAATTAAGAGGTAGGATCGAAGAACTCCGCTCGGAAAAAGCCAAAGTTGAACTGATCCTCGACAACATGGCCGAAGGCATACTACTCCTTAACGACTACGGCGACGTTATATTGACAAACCCCTCGGTTGAAAGAATCTTTGATGTAAAAACAGCCGACGCTATAGGAAGACCGGTGCTCTACTCGATAAAAAGTCATGACCTGGACGATGTCGTTCAAGAATCCATGGCATCCGGCGAAGAGGTCCTTGATGAGATTGAACTCCAAACGCCTTTCCGGCAACTGCGCGTCAGGGCGCTGCCGATTATAAGCGGTGGCGACGAAAAACAAACACTTGTCGTCGTCAGGAACATCACCAGACAAAAACATGTCGAACGCTTAAGAAAAGATTTCATAGCCAACGTATCGCATGAGTTAAAAACACCGCTTACCGGGCTAAAGCTACTATCCGAAACCCTTCTGCGAAGCATCGACTCCGACCCTTCTTCAAGCAAGGTCTTTATTAAAAGGCTTGATAAAGAGCTAAGTGCCCTCATATACTTGGTGCGCGAATTAATAGACCTGTCAAGAATTGAGACCCCGGAAAGTACAACCGAGAGGTCGCCCGTGGACCTGGGCAAACTCATACAAGAAGTCGTCTCGAGCTTTACCCAGCTCGCCGCAAATAAGAGCCTGCATCTTACATTTAACGCTCCTGAAGATATACCTTTCATCCTGGGGGACAGGGATCAGCTGCTAACCCTGGTCCGAAATCTCGTGGACAACGCTATCAAGTATGCCTTTGCCGGCGGAAGAATCGATATCAAGTTAGAGAAAACCGTTGCTATGGTCAATCTCATAGTCGCCGATAACGGCATCGGCATGGCGAAGCGCGAAATCCCCAGGATTTTCGAGCGCTTTTACCGGGTTGACAAAGCCAGGAGCAGGGAGACCGGCGGAACCGGCCTTGGGCTTTCGATAGTAAAACATATCGCCGAAAACCACAATGCCACTATAGACGTCGAGAGCAAACTCGGCATCGGGAGCACGTTTACGATACGCTTTCCGGTAAGCAACGATACCGCTACTTAAATTGCCCTGAAAAAGCGCTGGGGTCAGGTCTTGTATCATGCATTAAACACTTGAGAAAGAGAAAAACGTTATTTAACAATTATTTAACAAAATGGTTACAACTTTTTCACCACAGGATGGCAATTGAGCTATATCCTCAGTATAGGCACAATCCGAAAAACGGGCCCGCTTCGGATCGCCACTAATAACTTAAGATACGAGGAGGATTTAAATGGAATTGTATTCCAACATGTCGAAGAAGAATAAAATTTTAGTCGTTGCAGCATTTACACTCATACTATCCCTTGCAGCATTTGGCTGTACATCCGGTGGCAAGGAAAGCACAACCGGCACTGGTGAGACTGAGGGCGAAAGTAAAAACCTTTCCGGAAACATCAAAATCGACGGCTCAAGCACCGTTGCGCCGATAAGCGAGGCGGTGGCGGAAGAGTTCATGGCCGTGAATCCCAGCGTTCAGGTGACGGTCGGCACATCGGGTACCGGTGGCGGCTTCAAGAAATTCACCGTTGGCGAGATCGACATAAGCGACGCCTCGCGCCACATCAAAGACGAGGAAAAAGAGGCTGCGGAAAAAAGCGGTATCGAATACGTCGAGATCCCGATAGCTTATGATGGGATATCAATCGTCGTAAACCACGATAACGACTGGGCAAAATCCATCACCGTCGAGGAACTCAACAAGATATGGGCTCCCGATAGCAAGGTCAAAACATGGAAAGACGTGCGCGCCGACTGGCCGGACGAGAAGCTGGTATTGTACGGCCCCGGTACCGACTCGGGAACGTTCGACTACTTCACCGATGAGATCAACGGTGAAGAGGGCGCGAGCCGTACCGATTACAGCGCAAGCGAGGACGACAACGTGCTAGTACAGGGTGTAGCGGGTGATAAAGGCGCGCTCGGTTACTTCGGCTACGCTTACTATGCTGAAAACACAAGCAAGATCAAGGCGCTATCTGTGGACGGTGGCGACGGTGCAATCGAGCCCAATGAGACCACCATCAAGGACGGCACCTATAAGCCGCTCGCGCGCCGGCTCTTCATCTATGTAAACAAGAAGGCGCTTGAGAGGCCCGAGGTAAAAGCATTCCTCAAGTTCTATCTTACGGAGGGCAGGACTCTGGTTTCTGAGGTCGGATATGTTCCGCTCAACGATGCGGAGTACGAGCAGAGCCTGAAGTTAGTCGAATAAGTGGTTCATTATTTCGCATAGACATAAACAACGACATCACGATGCGAACAGCATCACTGGCGACCGATACGGCCAGTGATGCTATCGCGTTCTATTGCAAGGGGTGACGGATTTGAACGTTACTGAAGAAGTCAGAAGCGTAGAGTTTGAATTGCCGGCCGCCAAGGTCAGAATGCGAAAGATAAAAGAGCGCCTCATCTATTCGGCTCTCCTCGGCTGCGTCCTGATATCGGTGCTGACCACCGTAGGTATAATCCTGTCCCTGATAACGGAGACTTTTTCGTTCTTCCAGGAGGTGCCGCTCGGCCAATTCCTGACCGACACGCGCTGGACACCGCTCTTCGCCGACAAACACTTCGGTATAATGCCGCTCGTCGCGGGAACGCTTATCATTCTCGTCGGCGCGAGCCTCGTGGCGTTGCCTATCGGACTGGCAAGCGCGCTCTACCTTAGCACCTACGCAAAACCGGGCGTCCGTAAAGTGGTCAAACCCTTACTGGAAGTACTCGCTGGAATCCCGACTGTCGTCTATGGCTACTTCGCCCTTACGTTCGTCACCCCGCTCCTTCGCACGTTCATCCCTGATATGAGCATATTCAATGCGCTCAGCGCGAGCATCGTCGTCGGCATCATGATAATCCCGATGGTCTCCTCACTCAGCGAGGACGCTCTTGTCGCGGTTCCACACTCGCTGCGCGAGGCGGGGTTCGCGCTCGGGGCGACCAAGTTCGAGGTGGCAACAAAAATCGTCCTGCCGGCCGGGCTCTCAGGCGTCATAGCCTCGTTCATCCTGGCGATATCTCGCGCGATAGGAGAGACGATGATAGTGACACTGGCCGCCGGCTCAACGCCGAAACTCACGCTCAACCCGCTGGAGAGCATTCAGACGATGACCGCCTACATCGTACAGGTGAGCATGGGCGATACGCCGCACGGCACAATAGTATATAAGACGATTTTCGCGGTCGGTATGCTGCTGTTTCTTATCACGCTTGCGATGAACATCATCGGGCAGATGGTTACGCGTCGTTACCGGGAGGTGTACGAGTAATGGAAGAAGAATCGGTAGCGCTCCAGAGACGATCGAAGCGAAGGGCTACGCTCGATGTGGCCTTCCACGGTCTGGTTCTTATGGCGACGGCGTTTGCGCTAATCGCTCTGGCGGTTTTGATGTTCGATGTTTTTCGCAAAGGCCTTGGCTGGCTCGACTTCCAGTTCCTGGTTAGCTTCCCGTCGCGCATACCGGAGCGAGCGGGCATCTACTCGTCTCTTACTGGGACACTGTGGGTCACTGCAATAACGGCGCTCTTCGCATTTCCGATTGGCGTCGCGACCGCCATCTTTCTGGAGGAATATGCTCCAAAAAACCGGTTGATGAATTTTATCGATATCAATATAGCCAACCTCGCCGGCGTGCCGTCGATAGTCTACGGTATCCTGGGTCTCGCTATTTTTGTGCGCGGTATGATGCTCGGTCGCACGGTCTTGGCGGGAGCGCTCACGATGACTCTGCTGGTCCTCCCTATCATGATAATCACATCGCGTGAGGCGATTCGAAGCGTACCGAGCTCGCTTCGCCTGGCATTTCTGGCTATGGGCGCGACACAATGGCAAACGATTCGCCATATCGTGCTGCCCGCGTCACTTTCCGGCATCTTTACCGGCTCTATCCTTACGGTATCGCGCGCTATCGGAGAGACAGCACCGCTTATCCTCATCGGGGCGCTTTCGTTCGTCGCGTTCGTGCCGCGAAGCCCGCTGGATGAGTTTACGGTCTTACCGATTCAGATTTTCAGCTGGGTATCGCGCCCGCAGGCCGAGTTCAGCAACCTGGCAGCCGCCGCTATCATAGTCCTGCTTATCGTGTTGCTCTCGATGAACGCGGTGTCGGTGTGGCTGCGTCTCCGATTTGAGAAGCGAAACAGCAAATAGCTACCTTGTGACTCACCGCGTGATTAACGCCGGCCGAGCAGCACTCGCGCCGGGGCGCCATCGGCTCCGATGATCTTTAGCGGCAAGCACATTATATCGTAGCGACCCGGCTCGACCCCTGATAGATCGAGCCCCTCGATTACGACGATGCCACTCTTAAGAAATGCGTGATGAACTTCGGTTCCTTTATGGTATTCGCCCACCGAGAGGTAGTCGATTCCGACCAGTCTCACGCCCGCTTCGACGAGAAAATGAGCGGCCTCGGGAGTAAAATAGACGAAATCCTCGGCAAACCCCTTCTTCTGCCAGAGCGCCGAGTTTCGCGTCTTGAAAAGGACGCGAGAGACGCCTTCAAAGTCGAGCGCTCCAAGGTCAGCCGGCGTGATAGCCGTTTCGACGTCAAGCCCAAAGACGACCGCCTCGCCGACGAGCACATCGAGCGGCAGCTGCTCGATTGTCGGCGCCCCCCGCAAGAAGTGGGCGGGCGCGTCGACATGCGTGCCGGTGTGGCTGCCCATCTTAATAGCACTTACATCCGAGGACGCGCCTCCGCTTATCGAATGCAAGAGCGCGCGCTCAAAGCCCGGGTCGCCCGGCCATGTCGGCATCGACTCGTGGATGCCGACCGAGATATCGTATAGTTTTGCGTATAAGTGTTGTTCTGACATGTTAATACTATACCAATTAATGTCGCGGGCTGTACCCAAGTAATAACTATGCTGCCCGGGTTAAGAGCCCTTTCTTTCAATAACCGCCCTTACGCGCGACAGCCTTCGTCACGGCTTTCACGATATGGTCGACCGTAAGACCGTATTTATCCCATAGCTCCCGTGGCTCACCAGACTCACCGAAGGTATCATTGACACCGACAAACTCCTGCGGCACCGGAAAACGCGCTGCCAGAACCTCCGCGACCGCGCCGCCGAGACCGCCGTAAATCTGGTGCTCCTCGCAGGTCACGATTGCCCCCGTATCTTTCGCGGAGGCGACTATCGTCTCGATATCGATAGGCTTTATAGATGGGCTATCCACCACCATTACCGATAATCCTAGTGCCGCAAGCTCTTCAGAGGCCTGCAGAGCGGGGTAGACCATCGTACCGCACGCGATGATGGCGGCGTCGGAGCCTTCTCTGAACACGACCGCTTTGCCGATTTCAAACGGGGTTTTGTCTGTCGTGAAGACCGGCGTCTTGTCGCGTGCGAAGCGAATATACACCGGACCCTTATGCCTTGCGGCGGCAATAGTGGCTTTTTTTGTCTCGATCACGTCGCACGGGGCGAGCACCACCATATTCGGCAGGCAACGCATCATCGCGATATCTTCCAGGGCCTGGTGCGTGGCGCCGTCGCCGCCGGTCGTCAAGCCGGTGTGCGAGCCGCCGATTTTCACATTTGCCTTGCTGTAGCAGATGCTGACCCGTATCTGGTCCCAGTTTCTGCCCGGCGAGAAGACCGCAAACGAACTCACAAACGGTATTTTCCCCTCGAACGCGAGACCCGCGGCCATGCCCGCCATATTCTGCTCGGCGACCCCGGCCTCGATAAACCGCTCGGGATAGCGCTTAGAAAACTCAAGCGTTCGGGTCGACTCGGTTAAATCCGCACTCAACACCACTACATCGGGGTCGGTTTCGGCAAGCTCCAGGAGCGCCTGGCCATACCCGTCACGCGTCGCCGCTTTCTTAACATCATTGCCGAATAACGACTCTACCAGATGAGCATCTTGGTTGACGATTTTCATAGCCCCCTTAAGCGTGACGATCTAGATTCAGTCGTGCACCACGATTCTGCATTACGCTTCTCGAATCTTAATCCTCTTATCCTCTCAACTTCGCTATCCCATTCCGTATCCGCTCGCCCTCGGCATGCAACTGCTCAAGCGCACGCTCACCCATCTCGGCCGAGGGCGCTTTGCCGTGCCACTCGGGCTCGTTTTCCATGTAGTCGACCCCTTTGCCCGGAATCGTGTGGCAGATGATGGCCGTCGGCTTCTCATAGACCGCCTTGGCCTCCCCGCACGCCTCGATTATCTGGCGTATGTTGTGCCCGTCAATCTCTATCACATGCCACTTGACAGCCTCATACTTCGCCCGCAGCGGCTCGAGAGGGAAGATGTCTTCGGTATGCCCGTCGATTTGGATGTTGTTCCTGTCTAATAGCGTCGTCAGGTTGCGCAATTTATGGTTGCCTGCGAACATGAGCGCCTCCCAGGTCTGCCCCTCATCGTGCTCCCCGTCGCTCATCGCGCAATAAACCCGGTAATCCTTATCGTCCATCCGCGCCGCCAAGCATCTCCCGATAGCCTGTGATAACCCTTGCCCGAGCGGGCCGCCGGTGTTCTCCAGACCGGGCAGGGAGAGGTTGTGTGGGTGTCCCTGCAAGCGGGAGTCGATTTTGCGATAGGTCAACAGCTCGTCGACCGGAAAATAGCCCGATCGCGCCATCGCCGCGTAGCGGACCGCGCAGATGTGCCCGTTCGACAAAACCAACCGGTCGCGCTCCTCCCAATCGGGATTATCGGGGTTGTGGCGCATGACGCGGAAGTAGAGCGCGGTGAAGACCTCGGCCATCCCGAGCGGGCCGCCGGCGTGCCCGCTGCCGGCCGAAACCAGCATGCGAATGATATCCTGGCGAATCGTGTTTGCCATAGCTTCTAACTCAAGAATATCAAGGTCGGATACCGTCAGCATTCTCACCTCCCCGATGATTTAGAATAATCCCATAAATTAATCACGCGCCGACGTGCTCGTCGTAAACGACCAGTCCAGATAGATGGGGTCATCGTCGGCAATCGCTTCAATCTTTACGTCATATACCATCCCGCGCTCGAGCGGCTCTTTCGGGATGAGCGCAAACGAATCCCGGATAAACTGGTCGGAGTATGGCAACAGCCTATAGCACGGGACGCTTACTCCGTTGGAGTCGCGCACTTCGGAACTGATGATCTTTATGCTCTGGTATCCGTTGAACGTGACTGTAACGGGGTAACCGACCGGGTATTTCTTCCCTGGAAGCGGGTCGGGAGTCTCATCCCCTTTGAACTCAAAAGGCACGTCGCTCTGCCGGTCAACCGGGTAGTGGACCACCCTTTTGACTTCGGCGAAACCCGGGTTGGCGAAGTCCATCACATAGGCGAGGCGCTTCTCCACTTTGCCCGCGCCGAAGCCCGCCTCGAAGACCCGTGGGCTTATTATCGGAAGGCGATGGTAGACGGTGTCGACCCAGCCATCGACGGCCCACTTGGGGTCAATCTGTAGCAAGTAGTCGTGTGAGGCCCAGCGCATGCTGGCGACCTCGGTAGCGTAAGTGAACTCCTTATACCCGAAGAACTTTATCCGGTCCCACGGCCATATGCCGGTAAATCCCTCTTCGCCGGGCGACTCCTCGTGCCCGGACTGGGTGTGGGTGACGTTGTACTTAGCATGGGCTTGCGCCGCCTTATTAATCGCCTCGTTCAGCGTGATGTCCTTAAGGCCGACGAAATCGCGATAGTAGTTAACGCGCTCAAGAGCAACGCGCTGCTGCTCGGTCGGGTTGAGTTCAGGCTCGATCTTCGGATCGGTCGTAGTCGGAGAGATAGCAATCCGCCATTCATCGACCGTGATTTTTCCGTCGTCATTAACATCCCGAAAGGGGCTCGCCATCTCAAAGCCCGGCTTCTTACACGATACGCACGAGGTCGAAATGTCGGTGAATATAAGTGAATCAGTAAAGTAGAGGGCCACAAAGAATACCAGCAGGGAGACCGCAACAAAATTTATCATCGCACCCATGAGGCGCAGAACCGCATGCAAAAAACGCTTTCCGCCGTTCATCAATACCTCAATCGCTAGCATAAAATCTACAAAGCACCGTGATGCGCTGGAACATCTACTTTAGATGATAACCGTTTTGGGCCTTTTTTAATAACGACAGGCCTGCCTGGGGTGATTTACAACGGGGACTGTCAGCGGTTAGCGTTAGTTTAAACATTAGTCGCTTGCGCGCGCAACGGATGCGACCAACCTGCGTTTCGACAAACGCGACCTGAACATAAGAATCGCCATGCTGCCCTTAGAATACGCCTACGATAAAGGCCCAGAACCCCTAACTTGGCGATTCCAGGCCTCTGACCTGTGGGCGTTACTGGGATTGAACCAGTGACCCCTGCCGTGTGAAGGCAGTGCTCTCCCGCTGAGCTAAACGCCCGTATCATGTTTGGCAATAAGTGCCCTGATAGTTATTATCCCGAATTCTGGGGAAAACTCAAACAAAAGAACGATTGTCTTTTAACGTTTTAGAAGGGAAGTCCGATGAGAGGCACCACAAAGCGAAGACTATTACTGGCGACAGCCCTTATCGTCGTGCTCGCACCCAACATCATCGGCATCCTCGCGCTGCAAAACGGCCCGTGGACCCACTCTCCCATCATCCGAAACGGACAGTCCTTTATCGCCGGAGCGATTCTCTCCCGCATCGACCTTGTCTCCATACCCGAAGGGGAAGACCTGCCTCGGCTGACTTCGCTGCCCCCCGCCAAGCTCTCCGCGCTGGAGAACGGCAAAATAGCCATCGTCTCATCCCCGAACCTCGCAAGCTTGGAACAGCCACAAAAAGCCGACAGCTTCGTAATCGCGACCATCGAGCCGCTCGACCTCGTCGGTAAAAGCAGGGCGGCGCAGAGGGAACTCGTCGAGGCAATCGACGATGCCGCCACTGCGGGGAAAATCGATGCGATTGTCGAGGCAACCGCCTCGGATGCCCTACGCGCCGGCGAGTGGGGGAGGCGCTCGGTAATTCGACTTCGCGCGGCCGGCGTCATACGCTGCGTTATTTTCGACGGCGCGCATCACGTCGGGTCGCTCGCGCTCGCGCCCGATATCTTAATCATCCCCGTCACCAATCACGCGGGGGAGACTTACCCCGCGCACTGGTTTACGCGGGACGCCGTGCCGCTCAAGCTTCTCGAAGAAGCGCTTCGAGACAATAATATAGAGAGTACGATCGCGCGATTCCCGCGCGCCGGCATCCCTATAAAAAACCGCAACGGCATGGCCTGGCTGGCGGCGCAAGCAATACGAGGCGGCGCAAAGGCGGGAAAAACAGCCGCGCAAAGCACCGGCAAAGTACATCGAGCATCCGGGACATCCACACGACAGAATAATCAGCACAATAAAAACAGTGGTTCGGGTAAAAACTCGCGCTTTGTGTCGATTACTGTCGATTGTGAAAACGGGGGGACGCAAGCGGTAAAACCACGTATTCTTAACGAGTTAAAGGGGAAGATTCGACCCGATGGTCGAAACGATAGAGAAGTCGGCCGTGTTTATCTTGGGTTAACAACCGGCAATAGTTGCTTTCCGTACAAGAGTGAAGCCACCGGGTTCGACCGCCAAGAACTCGAGAAGTATCTCAACAAACACCTGCCCTACCACATAATTGTGCTCTCCGAGCCGCTAAGCGTATGGGATATTTATTTAAAACGCCTCAGCCTTTGACCCGTGAGCGCGCAATTCGGTAAACCGCACGACAAAGGCGCAGGTGCGCCCTGTTCCCTCTTTCCCCCGATTTTGCCCTCAATTGAGACTGAGACTACGTATCAATTTATGGCCGCTGGGGGCTCTTACTGGAAAGACTTGGATTCAGAAGCTCTATGTCTATATCCGGTTCGCAAAACGCCCGGCCGTCGTCGGCATGGAACAACCACGGATAAACACGCCCGGCTCCCGCTAAACTCAAACACTTGTTCTATAACAAACTGCTTGGCTCCTCCCTCCTCCTCTTTTCGCAGGTAAGCGGTTGGGGAAGTAGAAGAGGGGTCGCCTACTCCTTGAGCCCCTTGTCCCTCGCCCATGTGTCGACCAGCTCGAGCGCTTCCTCTTTGGTGCTGATGTCGCCATCAAGCCGTGCTTCGAGCAGCAAGCGCATTACCTCACCGACTAGCGGCCCCGGGCTGATACCCAAATACTCCATGATCTCGTTGCCGTCGACGGGGGGGCGTATCTTCGCCGTCTCCTCGGCCGCCTCGAGTTCGACGATACGTTCTTCCAGCTCATCAAGGACGCGAAGCGACTGGCTCATCTTACGCGGGTTCTTCGTCGTGCAGTCGGCCCGGATAAGCGCGTTGAGCTTAGCCCTCAAATCACCGGCGTCGCGGATGTATTTTCGAACCGCCTTGTCGGTCCAGCCCATGCGGTAAGTGTAGACACGCATGTGCTGGTAGACAAGCTCATAAACCTCTTCGATGACCGCTTTGGGATATTTGAGTGCGCGCAGCCTTTTCTTAGTGGTATAGGCACTGACGTGGTCGTGGTTGTAGAAGGTCACTTTGCCCTCTATTATCTCCTTCGTATCGGGTTTGCCGGTATCATGAAAGAGCGCGGCTAAGCGAAGCGCCAGCTCAGGCTCGGTACGTTCAACTACCAGCAAGGTGTGCTCCAGGACATCTTTATGGTGGTAATCAGGGTCTTGAGTGACCTTCAACCGCGATATCTCAGGGACGAATTCATCGCTCAGGCCGGTCTCGATAAGCAGGCGCAATGCTTTTGACGGCTCGCTGCCCGTGAGAATCTTGGAGAACTCATCACGCACGCGCTCACTCGACACCCGCGCCAGCTCACCCTTGTATTGCTTTATCGCATCCCTGGTCTCATCGGACAAATACATCCCCATGGTCGAGACAAAGCGGACGGCGCGCATCATGCGAAGCGGGTCATCCAAGAAACTCTGCTCGGGGCTGAGCGGGGTGCGTAACAACCGTTTTACCAGGTCATCTTGACCGTGGAAAGGGTCTATTAAATCCCCCGTGGAAAGCTCCAGCGCCATCGCGTTGACGGTGAAGTCCCGGCGCGACAAGTCCAACTCAATCCCGCTGTCGAACGCGACAACCGGGTGCCGGCTTGCGTCTTCATAGCGCTCGCTGCGAAGCGTCGTAATCTCTATCTTCAATAGACCTTTTCCCAACGCGACCGTCCCGAATTTTATTCCGATGAGCCACAGATTATCGGCCCAGGGTTTGACAATTTTTATGATTTGCTCAGGCTGGGCGTCGGTGGCGAAATCGAGGTCAGCATGGACTTGGCCGAGCAACGCGTCACGAACAGAACCTCCTACCAAGTATAGCGTCTTCCCCGCCTCTTCAAAGAGGCGGCTAAGCTCCCCTACGACCGGGTGTTTAAGCGACGCTCTTAAGTTGTCGAGGTCGAGTCTCTCACCCATCGCTTATACCTCCCTTGGAATATACTGGAAATTTACTGCTAAACATAACATAATTACTTTACCAGAAGGCGCTTGTGCCTCAAAATCCGGTTTGTTGCGCCCAAATCATGAGATTGATCTTCAACTAAGGCTAGCTCGTCCTTTTCGGGGGCTTTTGTATTGAGATACTTGTTCTTTATGATACGCCGGTTGGCCAAAAAGTTAATAACCCTCCCCTACCTGCGCTTTTGCGCACAATCTAACGTATGGCCTGGTAGCTGATGCGCATCAATCTCATGCCCTCGCACGCCAAAACGCCCTCACCTAAAGCCTTTATTATGCAACCGCCGGCGATTTTCCCGGGCTTGCAATAATGGTATTATCAACCCATGGTAGCAAGAATGCCCAAAGAAGCGCGCCAAATAAGCCTTTTATCTCTCCGCCATTACGGTACTACAACCCTACCATGATACGCCATTAGCGCTTACAAGCACCCCATGACTATCGAGGCAAAGCCCCATACGGTCGTCTTAAAACGTCTAGTAAGAGTTTCTATTAAGAAGCGCTGAAACCTTGACGATAGCTTAGTACATAAACATTAACAACAACTTGGTATTGATATGCATAAGCAGCAGCGCATACGGGCGTTCAGAAAATATAGGGTTTCCATTAAGACAAAGTTGTTTCTGATTATCCTTCTTACTTCGCTGTTCGTATCGGTATCCAGCGCCTATATAGGTATAAAAACGAGCTACGAGCATAGCTTCGAGGGACTTCGCGACGAACTAGTCGCTACCGCTAGAACCGCATCCGCGTTGATCGACGGCGACCAGCACGAGCAACTAGCCGCAAGCGGTGACGATAAATCAGAGCTGTACGTTGAAATAAAAGCACAACTTAAAGCAATCAAAGCGGCAAACCCGAAAATCAGATACATCTATACGATGGTCAGGACCGAAAAAGCGAACGTGTGGGAATTTATAGTCGACGCTGAAGAAAATCCTGAATTGATGTCATACATAGGAGACGACTATGACGTAGCGTCTTACCCGGAAATGCAGCTGGCATTTGAAAAACCGACGGCCGACACAGAAATCACCACCGACAAATGGGGAAACTGGCTTTCGGGCTATGCGCCGATATACGATAAGAGCGGCGAAGCCGTCGCAATTGTAGGTATTGATATGTCGGCGAATGCTGTAAAAGAAATAATCCGTGAAGACCAACGCGACCTACTCATTCCAATAGGTATCCTACTACTCCTTTCAGCTTTAATCGGCTTTTTGACTTCGTCTCGTATTTCGCGTTCAGTTACAGATATGCTGGATGCCGCTAAAAAAATCGCAGAGGGCGACTACGACCAGAGGATACGGGTTCAAACCACCGACGAATTCGGCGACCTAGCGGGCGCGCTCAACAAGATGGCTAAGAATATCGGTGAGCGGGTCGGCTCCATGGCGGGGACGGCCATCGTCGATGGATTGACCGACCTTAACAACCACCGATACTTCCAGGACCGCCTAGACGTGGAAATAAAGCGCGCCGAGCGATATGACCGCCAATTAGCACTATTGATGATCGACGTCGACAGTTTCGCCCGGTTCAATGCGATCAACGGGCACGTCTACGGTGACGGTGCTTTAAAAAAGATTGCCGACATCATCAAAGATTGCAGCCGCGAAACCGACATCGCGGCTCGATACTCCGGCGAGGAATTCGTTGTCGTGATGCCCGAGGCCGATGAGCGAGAAGCTATGATGGCAGCCGCACGCATAGCTATGATGGTCGCCACACAACAATTCAACACAAAACACAATATCTCAATCCCGATTACTGTTAGCATAGGCATTACACATTACCCGAAATACGGCGAGAACAGCAAAGGCCTTATCGACACGGCTTGCGAAGCTCTGGCCGAGGCTAAGCGGCTCGGTCCTAATTCCATCGCGTACCCGAAAAGCCATGGCAGTGCAACCGCCGACACCACATTTGAACCTCGCGACAGAAAGCCTCCCGATGAGGTGATAATCAACGCGGTCTTCTCCCTTGCCAAAGCGGTCGATACCCGCGACCATTACACCCATCGCCACTCAGAATTCGTCGCCAGATATGCAGCTGCTCTGGGCAAAGCGTTAGGTCTCGATGAGAAAGAAGTGACGAATTTGAGTATAGCGGGCCTGCTCCATGATATCGGTAAAATCGGAGTGCCCGACGCAGTCCTTAACAAGCTGGACACACTGACAAACGATGAGTGGTCATACATCGACCGACACCCCGTCCTGGGTGCGGATATAGTAAGACACCTTAGCGGTTTGCGCGAAGTCGTCAAGACCATCCTCCACCATCATGAAAAGTTTGATGGGTCAGGTTACCCCGATGGCATGGTCGGCGAAGAAATACCCTTGAAGGCCAGGATCATCAGTGTCGTGGATTCGTATCACGCGATGGTATCGGACAGGCCATATCGCGCAGGCTTATCTCATAATCAGGCCATAGTTGAATTGAGACGCTGCCGGGGAACGCAGTTCGACCCGCGACTCGCAGATAAATTCATAGAGTTGCTCGAAAAGGAGCACGCGCTTACCGAGCGTCAAGGCACCCGCAGCACAAATAAGAATTCAGCTAGCGCGTAAGACCTGCAATTGTCTACGCTCCGTAAAACTCAACAAAAAAAGCCCCGCGCATGCGCCGGGCTTTTTAATGGACTATTATTCGTTCGAGTTTCTATTCAAGAAAATCGAGTGCGGTTTTAGCAGCCACGTTCCTCGGGTCGAGCTTCAAGGCTTTTTCCAGGTCGGCTTTTGCCTTATCCTTTTCACCGAGCTTCCTATACGCAACCGAGCGGCTCAGATACGGCTCTACCCATTTCGGGTTCTCTTTGATAACGATGGTGAGCTCTTTTTCTGCTTGCTTCAGGTCGCCTTCCTGGAGCCTGATGAGCGCGATGCCGAAGTGTGCTTCAGCGTTTTTCTTGTCCATCTTTATGGCTGCATTTAGGTCTTCCAGCGCCTTGTTGACCTCACCGTTGTTGAAGTAGAGCCGGCCCCTGTAGATATGCGCGGCCGCAGTCGGTTTTCCCATGTTGACCGGATTTAGCTGCTCGATCAATACCACTTTGTTAAATTGCTTGATAGCGGTCGCAAAATCTCCTCTGTTTTCAGCTATGGCCGTCCTCTCGACGTACTGCTTCTTGGCCCTAAAGCTGCCGTATCCTGCGCCAACGATTACCGCTACGATAAGCAAGGCAATAATGATTTTACCCTTCAAAAAACTTCACCTCTTCTAATCCATCGCACGATGGCCCTTACCATTTCCAAGCCGACCCGTGCTAAAAATCGTTATGTGTAAACTTTCTCAATATGGCACAAAAAAATAGAGATATGTACATCTTGTAGTGCTTTATCCAGCCTTTAGTATAGCGCAGATTCGACCATTATCCAACATTATCAGGCCTATTTTATTTGTAATTTGCCGCTTGAAGAAACTCTCTGCTAGCGCAAAGACGCGCCCAGTCCCCGGATTTCCGCTAATTTGCGTCATAAGCAATGGTCACGGTGCTAAATCCTTTCGCAGCGTCTTTGTTTAAAAAGAGCGGCCAGGGGTAAAAGCTAGTAGCTCAAGGAGCGAAATACCGGCTTAATAAGCAAACGGTATGCTAATAACTGCTGGTAGAGATTGCAAAAGTATGCGCAGACTATCGGCTTAATATACAACCAAGCATGGGTTTACATAGGACTGAGGTTTCAAGCAGGCCTGAAAGGAGCGTTTAAATTGAAAAAGTACACGGTTGTTCTGTTGATAATGGCTATGGTGGTAACGTTAATGCCGGGGGGATCGGTGTTTGCACAAGACTACACAGCACCCGATAACTATCATATGCTTTGGTCCGACCCCAACGAGAATAAGCTGATCGATATCAATAAGGTCCTGATGTCGGATAACGGACAATATATGATGCTGGCATTCAGCACACACAGGCCCTTTACTAAGACACTCCTCGCAAACCAGCGCATCTGCTTCTTTCTCGACACCGACCAGAACCGGTCGACCGGCATGGTCGACGATGACGGTTTCGATTGCGTAATCGAGTTAAAAGATGTGAACGGCGCACTTTATTTACTCGCCTATGATACAAAACACGGTGACCCAAAAACCGCTTTTGCCGCATCTGATGACGTGACGCAAATGGCAAGCGGTGATATTGTCCAAGGCATTATCCCTCTTAGCTGGCTCGGAAATATAGAGAAGTTTGACTGGAAAATGGAGATATTCCAGGCCTCTGCATCGGAAACGACCCCGCCGACGTCATATGATAAGGTTCCGAACAGCGGTTATCACACCTATACCATGTATAAAGCGCCGGCTAGCCCGCCTAGTACCGACACGAGCACACCTGGCGGCGATAACACAACCACACCAACGACAATTCCATCTAGCGGTAGCGGTGGCGGTGGCGGCACCACACCGCTATTAGACCTGCTAAAAGCAGACCCCGAAGACAAAGAAATTGCCGAGAAAGAAGCGCAGCAGAAAGACTTCGGTGATGTGACGTTAAACGACTGGTTCTACAGTTACGTGAGGGCGATGGTCGACACCGATGTCGTCGGCGGCTACGATGACGGAACGTTTAGACCGAACCAGCAGATAACGCGCGCCGAGTTCTCCAAGATGGTCTGCCTGGCGAAAGGCTGGGACCTCGAAAGCTCCTCCACCCCGCCCTCCTTCGGCGACGTGGCGCAAAACCACTGGGCTTTCAGATACATCGAGACCGCGCGCGCGCGCGGCGCCATATCGGGTTATCCTGATGGGAGTTTCGGGCTGAACAAGAACATCACCAGGGCGGAATTGAGTAAGATAATATGCCTTGCCAACAACTACAGCCTGTCGCAAGGACCATGCGATTTCAGTGATTGCGGCGAGCACTGGGCGTTGCGCTACATAGTGACCGCCAAAGTAAAAGCCATCATCTCGGGGTATAAAGACGGGACCTTCAAGCCGAACGCTTCGGCGACGAGAGCCGAGGTCTGCAAAATGCTCTACCAAATGATACAGGAATAGACCGACCTTACGAGTGTCGTGGCGCCGTTGCGATCAGCTGATTTTCGCAACGACGCCGCGACACTTCAATTTCTTATACCTTATAGCGATCGAATAATCCCGCGCTTAAGGCTTTTTTATCAACGCGACTATTTCGTCGAGCAACTGCTCTTGGTCGTTGGTGTAATCTATGGATACACCCCTGTCGCGCAACCCGGAGACGAGCACCGTAAGGAGCGGCGGCTCTAGGTTTATCGAGCGCAGCAGTTCGGCCTCGGTGAAGACATCCTGCGGGGCGCCGCTGAGAATGATATTACCTCGCACCATGACGTATGCTCGGTCGGCGAAGACCGGGACGATGTTGATATCGTGCGTGGTCAAGATAATCGTCGTCCCGTAAATCCGATTGAACTCGTTTAAGAGCATGAGCATATCGTGTTTTGATTTCGGGTCGAGACCTTCAAACGGCTCATCGAGAATGAGCAATTTGGGGTGGGCCACCATCGCCCCGGCCAACGCCACCTTTTTCTTTTCGCCGCCGCTAAGATAGTGCGGTATCTTGTTCTTGAGGTCCGCTATCCCGATGCGCTCGATTATCTCGTTGGCCAGGGACTCTATCTTATCTTCGGGATAGCCGTAGTTTCGGGGGCCGAAGGTGATGTCATCCCAGACAGTCGGCGCGACGAGTTGGTCTTCGACGTGTTGGAAGACGACACCATAATTCTCGATGATGTCGTTGAAATGCTTGCTGGGGTCGACACCGAAGACCCGGACTTCGCCTTCGACCGGTCTGAGCAGACCCATCAAATGTTGAAGCAGCGTTGTCTTGCCCGACCCGTTGGGGCCGAGTATCACGACTTTTTCCCCTTCCATGACACTAAACTCAAGCCCGCATATCTTGACTGTCGTCTGGTCGGGGTAGATGTGGCTGATACATCCTATTCTGGCTATCTCGCTCATGCGAACACCGCCGCCACAAGGACGGTAGCGCCCAATAGCACCGGCAACAGGCTGTATTTTATGGAATACTTTCGGGCAGCGCTGACCGGCATCCCGCCCCGGTAACCCCGGATGAGCATCGCGTTCTGCATATTCTCGCTCAACTCCCACGCATGGATGAAACCATGGCCGACGACTTTTCCCATGATGTTGAGGTTCCCCGCGACTCGCAACGGCGAGTACCCGCCTCGCATGCGAAGCGCGATTATCACCCTTCCTACCTGCTCCATCAGTATAAAGAACGAGCGATATGTCACCAACATCGCGTCTATTAAGATGGTCGGAAAAATCTTGCGACCCAAAGCGAATATCTGGGGATATGGCGTCGTGGTTATCAACAAAAGCATGGATACTGCGGCTGTCACCGCTTTAAGCATGACCACGATGGGAGCGATGCCGCCGCCGGTACTGCTGACCGCGAAGACAAGGCTGAATACAAGCGCGTATCCCGCAAACGGCAGAATCCGCAGCACCGGGAGATTCGATATCAAGAACGTCATCAGCAACAACGCCAGTGCGATGACGAAGACGACTGCCTCGGTGCTTATGACAACCGCCGCAATAACTAGCGCAACCATTATGACCTTTGATAGGGCCGGCGCTCTATGCATCACGCTGTCGCGGTTGTATGCAAGATTATCGATGAATGCTATGTCCACGAGGGTTCTCCTAAAGTCATCATCTCTATCGTTCTCTAGCGGGCGCTCCAACGATCTCGGGGCGCACTCCCAAAATAAACCTTACGATTAATCCGGTGACGAATGCCTCGATAGCTATACCGATAGCCGCTATTGGCACTATAATCGCGACGAACCTTCGCAGGGATATGGCGACCGGCGAATCGACTACAACGCTATCCCTGATAGCTCCAGCCCCTTCTCCCGTCAGAACGAGTACGGGGTTTACTTGCGCTATGGCTACGACTCCCACCATAAAGGCTATCGTAACAATAAGAGTGAGCGCCGTTGCCAGAACCACCGGCAATACAGGTCTTACGGTAACCCGGCGAAGTATGTTATAGAGCAGGTATCCTATAATGACCTCACTGCCCACGACTACGGTGTTAAGCCCTACGACCGTGATGCCGCCGTGCCCTATCAGCGCTAAAAACATATTGCTGATAAAAGCCGCCATAAAGCCGAGCCACGGGCCGAGAATTATGCCCGCGAGAACCGCGAGACCTAGATGAAACGGGATAAACCCGAGCGGTATCGATTGGCCGATGAGCATGACCGCGGCTATGATTCCAAGCAGGGGCACCTTGCGCCTCGCTTCGGTCGATTTTGTACGAGATATAGCCAAACCCAACATCGCGGCGGTAAGCAAGTATCCGATAATCCACCAGAATACCGGAATAACACCATCCGGCAAGTGTATGTGTGACATAATCCCCCCTTGAACGACCGGAGTCCAACAACGATGACCGCTCCGGGCTACTCCTCCAAGCGCTCTTTTAAGAGCTGCTCTTGGAAGACGTACTTTATTATCTTGTCGCGATTAGCCTCACTGATGCGTCTAAAATTAATACCGATAAGATAACCCTTCTCTTTTCGTGCAGCCGATACCCGGACGGCTTCGCCGATGGCGTATGCTATTTCGCCACCCGGCAGAATCATCTCCAGGTCAACCGTAATGCCTCTCTTGATTATCCGGTCGACGATAATACCGATACCGCCGCCGCCAATATCTTCCACTACAGCCGGTTGAAGCGAACCAACGCCTGTCTTATACTGCACCGACATCAACGGATTAGCGAGCCGGTAAAAAGCGCGCCGCTGCACAAACTCGTATCGCGTATCCAGCGCGAACTTGAATTCCTTCTTATCCCAGGATATCTCTTCAATCTCGGTCGGTACTAGATTTATGCCGTTTTCGTAGGGTATGGAGAATTTCAGGTCTTTGGCAAACGCATTTGGCGGAGCCGGCTCCACACCAAGCCACTCGCACAATACACGGTTTCCCGCGAGAAGATATCTTATGCCAAAACTCCACGAATTACCGAGGTCATCCGAGAGCCTTATCACTTGTCCGGCCTTAGGCAAAATTTTAAAAGTCGTCACATGCCGATTGTATAGCGATTTAGATTCCGCTTCAATGGATTGGACTAAATTATGTTCCATTGCGCGTTGGTTTAGTCAGCGCTCTTCTGGAACATAATAATATTGATAATAGCAGACGCGACCGGGATAAGGGGTGTTGGATATGAAGCGTGCCGTACTTGCCATCGGGTTACTTGTGCTAGCGGCATTGCTGCTCGCCGGGTGCCCTCAAAGGACACCGGACGGGGCGACGACCACCACAAAACCGGCGGGCGCATCGACAACGACTACCGAAAAGAAAATATCGGTCAAATTGTACTTCGTCGAAGAAAAAGCCGGCACGCAGTTCCTGGTCTCCGAGGTCCGGTCGATCGCGGAACCGGAGTCCATGCCGGAAGCAGCAGTCGAGGAGCTAATAAAAGGAACCAAAAAGAATAACAGCACTTCGCTTATCCCGCCTAAAACAAAGGTTCTCTCAGTCCGAGTCGAGAATAAGCTGGCGACGGTCGATTTTAGCAAGGAAGTGCTTTTCGCAAACGTCGGAGCCGCAGGCGAGGAGCTGGGCATCGCGCAAATCGTAAATACTCTCACCGGGCTTCCCGACATCGAAAGAGTAAAGTTCCTTGTCGAAGGCGATGAGGAAGGTCTCGTCGATGGGCGCGAGATTAGAGATTGGTGGGGACATATCGGCCTGTACGAGCAACCCTTCAGCCGCGCAGAGAAGCTGACAAAAGGCGCAAAAACCGAGGAAAGAACGATAATCGTCGAGACCCCGCGCGCTTTCAGCACCGTTAAGAACCCCTTGACTGTAAAGGGCAAGGCACAAGTCTTCGAAGCACAATTCCAGGTCAGGATACTCGATAAAAACGGAAGCGTGTTGAGTGACGTGCCGGTCATGGCCGATAATTTCGACTGGGGTAATTTCGAAGAGCAAATCGGGTACAAGAGTCCGAAAGAGACAGGATACATCAAAATACTCTTCTATTTCCACAGCGCGAAGGACGGCTCGGAGGTGCCAATGGCTGAAGTGACCGTCTTCATGGATTAGCGAGCGCTATTTTGACTTATCCTTCAAGCGCGCCTGTTCCATGTACATCGCTATGGTCTGCTGGTCGCGGGGGCTTATCGTGACAAACTTGATACCGACTCTATACATGCGCGGCATGTTGTCTTGAGCGATGCAGTGCGTCACCTCACCGGAAGCCGCCAACTGCTCGCTCTCTCCCGGCAGGTTTATCTTTATCTGCGCTGACGCGCTTTGCTCGACGGGACCAGCGGCATAGACGAGAAGTCCGATGCCTCCCCTGCCGAGGTCTTCGACGGCGACACCTTTATATATATTGCTCTTCCCATCAAACTGAACACGGTAGCTGATATTCTCCCAGGTGCGAATACGTACGGATCGCCGCCGCCTTAAAAATTTAGCGTTTTCCGCCGGCATGAGCGCCAAGTATTCCGCCCCCAAGACGGATTCTTTGACGACAACCCTGAGTGAACAAAGGTCGCGCGTGGTCGGTATATAGACCATGGGATTTTCGCTTAATTCAAGCTTCGGGGGGACATTGGCCTCCACGCGGCGACAAAAAAATACCGGGATGTCTAGCGCCATAACGACAACATACGCCACCGGCGCATCGAACTGGTTAAACTGGACGTCTATCTTCGTGCCCGATTTCAGAGTCGCGCGTATCGCCGGCCAATCTATTTTTTCTATCTCGAGAGGCAACGTGTTTCCCATAGTCAGCCTATCGGCACGGAAATCAACCCGCTTAAGTTAGGCCACCGGACTCTGCGCTCCCAGCTATTTCTTGCCCAGTCGCGTATTCGCCAGCGGCCAAGCATACTCATAAAGGTGGAGACCTTTGGACACGGCGATAAGCTCACCGTCGTCGACACCGATCTCGCTTGCCATGAATTCCTTCATCAACTGAAGGCCCGCGAGATTGGCGGGAAACCCGCCCCACAAGTCCCATGAACGGAAATAGACGAAGAAATGGAGCTTACCATAGCGCACCCTCGTGTCCACCTGACGCAAACACGGCGGGTCTTCGAGATAAATCGATTCCCGGTCACAGACCGCCATGCACGCCTGGTTCGTGCCGAGCCCTTCTTCTTTGTACATCCGTATGACCTCGAACAACTGCGGCTCGAGATACTCACCATATGTGTACTGCTCGTTCGCCTGCTTCTCTGAGGTCATGAGATATCGCATGTAATCCTGGACATACTCCTCGGACGCCGGCGGAGTGAGGCCGAGCTGCGGCGGGATATCTGGGACGAGCGGCCTGACGCCGGGATGGGTTATCTGAATAGTCACGAAATCCAGCTCTTTTCTCCTGGCTCCCTGGTAGCTGCCGCGGTCGATGACATAGTCAAAGCCGTCTGCCACGGTGGCGTTTATCGCCTGAAACCAGGCGTCCGGAATATCGCGTGCGACAATCTGAGTAAGCTTCATAATCTCCCCTAGAATAATATTTTGAAAAATAATTCCATCTTTAGAATATACCAATAATATCTTTTGTGCGCCCTCCGTACAACGCCATTGAGCCGCCGGTCTCTCAAGCCGGCTACCTTATTCTTGGACTAGCTTGACCAAACATAAGGTGACCCTAAATTGACAACGTTGCGTCCGCTTAATATATAATGGGTGAAGCATTTCGAAGGGTCTAAGAGAATAAGGGGCGCTCCATGACACAAGATATTAACTCGCTAGCAGGCGGTGAGCATGTCGACGCTTGTTTTGTCGTCCATAGAAAAGAGAAGAAGCTGACGAAGACCGGCAGCGCATTCGCGGACATAGTCCTTGGAAACAAAACCGGGACGATTGGCGCGAAGATATGGAGCGTGCCCGACGCGACTTACGACTGCTTCGACGTGGGCTCGATAGTCAAAGTCACCGGCGTCGTCGAGCTTTACCAACAAAAACCACAACTAAAAATCAGCAGCCTTGAGCCGGTTGTCGACGGCGAGATAGATTATTCGGATTTCATACCAACTACCAGCGCCGACACGGACGCATTGCGAGCCGAGCTACTCGAAATCGTCGGCTCTATAAAAAACCCTCAACTCAGAAAGCTACTCCAAGAAATCTTCGACGACGGTATCCTGGCGGAGTTTGCCAAGGCGCCGGCTGCTAAAGGTTTTCACCACGCCTATCTGGGAGGTCTGCTAGAGCACTCGGTCGGAGTAGCCAGACTTTCCGACCGCATAGCCGGGCTCTACCCGGGCAAAGTCAACCGGGACCTGCTGGTAGCGGGTGCCCTCGTGCACGATATAGGAAAACTGCGCGAGTTCTCCTATGCGCAGCTTATAGACTACTCGACCGTTGGGCGACTCATCGGCCACCATGTTCTCGGCTACGAAATAATAAACGAGCGGGCCGGCAGGCTGGGTGACATCGATGCTGAAATCGTTCTTCAGCTCGGACACCTAATCCTGAGCCACCATGGGTCTTACGAAAACCAATCGCCGCGTAAACCGAAGACTATCGAAGCCCTGCTCCTGCATCTCTGCGACGACGCGGATGCCAAAATCAACGCTTTCCTACTCATCGATGAGAAATCGGATGCAGGGGCGGAATGGAGCCCTTACAACAAAGTGCTAGAGCGCTTCATATACCTTAGAAAAATCGACGACGGGGATTAGACCTTTTCAAACTGGTCTTTGCCGGCGCCGCACACCGGACAGACCCAATCTTCAGGCAAGTCCTCGAACGCGGTACCGGCGCTTACGCCCGAATCAGGGTCACCTTCCTCCGGGTTGTAAATGTATCCGCAAACTAGGCATTCGTATTTGTCCATTATCAAATCGGCTCCTTTCAATCGCTCTTCTATCTCTAAGAGAGCTTATTCCTTGATATACGTCGGCGCGGTTTTGGGCGACTTGCCGCGTTTGACTTCGTGGTAAAAAGCATAGGTCATGGGGGTGCCTTCGGCGAGCAAATCGCAATCGATTACTTTTCCGAAGAACATCGTGTGGCTCACGGCATCCATGGTGCCGACAACCTCCGCCTCGATAAAAGCTGTGGCATTGTCGAGAACGATTGGTGCGCCAGTCTGTCCCGCGCGGTAGTTCATCCCCTCGAATTTGTCGAAATCCTTTCCAGATTTAAACCCGAAATGGCCGATAAACGGCATTGGCGTTTCTTCCGAGAGCACCGAAGCCGAAAACACGCCGCCGGCTTCAATAAATTCATGCGTGAGGTTCTGCTTGTTTATGCAGACCGCAATCATAGGCGGCTCCGACGTCGTCTGCATGACGGTATTTGCGATTTGTCCGTTGAGCCGCTCACCCTTCTTTGA
>JAUXNY010000033.1 GCA_030682615.1 Candidatus Aquicultor sp. | reverse complement strand
AAAAACCACGAACTTGCGGGGTTCGCCCCGCTGGACCTTCGTGGTCTGGTTATTAGATATTAGATTGTCAAAAGCATATCAGGTTTCGAGCGCGCTGTCTACGCTATTCGTTCGGCGTTAAAATCACCATATGATCGAGGAGCTTCAGCTCTTTGAACTCGGCCTTGACTTGCTTTTGTTCTCCGAAGAGGTCGACGAGGAGAAGTTTGTCGCCCGATGGTGTTATCGAAACGACATCTTTCATAAACATCTCTTGCTCGCCGTCTTTCTCAATATATACGTTTGTCTCACACATTTCCTTTAACCTCCACAACTCTACGGGTCTTATTGCCGGTGAGCGTGCTCTTGACCATCCTGAGCATCTCGTCCATGAGGTGGGGGAGCGGCAGGTTGCTCGCCCCCACGATGTCGATATGCGGCTGGCTCATCGGCAGCAGTATTTTCTTGGCTTTCGACAGCGATAAACTCTCCGCCATCGCGGCGGTAAGCTCTCCCATAAACGAATTGGGCACGATTACCGATATCGGGCCGATTATGATGTCGGCCTCGGGCGCGGTTATCCGAAAGGCGTTTTCGCCGCTCGCCCCGCGGTTCGCCCCCGCCTTCATCATACTGCTCACCGCAATCGCGTTTGTCCCCAGCACTATTATCTCTATTTTATCGGGGAGTTGCTCCCTGAGCCTGACGATGATCTGCTGGCCTATGCTGCCACCGGCCCCGTCTACTACGAGTATTTTCATCGGTTATCCAAGCCACTCCGAAAGTTCATCGACAAATCTCTCTTTGGGCATCGCGCCCATGAACCGTCGTTTCGCTTCGCCTTTTTCGAATAGGATGAAAGTGGGGATGCTCATCACCTGAAACTGACCGGCTATGCGTGGGCTGTCATCGACGTTCAACTTGGCGAACTTGATTTTCTCTGAGAATTCACCGGCGAGTTCTTCGATGACCGGGGCGACTATTCTGCACGGTGCGCACCACTGCGCCCAGAAGTCGACCAGAACCGGCTTATCCGAACCAATAATCTCCGCATCCCAAGTCTGCTCGCTTACTTCAACCACGTTCTCTCCCATCCAGCGTTCCTCTCTATTCCTGGGTCTCTATGAATTTTTCGGCAGATACCGCGGCAAGCGCCCCTTCGGCGGCAGCCCACACTACCTGCTTTAAATTATTCTTTCTGACATCACCCGCGGCGAAGACGCCCGGGATCGAAGCCATCAACGCATCATCCGTGATGACATAGCCGGCCTCGTCCATATCGAGTGCGCCCGTGAAGAGTTCGGTGTTCGGGATGTTCCCGACGAAGACGAAGATGCCTTCGACGCCGACCTCTTTTTCCTCACCGGTCTTGACGTTTTTCACCGTGACCGCTGAGACCGAGTTCTCGCCGGACACCCCGGAGAGTACCGAATCGAGCAGAAAGTCGACCTTTTCGTTCTTGAACGCCCGGTCTTGGACTATTTTCTCGGCGCGAAGCTGGTCGCGCCGGTGCACAATCGTGACCTTGCTCGCGAATTTCGTCAGGTAGATAGCTTCTTCAACGGCCGAGTTGCCGCCGCCGATGACCATAACCCGCTTGTCTCTAAAGAACGGGCCGTCGCAAGTGGCGCAGTACGAGATGCCGCGCCCGGTAAGCGCCGCCGCGCCCGGTACATCGAGCTTGGTCGGGCGCACGCCGCTCGCGATAATAATCGCTTTAGCGGTATACTCGCCGTCAGGAGTCGTCACTTTCTTTAAGGGACCACTCAAGTCTGCCGAGGTGACCTCGTTCATATCTAACTCGACATCGAATTTTTGCGCTTGCTCGCGCATCTTTTCGGCAAGCTCGAACCCGGTGATCCCCTCGGGAAAACCGGGATAGTTTTCGATAATATCCGTAATCGAGGCTTGTCCCCCGATAAGTTCTTTTTCGAATAGCTTTGTCTTAAGCATCGAGCGCCCCGCATAGAGGCCGGCGGCCAGCCCAGCAGGCCCGCCGCCGATTATCAGCACATCATATTCGTTACTCAAACGCATTACCCGCCTTTCGATTGCGAATTCAACTGGGCCTCGACCTGTTTCAGGTATTCATCGGCCTGCACGTAGAAGATACTGTCTTCCGGGGCTTTCTCCTTGACCTTAAGGAAGTTCGAACGTGCGTTGAGCAGGTCGTTCTCTTCTTTCAGGAGAATCACGCCCAAGTTAAAGTATGCCTGGTAGAAATCTTTGTCTTTGCTTATCACCGTATTGAGTTCGCGAATAGCCAAGTCGGTCGTGCCCAGGTATGAATAGGCGAGAGCCATATCCGTTCGCGTAGAGTTTTGATTCGCGTCTATCGCGAGAGCTTTCCTATAATACTCGATAGCCTTTTGATAGCTATCCTTGTCCTGGCTCAATTGGCCCATGTTGAAATAGGTATTTCCGAGGCCCGTAAGGGCTTGGACATCTTTTGGACTGTTCTTGATTATCCCGAGGTACGTATCTCGCTGTGCTTCCAGCGCCTTGACGTTATTCTGGTAATCCTGGAAGCCCTGGACCAGCTGTGGCGGCCCTTCCGGGATGTTCGTCCCCTGTTGAAGTCCCAAATAGTCCGCGAATTGCGGGAAGAATGCGATACCGGCTACGACCGCCGCGATTGCCGCGATTGCCGTAAGCGCTTTCTTTTGGGCCTTTACCTTAAAGAAGGCCCGTTTGACGCCGCCGTATGCAAACTCCTCTCCCGGGTGCTCGACGTTGACTCCGAGCGCCTGTGCCTTTAAGAGCATGTTCAAATCGTTGGTCACAATAGTAACCGGCCGTCCATTGGTATCTTGTTTTACCTGGTAGACGATGGTCAGTATCCTATCATCCGAGTTCTTTGCACTGAAGGACTCCGGCGTCCCCTTACTGGGGTCAAAGCTCATCACCCTCACTATAGAATTTTTGCCGAAGGATATCCCGTCAGTAAGTTTTCCTTTTTCGGATAGATCGAAGAGAATCCGCGAGATTTGGCGGCTGCGATAGCGCAGCTCGCGGTCGGCCCGCGAAGTCTTTACCTTGTCCAGCTCGCCCAAGACGGTGTCGGGTATTACGACATCCGCGTCCGGGAACGCGTATATCGCCTTTGGATTGTAGAGCAATACGTTTGTGTCTAGTACGTAAATTGGCCGTTTCTTATTTATTTTTGACATAGTAATAACAGTATAAACTTTCTTGGGCCTAACTGATAGTTGTTGTTAGCAGAAAAACTGCTGGTCACGCAGAAAAAAAGGAGATGCCGGCAATGGCTTAATTGGTAGCACTTCGAGCGACCGCCTTACCTGACAAGTAGGCGTTGAAGTAACCGATACGGTGCGCGAACAGGGTTTTCTTAGGGGTAGTCTCGACCTCCACTGTCGCGAAACCGTTTTCGACGGCAAAGCCGGTAAGCTTGCTCTGCGTCTGCTCGCACATCTTATAAGCGGCCATGAGAGCGACCTCTTGCTTGCCTCCGGAGGTTCGATATGCGCCGGCGGTTTCTTCGGCGACCGAACGGGCGAATTTGTCCGCGAGCCAGTAGTTGGTCGCCACAACGGTCACATCGTTTATTAGCACTCCTATTATCGCTAAGAATATGATGACCTTTGCGAGTCTCCCGAAGCCGTCGTTCATCGCTATACCTTTCGCCCTTGTTGCCGCAAATCCGAAAAAACTGGTAAAGTTATTATCGTCAGCGGCAGCAGGGCTCCTTAGCGTTGCGAGAAAGTTCTCATACCCGATTAAGGAGCGTTATACGTTATCCGATACTCTGTTAAGTCGAAACGAGATTTACGCCGTTTTGGGTTAGCCATGCGGTTACCCGGGGATATATGTGAGCAGGACCGCGGTGCGCGTTGTTTAAAATATGTGGAAGAAGGAGAGTCGTATGATTGAAACAGGCAAAGAAGAACTAGTCATACCAGAAGAATTACCCCTAATCCCGCTGAGGGATATGATAATCTTTCCAAACCTTGTAGTACCCCTCTTCGTAGGAAGAGAACGGTCGATAAACGCGCTCGAAGCGGCGATGAAGGAAGAGCACATCGTAGCGCTGGTCACCCAGAAGATAGCCGATGTCCAGGAGCCGGAGATAGAAGACCTATATCAGCTCGGAACAGCCGCCACGATCATGCAGGAACTGAAAATACCCGATGGTACGGCTAAAGCGCTCGTAGAAGGACTCAGCCGCATTCAAATCGTCGAGTTCACACAGACCGAGCCCTATTTCAGGGTCAGGATAAAGGTCTTAGACGAAGAAGAAGAAAAAGATATCGAGGTCGAGGCGCTCATGCGCAATCTCGTCTCGCAGTTCGAACGGGCGGCAAGCCTGGGCAAGCCTATACCGCAAGAGGTCTTGCTGGCCACCGCTAATATCGATGAGCCGAGCCGCCTCGCCGATTTTATCGCGTTCCATTTGAATCTAAAGATAGATGAAAAACAGCGGATAATCGAAGCCGTCAACGCTCGCGAACGCCTGGAGCGGGTCAGCACTTTCTTAAGCCGCGAGCTTGAGATACTCGAGATAGGCAGCAAAATACAGTCGCGCGTCAAAGAGCAGCTGACAAAGACCCAAAAGGAATATTTCCTGCGCGAGCAGCTAAAAGCCATCCACCAGGAACTCGGCATAGCGGACGAACAGGCCGCGGAGATAGATGAGCTGCGCGCCAAGATAAAAGCGGCCAAGATGCCGAAGCCGGTCAATGAGAAGGCGCTCAAAGAGCTCGATAGGCTGGCGAAGATGCCTCAAGCGGCCGCGGAATCATCGGTCATTCGTACCTACCTCGATTGGCTCATCGGTTTACCCTGGCAGAAAAAATCGAAGCAAAAACTCGACCTTAAAGAGGCGTCTAAGATACTCGACGAAGACCACTACGGTCTAGAGCATGTCAAAAAGCGTGTCCTCGAGTATCTTGCGGTCCATAAATTGACCGAGAAGATGCGCGGGCCGATACTCTGCTTCGTCGGTCCGCCGGGAACCGGCAAGACCTCCATCGGCAAATCCATCGCGCGCTCTCTAGGGAGAAAGTTCGTGCGGATTTCACTCGGCGGCGTCCATGACGAGGCCGAGATAAGGGGACACCGTCGCACCTACGTCGGGGCGATGCCCGGTCGCATCGTCCAAGCCATACAGCAGGCGGGGACCAAAAATCCGGTCTTCATGCTCGACGAGATAGATAAAGTCGGAGCCGATTTTAGGGGCGACCCTACCGCGGCGCTTCTGGAGGTGCTCGACCCCGAGCAGAACTTCGCCTTCAGCGACCACTATCTAGAGGTGCCGTTCGACCTCTCCGACGTCGTCTTTATCACGACGGCGAATATGCTGGAGACGGTACCGCCGGCGCTCAGAGACCGCATGGAAGTAATACCGTACTCGGGCTACACCGAGGAAGACAAGGTCCATATAGCGACCGAGTATCTCATTCCTAAGCAGGTAGAGACGCACGGGTTAACCGATAAGAACATCTTGATAGAGGAATCGGCGCTCCGGAAGATCATTCGCGAATACACCCGCGAAGCCGGCGTGCGAGACATAGAACGCAAGATAGCAAGTATTTGCCGCCAAGTAGCGCGAAAAGTCGTCGAAGGCGAGAAGAAGCGCTTAAAGATAGCACAAAAGAACCTCCATGATTACCTGGGGCCGAGCCAGTTCCGTTACGGGCTGGCCGAAGAGGCCGACGAGGTCGGTGTCGCGACCGGGCTTGCCTGGACCGAAGCGGGCGGCGACGTTCTCTCTGTCGAGGCGACGACCTTGAGCGGCAAGGGCAAGCTGATTCTCACAGGCCACCTCGGTGAGGTTATGCGCGAGTCGGCGCAAGCGGCTGTGAGCTATGTGCGCTCCCGTGCCGAGGTCCTCAAAATAGACAAGCATTTCTATAGCGAGTTCGACACGCACATCCACGTGCCCGGCGGAGCTATCCCCAAGGATGGTCCATCGGCCGGTATCACGATGGCGACAGCTTTGGCCTCGACGCTGACCAAGCGCCCGGTCAAACGCGAGCTGGCGATGACCGGTGAGATAACGCTGAGGGGTCGCGTGCTCCCAATCGGCGGCGTCAAGGAAAAAGTCCTGGCCGCGCATCGGGCCGGCGTCAAGGAGATAATCCTGCCCGAGGAGAACGAGAAAGACCTCGAACTCGTATCCAAAGAGGTCAGAGAAGAACTCAAATTCCACTTCGTCGACCACATGGATCAGGTCCTCGAGCTGGCGCTCAGGCCCGAGACACCCGCGAAGCGGATACGGCAACCGGGAAAACAGGCAAAGTAGGCACACCAGAGACTATCAAAGGGGCTGCTCAACGGGCGGCCCCTTTTTCGTCTCCGAACACCGCGTTACTTATTTGAAAAACCGACTCCGAAGCTTATATTATATCTATATGGTAATATCTTGGGGTAAGTGGGCGCCCGGACTTTCCACAGCTGAAGGGGATGATGAGAATGATAAAACAATGCGACGTCTGTAAGGTTGAAACCGAACATTCTCTTGAGGTAAGCTATGGACGCTCGGTCCACACGTTTTGTTCATTTCAGTGCGCCATAACGAAGCTCGCGCCGAAGTGCTGTTCTTGCGGCTGCAAGATAATAGGGAGACCGTTCGAAGCAGACGAAGAGATTTATTGCTCACCAGAGTGCTCGACCATGAACGAGTAGTAGCGCGGGGATATGATGCGATCTTTTTCCAAAGGCGACCGGGGCGATGAGGTCGTCGATATTCAAATAAGGCTATCCAGGCTCGGCTATAACCTGGGTCCGAGCGGTGTCGATGGAAGCTTCGGCGACGCGACCGGGGCTGCTGTAGTCATGTTTCAGCGCGACCGCGGCCTCTTCGTCGACGGGGTCGTCTCCGATGAGACGTGGAGAGCGCTGGTCGAGGCGACCTACAAGCTCGGCGACCGCCTTATCTATTTAAGAAGCCCCTTTTTCCGAGGCGACGACGTAAAAGAGCTGCAGCGCAACTTAAACACGCTCGGTTTCAACACCGGGCAGGTCGATGGCGTTTACGGCGAGACTACCGAGCGCGCGGTCCGCGAATACCAGCGAAACGTCGGGCTGCAGAGCGACGGTATCTTCGGTCCTTCGACGCACGCCGCTATCCAAAACTTCCGCCATCTTTTAAGCAGCGAGGCGAGCGCCATCTATCCCGACCCGCACCGGAACCAGGATTCCGCGCTATCAATTTTCGAGAACCGGCGTATCGTTATCAATCCCATATTCATGCAGGACGAACTCGAGGGACAAGCGCGGGCTTCAGCAGTGGAGACCAATCGCGACCTAGGGATACGCCTCGGCAATCTTCTGGAACTCCTGGGAGCGCGGGTGGTGTATCTCGATGGAGACGCTATCGGCAGCTTCGATGGGGCGGCCGATATCTACATCGAGTTCAGCCTCAATATCGCTGAAGAGGAGGAGCGCTCCGGCAGCGCTGTCCATTATGACGATACTTTCGATGAACGCGCCACGCGCAGCCAGGTGCTGGCAAAGATATTGCAGGAGGAGCTGGTCTGCGCCCTGGAGTTGCAAGACCTCGGAGTCGAGCGGACAACGCTTGACGTTAAGCCGGGTCAGGCGGTCGCGGCGGTTCGCATAAAGCCGTTATTCAGCTCGAAATCGGACGAGATGCCGCTCCTTGAAGAAGAGATTCTTAGGCAAAAAATCGCTGTGGCAGTATTTGATGGCATATCCAGCTACCTGCAGCTTTACTGATAACCGCTGGTAGAGCGGGTTTGCCCTCAAAAAATATTTTGTGATAAACTTACTCAGTTACACTTTTGAAAAGGATTTGAAGATTAAAGCATAGAATACTTTTTGACGAAGCATAGGATAGCGCTGAAATATAGGAGGAGATGTAGCATTTATCGTAGCAGACGCAGTTTAATCTCAGTCATATCCTTAGTCACTATAGTTTTCACAGCCGTGACCTCACCGGCCACCGCGAATCCGCTCAACACCGGCAGACAAGCGGAAGTCCGTAAAATCAAGACTCAGCTAAGCCAAATCGACCAACAGCTCGATGTGGTTGTTGAAGAGTACAACTCAGCATCCCATTCTCTTAATAAGACTAAGAGCGAGCTTAAAATTGTCAGCGCTAAGTTAGCAGAAGCTGAGCAGGAATCATCCCAACGGCAAGAGGCGATCAATAAGCGGGTCGCATCCTTGTACCGCCAGGGCGGGCTTTCATATCTGGAGGTGCTCTTGAGCACGTCCGACCTCGACCAATTTTTATACTGCCTCGAACTAGTCGAGAGATTGGCGGATCGCGATGCTCAGATTATTGCGGATTTAAAGGAGAGCAAGAAGGAGGCGGCAGCGTATAAAGCAGCGCTCGTTGAGAAAGAAAGCGCGCAAAAAGCTACCGTTGCCGAATTGCAGGCCAAGAAGGGCAATATCCAGGCCCAGCTCAATGACCGGAATAAGCTTCTGGCGCGCATCGGCAGGGAAATCGCGGATGAGCGGCGTGCTGAGTCAAGAAAGCAAGCCCAGTTGCGCGACAAGATAAAGGTCAGCTACAACAGGGGCAGCAGTGTTTCCGTGTCGAGAGGCGAAGGCCGCTCCAGCGCCGTTGGAGTCGCGATGGGAGAGCTTGGTAAGCCCTACAGTTGGGGCGCCGACGGACCCAGTTCGTTCGATTGCTCGGGGTTGACCCAATATGTCTACCGGCAATTGGGTGTCAGCCTGCCGCATTCGAGCAGGGCGCAGTATAACAGCGGCCAGCGAATCAGCCGCGACGACCTGGAATCTGGAGACCTCGTCTTCTTTGCGCGCGGCGGTACGATATCGCACGTCGGCATTTATGTCGGCGGCGGCAGTTTCATCCACGCCCCGCAATCCGGTGACGTCGTAAAGATCAGCAGTCTCGGTAGCCACGGCGGTTATGTCGGTGCTGTGAGACCATAAGTCTAAGGACATCGGGTCCCCCGGGGCTCGTAAAATGACACGAAAAGGGTGGAGAAATCTCCACCCTTTTCGTGTCATTAAGCAGCCGCCGGTAAAGTTTTGTCCGCCCGGTCCGAAATACCATACATGGAAGATTTTTCTCTTTTACGCCTCCTCGTCGACGCGAGGGGCTCCGATTTGCATATCAAGGCGGGCAGTAAGCCGTGTCTGCGTGTGGACGGTGTGCTTCGCACCGCCGACCTTCCGGCCTTCGACATGGATGAAGTCGAGAGATTCGCGCTCGCGATGATGAATGACCGACAGAAAAACCTCTTCGCCGAGAAAAACGAGGTTGACTTTGCTCTTACCCTGCCGGGGATCGGACGGTTTAGAACAAACGTCTTCAAGCAGCGGGGCAGCGTCGGCTTAGCGATAAGGCGAGTAATAAGCGAGCAGCTCAGTATCGCCGAATTAGACCTGCCGCCCGTCGTCGAGGAGCTGGTCCAAGAACCTAGAGGTTTGATTCTGGTCACCGGTGTCGCCGGCAGCGGCAAGACGACGACTTTGAATACGATGATAGACCACATCAACAAGACGCAACAGCGGCATATCATCACCATCGAAGACCCGATAGAAGTTCTCCATAAAGATATAAACAGCTTCGTCAACCAGCGCGAGATAGGCGTCGATACCGATAGCTACGCAGACGCTCTCAAGCACGTTGTGCGCCAAGACCCCGATGTCATAATGATAGGGGAGATGAGGGATATGGAGACGGCTCAGGCGAGCCTTACAGCCGCCGAGATTGGAAACCTGGTCTTAAGCTCTCTCCACACCATCGACGCGGCCGAGACCATCAACCGCATCATCGATTTATTCCCGCCGTATCAGCAGAAACAGGTGCGTATCATGCTTGCCGCCACTCTAAAGGGCATCATATCGCTGCGCCTGCTCCCGCGTGTCGGCGGCGGCAGGATCCCGGCGGTAGAGGTGATGGTGTCGACAGCGACCATCAAGGAGTACATCGTAAACGAAGACGAGACCTCGAAGATAAATGAGGCTATCGAGCAGGGTGGGTATTACGGGATGCAAAGCTTCGACCAGGCGCTCCTTGCGCTAATCGAAGCCGACAAAATTCGGAGCGAAGACGCCTTGGCGATGTCTTCACACGCCCACGACTTCAAACTCAAAGCCAAGCAGGCCGGACATTTTGTCGCTTAAGCCTCCCGGCTGATGGCGGCGGTCGGGCATTCCTCAATCGCTTCGTCGACTCTTCCGGCGAGGCTCTCAGCGGGCGTTTCGTTTAACATGTACGCCATGCTGTCCTCTCGCAGCTCAAAGACTTCGGGCGCGATTTGCTCGCATTGCCCGCAGCCGATGCACTCATCGATATCGATTACTATTCGCATGGTATCTCCTTGTCAATTATGATGTTGCCGGCGCAACAGAAAGTCTAACGCTCTAAAATGCCCATGTCAACAGGTCGCCGCGCCATTTCGGGCAAGCTGCCGGTCTCTTACAAGCAAAGCAATCGTCTAAACGAAAGCTGTGCGTTATGTATTCAGATAACTGGGTAAAAAAGAATAAAATCAACTCGACTGGAGATACTAGTATGCGAGACAGCCTCAAAATCGGCCGGATTTTCGGTATAGAGATTACGTTAAACTACAGCTGGTTTATCATCTTTACCCTCATTACATGGGGATTGTCGGCGGTATTGTTCCCGCAGGCCGCTCCGGGCCTCAGCGCAGCTACCTATTTGGCGATGGGTGTTGTTGCTTCGCTGCTTTTCTTCGGCTCGGTCCTCTTCCACGAGCTGATGCACTCCGTTGTCGCAAAAAGCTACGGCTTGCCGATAGAAGGGATAACCCTGATGATTTTCGGCGGCGTGTCGCAACTTGCCGACGAGCCGCAAAGCCCCGCGGTGGAGTTTAAGATGGCAATCGCCGGCCCGCTAAGCAGCCTGTCCATCGGTGCTGTTTTTGTCGCCGTGTTCTTTATCGGCCAAGGAGCCAATCTGGGTCCCGTCTTTTTGTCGCCGGTATTGTGGTTAGGTTATATAAACATTGTGCTCGCTATATTCAACCTGCTCCCCGGGTTTCCGCTCGATGGCGGACGGGTGCTTCGCTCGGCGATTTGGCATTTTACCGGCAACCTGCGACGCGCGACGGCTATTGCCTCCGGTTTCGGCAAAGCCCTGGCCTACGGGCTGATATCACTCGGTGTCTTCGGGGTCGTCTCCGGCAATATCGGGCTCTTGTGGTTTCTTCTCTTGGGCTGGATATTGTTGCAGTCCGCCGAAGCCGGCTATCAACAGGTCGTCTACCGTCTGGCACTCGAAGGAGTCACGGTCGGCCAAGCGATGACTCCCAATCCGCAGACCATAAGCCCCGAGATAACGCTCGCTGACGCAGTCACAGACTATTTTACCCAGCACTTGTGGGTCGCTTACCCGGTAACCGATAATGGAGAGGTTCAAGGTATCATAACGTTCAACAGCGTCAAAGGCGTACCGAAAATGGCTTGGGACGACAAGCGCGTGCGCGATGTGATGCGCCCACTATCGCTCGATATCGTCGCACAGCCGGAAGCTCTGCTTACGGAGGTTCTGCCGAAACTTAATCTCCAGGCGGACGGAAGGATGCTGGTGATGAAAGGCGGCCATCTGATGGGTATCCTAACCGCAGCCGACGTAACGCGCGTGCTCATGCGGCAGATGCGCTACGAAGAAGCGGAGCGGCAAGCCGGCTAGAGTATGCCCGGCCTATCTGATTCTCAGACTTCCAGCAGTTTTTGGGGTGCGTTGACACGCGGCGACGCTTGCTCTCGAGATTGCGCCAGTGCTTTTTCGTATGCGAGCTCGTGGCGCTCGACAAAGGTCCGCTCGGTATATTCACGCTCGACGAGTTGCCGGCAGGCCAGGCGGTCTATCTCGCCGATATGGGCGACGGCGTCTATCATGCCGTCTTCGTCTTCGACTATGAAGCCGGTTTTACCGTCTTGAATCACCTCGGGAACCGAGCCGTTGCGAATCGCGATGACCGGCGTTCCGCAAGCCATCGATTCTATCATGACCAGCCCGAACGGTTCCGGCCACTGGATGGGGAAGAGCACGCATTCGGCCCCTTTATACAGCTCCACTTTCTCGGCCAAATCGACCTCGCCATAGTATTCGATATCTTTCCCGAGCAACGGTCGAACCATCGTCTCCAAGTACTTCTGCTCGTGCTCTTCGCTCGCCTTACCTATCATAATCAATTTCCGACCGAGCTTTTTTGCGACCGAGGCGGCTATGTGGGCGCCCTTCTCCTCGTTCATCCGCCCGACAAAGAGGAGGTAGTCGCCGCCTGTCGGAGAGAAATCATACTCGTCTAGCTTGATAGCGTTGGGAATGGTCGCCAAAAAGTCGAGCCCGATATAGTCTGACCGCTGAGCGTTGCTGATGGCGATATAATGCAAATCATCGCTGACGGATGTGTAATAATCGAGGCTCGGTTTATTCGCCGGCCCGTGCATCGTCGCGAGAACCGGTATCCCGAAGAGCCGGCTGACCAGCGCCCCGAGCAGGCGGCTGCCGGTGCCGTCGTGGTCGTGGATTATGTCGAACTCGCGCGCCATCTCGTACGCCGCCAGGCTGTGGATATTCTCCAGGTAGATATTCTCCTTGATTAACTTGTATGGAGCCTCCTCAAAGACGGAGACCAACCGCGTCTCGGTGACAGAGTCGCCCGACGCAAAGAGCGTTACGTCATGGCCCCGGCGGTGCAATCCCTCGGCGAGAATCGAGACTACCAGCTCTATACCGCCATAGCCGGGCGGCGGAACCGGGAACCAAGGGGGCGATACGATTGCGATTTTTAGCTTGCTTGTCCTAAAATCATTCATGTTTGATAGGATACCCTATATCACGAAGTTAGTAACCAGTTTAGCGTGAGATATTCGTGCGCGCTTACTCAAAGCTTCGCGCAGCGGCAACTCCAACAACAGCCCATGCTAATTCAATACGTCTTTTAGTGCCCTATCAGAGAGAAGATATAAAGAGAAGGTGTTATGTGAAGCTGTCCGGGGCAAGAGGTATCGCGGATGCATTTTGCTGTTTAAACAAGAAGTTAGAGGGAATAGTTAGACTCAACGATATCGTGCTCAAGCATCACTTTAAAGGAGAGGGTCCCGAGGAGCCGACAAAGGCCGCGCCGACCAAAGAGCAACGCCGCACAGCGTAAGCACTTTTGCAGTCGAATCGAAAACGTAGGCCATGTCTAATCCCACAGTGTGTAAATATCTAGCCGGGTGATTATTCGGTTTGCAGCTAGACATGGAAATATGGCACTTGAGTGAGGTGCTGAACAAGTGATGTTGGCGAAGGGACAACGGATGAAGAAAATATATTCGCCCACTGATAATCCTGCCTTCCTGCTCATTGAAGAAGGATATAATCCACTGCGAGAAAGAGAGATCGAGTCGCTGTTTACGGTCGGTAACGGGTATCTCGGTACGCGTGGCTCCCTTGAAGAGCAGGGGTCGGCGTCTAACCCCGCCACGCTGGTCGCAGGCGTCTATGGCAAAACAGGGGCTGACGCAACCGAAGAGCTGGCCGTAGTGCCGGACTGGCTGCTTACCCGAATCTACGTCGAGGGCGAAGAACTTACATTGACGCGCGAAAGCATCCTTGAACACCGGCGCATCCTCGACCTGAAGAGAGCGGTTCTTATTCGCGAGTGGCGTCATCGTAACGAGAAAGGTCGGATAACGACTGTAAAATACCTGCGCTTTGCATCGCTCGCCGACCGGCATCTCATGGTATTAAGACTAGTCGTTATCCCGGAAAACTACCGTGCGCAAATTCGGGTTGAAACCGGCATCAAGCCATGTCAAAAATGTAGTCCTGCGCTTGCGATTGTCGAGTCGGGGGCGCTTGAAGAGACCGGCATTTTTGTCACGGCGAGAACCCGATTTAGCGATATTGTCATTGCCGAGGCTCAAGTAAGCCGGTTTTCCGGAGGATCGATAGCACCAGACTATCGCATTCACGCTGAGCAACCGATTCCCTTTGAAGAATGGATATGGCAAGCGGACATCGGTCAATCGGCAACAATCGACAAGTTTGTAAGCATATATACTTCGAGGGATACCGACCGTCCGGGACCGGCCGCACGCAAACATGTTGAAGGGCTTGCCGACCAGAAACACAATGATATTTTAAGCAAACACGTAGATGCCTGGGCCCATCGGTGGCATACGTCGTCGATTACTGTCCAAGGTGATCCTGATGCGCAAAAGTGGATTAATTTTGCGACTTACCACTTAATCATCGCGGCTAATTCGCTTGATGAGCGCAGCTCGATTAGTGCTAGGGCACTTACCGGCACGGTTTACAAAGGGCACATTTTTTGGGATACGGAGATGTTTATCCTGCCATTTTTTATTTACACACATCCGGAATGCGCCCGGGCTATGCTCATGTACCGCTACCATACTTTGCCTGCCGCCCGAAAAAAAGCGGCGGAGATGGGGTATAAAGGCGCACTCTACGCATGGGAGTCCGCGATGAACGGCGAGGAGATGACGCCCCCCGTTGTACTGGCACCGACAGGTGAAATTATTCCCATCCTCTCCGGCAAGTTGGAGCAGCATATAAATGCCGCGGTGGCCTACGGAGCCTGGTCGTACTGGAACGCCACGCAAGATGTTGATTTTTTAATCACTGCCGGGGTTGAAATATTAGCTGAGACAGCCCGCTTTTGGGCCAGTCGAGTCGAGGAAGGGGATGGTGCGTATCATATCTACGACGTCGAGGGCCCGGACGAATACCACGAAGGCGTAGACGACAACATGTATACCAACATGATGGCGGCTTGGAATTTAAAAAGAGCGGTTGAGGCTATCGACTATGTTGAGGAATTTTATCCGGATATCTGGTCAAAGCTTCAAAACCATATTGAACTCGCTATAACAGAAATAGAGCGCTGGGTTGAAATCGCCGACAATATCTATAAAGACGTCATACATAGCGGCAACCTTATTGAGCAGTTCGACGGGTACTTCGATCTGCACGACATCGACGTCGCCGACTACGAGCCTCGAACCGCCGCGCTCGACGTTATCCTCGGGCGGGAGAAGACCGCGCAATCACAGGTAGTCAAGCAGGCCGATGTCGTGATGCTCCTGTACCTTATGGAAGACGAGTTTACCGAAAAGATGCTCAGAGACAACTTTGAATATTACGACCGGCGCACCGCACACGGCAGTTCACTGTGCCCGAGCATTTATGGTCTCGTTGCCGCCCGCCTCGGCCTAATGGAGACATCGATTCGCTATTTTCGCCAGGCCGGTACGATAGACCTGGCAAACAACATGGGTAATGCCTCAGGCGGCGTGCATGCGGCAGCGCTTGGAGGTCTATGGCAGCAGGTTATTATGGGTTTTGCGGGAATTAGGGTCAAAAAAGACGGCGTATATCTTTATCCCAGCATGCCTGCTTCGTGGGACCACCTTACATTTTCGCTTCGATGGCGAAACCAACTGCTCCATTTCGACGTGGAACGGGAGAAGCACATAACCGTTACCGTTGAGGGCGATCGAGAAGTAGGCGCCGGAATATACAACCGTTCTCTTGTGCTGCTGGCGCCGGACAGGATTTACACGGCCGGCTGGGACGGCGTTACCTGGCAGGGATTTAATGAACAAAAGGCATGATATGAAAGATAAGCCGGCGATTGTCATACCGCTTGACGGTTCAATAATTGCAACCACTGCCCTCGGCGCAGCGCAAGCTGTGGCTAACCTTATGGAGGGTGTACTTCATATTGTGCACGCAACTGAAACGCCGCTGTCCGAAGATCAGCTCCTCAAAACCCTGAACATCGATTCACTGCAGGTCAAATGTTTTGTTCTGCATCAGATTGGCGGTGATGCAGTCGATGTGATTTTGAAATTCGCCTTGAATATCGACGCAAGAATGATCGTCATGTCAAGTCATGGTCACACCTATAATTCCCGGCATTTGGTAGGGGGGACGGCGATGGGCATCATACAGCATGCTGCTATGCCGGTGATGGTCATTCGTCCGGGCATAAAAAAGTTGCCGGATCTTTCATGGACGCCTGCCAGAATGCTGCTGCCTTTCGAGGGTGCGCCGGAAGTCGCCGCAATTGAGCAGATATTCAGCCTGGCAAAACTGATGGGTGTCGATGTCGATGTGCTGCATATTGTTTTTGTTGGAGCGGAGCAACCTTTGGAAGCCGGAGCCCTTACCAGCCCCAAATACATCGATTACCCGCAGTACGATTGGCCGGCATGGGCTGAGGAATTCATAAACCGGTTTGGCGCACACCGACCGCCAGATGTTCAACTACGGCTATTTCACCGGGAAGGCCGTCCTGGCGACGTAATGCTGGAGTTTGCGCTTGAAAATAACGAAGACCTTATTGCTCTGAGCTGGCATGGACACCTGGAAAAGGAACGCGCGCAGGTTGTTAAGGGAATCCTGCAAAGAACCGAGTTACCGATTTTGCTGATGAGATTGGAGAATTAACGTCACATCTTAATAACGGTAACAGCAAAGATGGTTTCATAATTGCTAACCGGCATAGCGCCGAATGTAGTGAGGCCAAGGTTTTCGCTTAGACCGAGAAGGAAAACGTGGCGTTTCGACGGAATCTTAAAGCAGACAGAGCGGTGCTGCAAGTGCTGCGCTAAAACCCTGACGCCGGCAGGTGCGTGATGATAACGATAGCGATAAAGAACCTTTTTTACAGAAAAAGCAGACTTCTGTTGAGCATTCTGGCCATTGCGCTGGCGATGGTTCTTATCCTGGTCATCGATGGGTTTGCGGCCGGGATGTTTGAGCAGGTAACAACCTACTACTACAATATCGGGACGGACGTTATGGTCGTGCAGAGCGGGGTCGAGGGG
>JAUXNY010000030.1 GCA_030682615.1 Candidatus Aquicultor sp. | reverse complement strand
GCGCGCTATCGACTCAGCGGTCAGGCCATAGTCGCCTGTTATCATGATGATTCTTATCCCAGCCCGGTGAGCCAGCTTGACCGCGTTTTCCACTTCGGGACGCGGCGGGTCGAGCATCGCCATCAACCCGAGAAAGACGAGGTCGTGTTCGATGGCGTCGGCGCTATACGAACTTATGTCGGGAGCTAAATCGCGCCGGGCGATAGCGAGCACGCGCAGTCCCCGGCGGGCGAAATCGTCGATACACTCTTCTAACTGCGCCTTAAGCTCGCTAGTAATATTGACGGCCTCTCCGCTTAGCATGACTTTGGTCGAAAGCTGCAGTATCTCTTTGGGTGAGCCTTTGACGTAGGCGACGCGTCTGGAATCATACCCGTGGATGCTCGACATCCGCTTGCGCACCGACTCGAAGGGCAGCAAATAGATTCGAGGGTACGCGCTAAACTCCGCGTCGATATCGTGGCCGGCTTTCTTCGCGACAACCAGAAGCGCGGCCTCGGTGGGATCGCCTATCACCCTCCAGGCGCGCTCATCCGGCGTGGGTGCGACGAGCCGGGACGTCGTGCAAAGGAGCGCCGAACGGAAAAACTCGGCCCAACTATCCAACTGGGACTGCGTCAAGACCCTGCCATCGACACTGAACTCACCAACCGGCTCATATCCCGCGCCCCCGACCGTTATCACCTGGCTATCGACCCAGAGTTCGCGGACTGTCATCTCGTTCTGGGTCAGGGTGCCCGTTTTGTCGGTGCAGATGACCGTCGTGGAGCCGAGCGTCTCGACGGAAGAGAGTTTCTTGATGAGAGCATTCTTCTTTGCCATCCGCTCCACCCCGAACGCGAGCGATAACGTCACCGTCGGCAGCAACCCCTCCGGGACGTTGGCAACGATGATGCCGATTGCGAACAACAACGCTACAGGCATCGAAAGCCCGGCAAACTCGCTGCCAAGTACGAAAAAGAGGGTGCCGAGCCCTACGGCTAGTACGGCTACCACCCTGGTGACAAAGACCATCTCCTTTTGGAGCGGGCTGAGTTCCGCCGCTATCTGCTGCGTCAGGCCCGCGATTTTGCCAAATTCGGTCGCGTCGCCGGTCGCATATACTACCGCTCGTCCGGAGCCGGTCGCGACGTTAGTCCCGGCGAAGACGATGTTCGACGATTGGACAAGCGCCGTGTCCGGCCCGGAATTCGGTTCGCTCGTCCTCCTTACCGGGTCCGATTCCCCGGTAAGCGTCGCGTTTACGGTGCGCATCTCAAAGGCCTGAACCAGCCGCGCGTCAGCGGATATATTGTCTCCTTCCTCAAGAACTAAAACGTCGCCCGGGACCAAGTCCGTCGCGAGGATTTCTTTGACCTCTCCCTCCCGAATCACCTTGGAATAGCTGGGCAGCATCCTCTTGAGTGCTTCGGTCGCTTTTTCGGCCTTGTGTTCCTGCCAAAAACTGAAGAGCGCGTTGATGATGATGACAGCGATGATGGCCCAGCCAAGCTCCGGTAGACCGGCGACAAACGAGAGACCGGCGCCGACCCAAAGCAAAACGGCGAAGAGGTGATAGAAGTTTGCCAAGAACTTCTTGATTAGCGATGGTCCTTTTATCTCTCTGATCTCGTTTGGGCCATAACGTTCCAGACGCATGCTTGCCTCACGGTCACTGAGACCGCGCGGCTCGGAAGCGAGCTGCGCATAGACGTCGGCGCTGTTAAGTCTTTGGATGTCCATGGCTACCACGGCGTTGATAATCGATTGAATTCTTCATCCAATATATACCCAAACGCGGTGAACTGGAGAATGTTAAAAAAGGGTGGGTTCCTCGATAAGCAGATGAGATCGTTAGGCCGGTAATTCTAACCGGCCTCTCGGAGATAATCGGCGATGCCTTTTGCTATTCCGTCGGCAAGCTTGCTTTGGTAGCCGGGGGCGTTTAAGAGCGCATCTTCTTTAGGGTTGCTCATGAAGCCCGTCTCGACCAGGATGACCGGAACTTTCGACCAGTTAAACCCGCTGATATCCTCCCGGGCCACCGTGCCGTTGTCTTTGCCCCAAGTCGTTTTGACGACACTGTGCTGTACGGACCGCGCCGCTTTCAGGCTCTTCTCGCAGACAGGAGCGGTGCAGCTGTTTTGCGCCGGGTAGAGTGTCGATATCCCGTGCATTTCGGGGTCGGTCGAGCCGTCCGCATGGATTCTGACGAAGAGGTCTGCTTTGTTGCGGTTTGCGACGTCGGCGCGTTGGCTGTTACTTATATCGACATCGTGAGTCTCTCTCGTCATGATGACCTTGACTCCATACGATTCGAGGCGTGCTTTTAACTTCTCGGCTACGGCAAGGGTAATTTTATATTCGGGCGTTTTGGAGTCTATGCCCGAAGTCCCACTCTGCACTTTAGGTTTGGTTGTCGTCGATCCCGGACCGATAGGTTCGCGCTCCAGATTAGCTTTGCGCTGATGGCCGGGGTCGATGACTACTACCTTTCCTTCCATTTTGCCGGCGGGTTGAAGAGGTGGTGTTGGAAGCGGTTTGACGTCGTCGGCAAAGGCAACACCATCATACTTGTTGCCGTTCTCGGCATAACGCGCGCCGCCGCTTACTTTGACTGTGATTTTAGTGCCTTTTTCGATAGCGCGCCCGGGAAGCGGTTTTTGAGTCACTATATAGTTCTTGGGATAGACCTTACTCTCTACCCATCGGTCGATTTCAATCTTTAGATCCTGCTCCTCCGCCGTCTTCTTGGCTTTTACGAGTGCGCGCCCAACAAGCGCGGGTGTATCTAAGGCAGTCGAGGACGCGGGTGCGTTTTTTGATTTGAGATAACCATAGGCGGTAAATGACGCCGAGATAAGAATGAGAGCAGCTATGCCGATTATCGCAAACAATCTGAACCTATTGTTTTTAAAGGAAAACAACCCAACCATTGCTGCCAAATCCTTCCAGCCTTTAAGCTAATAACAATCCTATTATCGGCATGAACTAGTCCTTTTCTCCAGTCTTTATCAGGAATTTCTTTAATTTGATATTAGAACGGCTACAAGCGGTATGCAAGCACAACCGCAATCTTGCCATGAGAGCGGTAGGTATATTATCCTGCAAGGATATGGCATATCACTCGCTATGAAACCGCTTGTCCAAACTGACGCCCGATTGCCTTGCTTTAACGATGCTCGCGCGCCGCTGTGCGTGTGCGATATCTCCTTAAGCGCGCCGGCGATGCGATTGACAGGCTACCGTGAAATGATATAATTACTTCTGCATAAACGTGGCTGCTAAGGCACATGTTTGGTGCGATT
>JAUXNY010000100.1 GCA_030682615.1 Candidatus Aquicultor sp. | reverse complement strand
GCTTGGAGAACAACTCGCAGCCGCCAACGGATTCGCCGGCATGCTACAGAAGCGTTTGATATACGAGCGTTTACAGGGCAGTGACCAGTGAGCGGTATTGGTGTGGTGGAGGCTTGTGAGCAGGCGGCACGTAGGCGTACGTTCGCGGTGATTAGCCATCCCGATGCTGGAAAATCCACTCTGACGGAGGCCTTGGCCCTGCACGCCCGCGTGATAAGCGAAGCCGGCGCGGTCCACGGTAAGGCGGGGAGACGCGGAGTGACCAGCGACTGGATGGCGATGGAACGCGAGCGCGGCATTTCGGTTACTTCGGCCGTGCTGCAATTCGCCTACCGCGACACGGTGCTGAACTTGCTCGATACACCCGGACACGCCGATTTCTCGGAAGACACGTACCGGGTGCTCTCCGCTGTGGACTGTGCGGTGATGCTGCTGGATGCCGCCAAAGGCCTTGAGCCGCAGACACTCAAGCTATTTGACGTGTGCCGCCATCGCCGGCTGCCCGTCATCACGTTTATCAATAAGTGGGACCGCCCGGGGCGCGAAGCCCTTGAGCTCCTTGACGAGATCGAGCAACGGCTTGGCATCCACCCAGCTCCGGTCACCTGGCCGGTCGGCAATGCCGGCGAATTGCAAGGGCTAATCGATCGGCGCCGTCCGGCACACCTGATTCATTTCACCCGCACTCCGGGCGGTGCCACGGCAGCAGCCGAGCACCATCTGCCCATTAATGACATTGCAGTAGACGAGGTTCCGGGCTTGGGGGCGGCAGTTGAAGAACTGGCACTGCTGGAAGGTACCGGCGCCAATTATGATCAGACCCGATTTTTGGCCGGCACGTCCACTCCCGTTTTCTTCGGAGCGGCGGTGTCCAACATCGGGGTAAGCCTGCTTCTCAATGCCGTGGTCGATCTTGCTCCAGCCCCTGCGCCTCGTCTCACCCGTGACGGTGGCGTTCGCAAAGTAGAGGCATCCTTTTCCGGGCTGGTATTCAAGGTCCAGGCTAACATGGACCCCGCGCATCGCGATCGGATCGCCTTCGTACGCGTCTGCTCCGGTGTTTTCGAACGAGGCATGATTCTCAAACACGCCGCCACCGGGCGGCCGTTCGCCACCAAATATGCCCATTCCATATTCGGCCAAGATCGCGCCACTGTGGACCGCGCGTATCCGGGGGACATTATCGGCCTCGTCAACGCCGGTGCCCTCCGGCCGGGCGATACTCTCTACCAAGATGAGCCCGTGGTGTTTCCGCCGATGCCCACCTTCGCACCCGAGCACTTCGCCGTGATTCGCTCAAAAGACCCTAGCCGATCGAAACAATTCCGCCGGGGGATAGAACAGCTCGAAGCCGAAGGTGTCGTGCAGGTTCTCGTCTCCAACCGTCGAGGACGACAAGCACCGGTGCTGGCCGCTGTCGGACCGATGCAATTCGACGTGGTTCTCTACCGGCTTGAATACGAATTGGGCGCCCCCGCTACGTTGGAACCGCTGCCCTACCGGCTGGCACGCCGCACCGACGACGCCGGTCGAGAGCTTCTCGAGCGTGTTCGAGGAGTGGAGGTTTTAACACGCAATAGCGATGGTGAACTTCTCGCTGTTTTCCCCGATCAGTGGCGCTTTAATGTTGTCCGTCGCGACCTGCCCGGACTGACGCTTGAGTCCCTCATCGCCGCCACCGGATAGCCCGCGCACCTCGATGTGCGTCCCCTTCAGTTTCTTGGAACGGGAAAGAGACCGACGGGGCCGGCATGATACTTGAATAATAAAAGGAGCGTTACTGAATTGACGCATGAAATAGAGGACCTACGGTACCAGGATTTTGTGGCGCCTATCGTCCATGAGATCAAGCGCAATTTTACCACAGAGCATGTGGGATTGGATTTTGGGGCGGGAACAGGCCCTGTGATAACAAAGCTCTTGCGAGATAGTGGGTTTATAATCGGATTATACGATCCCCTATTTTGGGATCACCCCGGAGTGCTCGACGAAACGTTTGATTATATAGCATGCTGTGAGGTGATGGAGCACCTCCACAATCCCCGAAAAGAGTTTGCGCTGCTACGTCGCCTTGTTTACTCCGGGATATCCTAGTGATTAGGCGGCTTTGTCGCTCGGTCCGCCGGCGATAAAACCGGCCATTTCTTTGTCCGTCTTTGTGAAATGCTCGGTCAACCAGGGGACCATGTAGTTTTGAACGCTTGTCGTAAGCGAGCCGTTGTCGCCGGTCTCGTCGAAGCGTTTTACGATCTCAGCCACCCTTCCGGCGAATTCATCGTGCTGTTGTTTGTGAGACTCATAGGCCGGATAGCTCACATCGCGCATCGTCTTTTCTTCACACTGGAAGTGCTCGACGACGAAATCCGCAAGCAGGCTCGCCGCTTCCGAAACGACTTCGCGATCCCGGCTCTTCTCCGCGATCGAGTAGAGACCGTTGAGCATTCGGATTAGTGCCTTATGCTGGCAATCGACTCCACACACACCGGTCTTGAAATCATCGCTCCACTGGACTATTGACATGTTACGACCTCCTGGAATCGGGGTAGCTCAGCGTTTACTGCCAATACCACCTGGCTTTCCTACTACATCGGCGACAGAGAAGATTACTTGACTCTATAGCGGACATATATCCGTATAGTCCACCTGCCAGAGAAATATATCGAGGAGTATAGGAGTATATATGGTTGTCGCGCCGATTTCGCATCATGACCCTAGATTTCTACCCACGTAACGACACATGAGACGCGGTAGCGCCAACCGCATAAACCGCCGCTGTTTTGGATATATTGTTAAACTGAAGCAGGTACGCTAGTATTACACGACTCATATATTATAAATTATCAATATCTTCTAAACCGCGCCCTGTTTTTGCCGAGAACAAATAGTAACGGAAATCCACTCGAAGGAGATTTAGAAATGTTTATTCTTGGCTTTATAATGCTCGCATTACTCTTCGGTTATCTACAGGGCGGCAGATTAGATGCCCTTTCGCAGGTTCGCCTCCGCTATGGGGTGCTTGTCTTTATAGCACTCGCGATTCAGATAACGCTTCTTGCGTGGGAGCCCTCATCGAATAGCGCCTGGGCTATGGTCGACATTGCGGCCAACGCGGCTTCGTATCTGTGTATCGTGGTGTTCATGGTAGCCAACAGCCACATCGCGGGGACCCGGGTTCTCGCGGCGGGCCTCTCTCTCAACTTGCCGGCAATCATCTCACACAGCAGCTCTATGCCGTCAGCTACGGCGCTCTCCGGAGTCGACGCGGCTTCGCTCGGAGTCCCGTCTGCGCCTGTTGGTTCGGCGCTCTGGTATATGGGGGATATTCTCTCGATGCCCAAAGGCATTCCGTTCGCCGCTGCGTTTAGCGTTGGCGACGTTATGGTCGGACTAGGTATTTTTGTCGCGCTGCGGGAGATGATGCAGCCCGTACGCGATGATATTCAGATATTGAGACCGCGCTACCAGCCGAAACACCTTGTGAGGGCGAGCGGCAGGTTGCAGCCGGCGCGACGTGCCGGGTAGAGCAGCATCGAGTCCGCGCGATACAGATACATGACAGCCCCTTCTTTGAGGGGCTTTTTCATTTAAGATTTCAATAAAAGCTTCGGCTTTTCTTGCAGGTAAAAAGGATTTCACCGCGCGAAGTAGAAGTAAGATAGCGGTCTTTTGTGAATATTACAGTAATTGCAGTCATACGTTAAAGCAGCATTTTGAGCAGGCGGGAGGCGAATATGAACATTGGTCTTTATCTATCCGAATCAAACGGGGAGGTAAGCCAGGTCATAGACCTTAACAAGCTAGCCGGCGAGTACGGTGATTTGCCGGCGGTAAAGGTTTTTGACAACATCTTTAAATCGAGGTCGATCAACCAAATCAAGGTCGACATCACAAGCAATAAGCTCGACGGGGTAGTCATCGCCGGAGAATCGCCCCACTACTACAAGACCAACCGCGAAGCCGATTTCATCATCAAGGAAATCGAGGCGAGCGGCGTCAATCTCAACCGCATCGGCTTTGCCAACATCCGCGAGCAAGCGGCGTTTCCGCACAAGAAGGACTCTGGCGCGGCGTATGCAAAAGCCAAGCTCCTCATCGATGTCGCCATGGAGAAGGTGAAACACTCGCAACCGTTGGAGACCATTGAATTCCCGCCGAAAAAGAGGGTGGCTGTCGTCGGTGTCACCGTCGAGGGGGCTATGGTCGCGGAGCGCCTTTTGAGCCATGGTTACCGGGTCTATTTAATCGATAAAGAGCCGAAAGCACGAATATCCGAGGAGGAGATGTCGCAACTGCGCACCTCCATCGGTTATATTCTCGGGCATAAGAACCTGAAGGTGCTATCCGAGACGACCATCGACGAGCTGGTCGGCCATGAAGGCGATTTTGTTTTGACTGTCGACAAAAATGGCCAGACCGAACAGCTAGCGGTCGGGGCGGTCGTCATTACGGCCGGGGATGACGCGTCTTACATAAACGATTTGCGCTCGGTCTTCTACCTGGACGTCGACGAAAATGGGAGCTTGCGCCCGGTCAATCGCGATACGATGGTAACAACCACCCTTCGCCACGGTATCTTCATGGTGCCGGTCACCGGCGAGCTTGGTTTTAAAGCGGCTTATGCCGATAGCGCGGCGCTTAATGTAATCTCCATCCTCGATTCAGAAGAGGTTATCTTTGAGGTGCCGGTCTCCCAGGTCGATGAGCGGCTCTGCGGCGGCTGCGGCACCTGTATTAAGACGTGTATGTTCAAAGCGTCAACCATCGATGAGTCGAAGCGGCTCGCGCATGTCGATGTGATGCGCTGCCGGGGCTGCGGCAATTGCGTGACTTCATGCCCGACCGGCGCGCGCGACCTTCTGACCTATCCGACAAAATATCTCCACTCGGCCATAGAGATACTCTCGGAGTACCCGTCAAATGGCGACCCAAAGCTCCTCTTCATGCTCTGCGAGAGCTGCGGCTACCCGTCGCTCGATTATGCGGGGACATCCGGCATGGAGTACCCGGCAAGCATCCTGCCGCTGGGCGTAAAATGCGGGGCTCGCGTCGACACGCAGTTGATACTAGAGGCGTTCGCCAAGGGATTTGACGGCGTTATAATCGGCAAGTGTAAGGAAGACCGCTGCCAGAACCTGGTCGGCTCGGTCGACCTCGACCGGAGAGCGAACCTCTTCCGTGAGATATTGCGTAGTCGCGGTATTAATTCAGAGCGGCTGCGAATCGTCGGGCTCGACGGCTGTGAAGGCGGAAAAGCCGCTGATGAAGCGGGCGCCTTCTTTAAAGACTTAAAAGCGATGGAGGTTGTTGTATGAAAACGGTAGCTACAGGTATTTTGGAAGGCTGCTTTGGCTGCCATATGTCGCTCCTGGATTTGCACGAAGAGGTCCTCGATGTTCTCGGGGCGGTCAAGCTCGTCTACTCGCCGGTCATCGATGTCAAAGATTTTGACCGGGCGGACGTAGGGATTTTGGAAGGTGCGGTCGCTACCGATGAGAATGTGAAGACCGCGAAGAAATTTCGCGATAAATGTGATGTACTAATCGCGCTGGGCACATGCGCGAGTTATGGCGGTATTCCGGGCATGAGAAACCTCTTCGAATTAGATGATGTGCTCGGAGCCGTATATGGCGACAAAGTACCGTCATCAGAGGAGATTCCGCGGCCGTTGCCGGTGGTAAAATCGCTAGACCAGGTGGTCAGGGTCGATTACTATATTCCGGGCTGCCCGCCGCTCCCCAATCAAATCAAGGATGCCCTGGTAGCGCTGATCAGCGGCGAAGAACCGGTCGAGCTGACGCGAGGAAAATGCGCGCAATGTAGCCGCACTAAGAAAGAACTCTACGTGCAGCGGCGCGAGTTCGTAACCGACGGCATAAAAGCGGTGATGGAGCTAGACGAGATAGACCCGAAAAAGTGCTTCTTAGAGCAGGGTATTATCTGCATGGGCCCGGTCACCAGAGAAGGGTGTGATTCCAAATGTCCCACCAATGCGAACATGCCGTGCCGGGGTTGCTGGGGTCCGACCCCGGAAGCCAGAGAGGTCGGCGCTAAAATGGTCAACTCGCTCGCTTCGATTCTCCCGGCGGGTGCGATGATGTTTATGGAGGATATTGTAGGCACAGGCTACCGGTATACGATGGCCATCTCGGAAGTGCCTGGAAGGATAGGGAGGTAAGGCGGGTGACACAAAAGATAACTATCGATCCGATTACAAGGATAGAAGGGCACGGCAAGGTGACGATACACCTCAACGGTACCGGAGAGGTTAGTGCGGCACGCTTCCATGTCATGGAGTTTCGCGGCTTCGAAAAGTTCTGCGAGGGTAGGATGGTCTGGGATATGCCGCTCATCACAACCCGTATCTGCGGGATATGCCCGACCGCGCATCATTTAGCATCAGTCAAAGCGTGTGAGGCGATCTTCGATGTCGAGATACCCTCAGCGGCCAAGAAATTGCGCGAGCTGCTGGTATACGGCTCGGGTCTGGAAGACCAGGCGCTCCACTTCTTCTTCCTGGCCGCGCCCGACCTCGTTTTGGGACCGGCATCCGACCCGATGATGCGCAACGTTCTCGGCATCGTCGATGCGGATAAAGACCTCGCCATGAAGGCGATACGTCTCCGCAAGATAGGCAAGAACATCGTCGAGCGTGTCGGCGGCAGCTCGATTCACCCGGTCACCGCGATTCCCGGCGGGATGAGCAAGGGCATCACCGCCGAGGACCGCTATGACATGTTAAAATCCGCGGACGAAGCGATAGATTACGCCGAGGTAGCGCTCACAGTAGCCAAGGACCTCTTCCGTAAATACAGTGACTTGGCGCCCGACTTCGCCAGTTTCAATACGATGTACATGGGTCTGACCAACGACGGCATGCTCGAGGAGTATGACGGTCTTATCCGCGTCGTCGACAAAGACGGCAAAATCGTCGCCGATTTTTCGCCGCAGAACTATACCAAATACATCGACGAGCGCGTCGAAGACTACACCTGGACGAAGTTCCCTTACTGGAAGATGGGCGAGGAGACCTACCGGGTAGGACCGTTAGCCAGGCTAAATGTTGCGACGGGCGTATCGACGGCACGTGCGAAAGCGGCCTTCGATGAGTTCAAGTCGATTAGCGGGGGCAAACCGCTACACGGCTCGCTATATTATCATTATGCCCGCGTAATAGAACTCCTGTACAAAGCCGAGCGAATCAAAGAACTTCTCCTCGACGATGAGATAATGAGTGATAAGGTGAGGGTCAAAGTAGAGCGCAAAGCGGGCGAGGGCGTCGGAGTTATCGAGGCTCCGCGCGGGACACTCATCCACCACTATGCGGCCGACGATTTCGGTAAGCTCACCAAGGCAAACCTTATCGTGCCGACGACCCATAACAATAAGGCCATCGATACGGCCATCGAGATGGTCGCGAAAGACCACGTCAGAGAAGACCGTCTCGACGAAGGCGTGCTCAACATGGTGGAGATGGCGGCCCGCTGTTACGACCCGTGCCTATCTTGCGCGACACACGCGCTCGGCAAGATGCCGCTGGAGGTTATCCTCTATGACCAGGATGGAAAAGTCCTCGATTCGATAAGGAGGGCGTAAGATGACAGTCGATGAAATCAAAGACAAAATCAGGCCGGACATCGAGTCGACATTCGGCGGCGTTATGGCGAATGTGCTCTTCACCAACGCGAGGCTTAGGATAATGAATGAGGGCAAGGGTTTAGACGAGCAAGCCCGCTGCAAGCTGTTCGTGGAGTGCATCGGCCAAGACGAGAAATTCGTCGGCATGCTCGGGGCGTCCGGCGCCCAAAGCAAAGTCACGTCCTGGATAGGGATGATACGGTAGGAGTAGCAGCGGGTCGGATAGCCTTGGAACATGCAGGGTTTGCGGCTGGTGGTTGCGACTATGCCTGCCAGGCGACGGACGTTATGTTCAAAA
>JAUXNY010000024.1 GCA_030682615.1 Candidatus Aquicultor sp. | reverse complement strand
CGATTAGCGCTGGACGCAGGTCGCTTTCGATATCGATGCCCGGCGCATGTTGCGTCGATATGACGATCGTATCGACCGCGACCGGCTTCCCGTCTTCATAGACGACCGTGACCTGCGTCTTCCCATCCGGGCGTAAAAACGGCAACGTCTCATTTTTTCTCACTTCGGACAACCGCGCGGCCAATTTATGGGCAAGCAGTATCGGCAGCGGCATAAGCTCCGGCGTCTCGTCGCAGGCGTAGCCGAACATCATCCCCTGGTCACCGGCTCCCTGTTGGTCGAGTTCCTCATCGACACCAAGCGCCCGGTTCTCGTATGCGCAATCCACGCCTTGGGCGATATCGGGCGATTGGGGGTCGATGCTCGTTATGATACCGCAGGTATCGCAGTCAAACCCGAACTTGGCCCTCGTATAACCCACTCCCTTTATCGTCTGCCTGACAATACTCGGGATATCGACATAGGTGCACGTCGTTACTTCTCCTGCGACGATGACCAGACCTGTCGTAACCAGTGTTTCCACCGCAACGCGCGCCATCGGGTCATCGGTGTAGATAGCATCGAGAATCGCATCGGAGATCTGGTCGGCGATTTTATCGGGGTGACCCTCAGTCACCGACTCCGAAGTGATTAAATAGCGTTTCTTTGACACTTTGTTACCTCCCTTTACTTAAGCGATGAGTGGTTTTGTGCGGCACTCTCAATTCGACCGCACTCTAGTCACTATTCGCCTACCCTTGCTCTGTGAGCACATAAAAATACTTTTTACTCAATAAAAATACCCTCGGCCTGAAAGCGCGAGGGTTTATAGTCTTTTTAAACCTTCTCTCATCTTTCAGTAACCTTTTTATCAAAAGATCTACCTTTAGATTCCGCCGGAATTGGCACCTTAGAAACGATTGGGTCTACCCCGCTTGTTTCCAGGTTGCCGAGGCTTCACAGGGCCAGTCCCTCCACCTCTCTGGATAAGAGCTAAATATGTCGCCGCCCGAGCGGCTTTTTAAGGAGCAAATCATTCAGTCCTATAGCAGCAGATTACCAGAGAATACGTGAAAAAGTCAAGAATGAAGGTCGCTGCCGAGGGCGCGCGCGAGCCAATCGATTATTTCCGAGGCCAAATCGGACTTGCGGTACATCGTAAGCTCGCCCTGCGGCCCGTCGTGATCGATAAGGACCGCCAGGTTAAAATCGCTTCCGAAACCGGCGTCTGAGCGCCCTATGTCGTTGGCGACGACCAGGTCCAGCCTCTTTCTCTCCAGCTTCGAAGTCGCGTGAGTGATAATGTTCTCGGACTCGGCGGCAAAACCGATGATAACGCCGCGGTCTTTATGCCCCGCCACTTCCTGGAGGATATCGGGGTTTAACTCTAAAGTGATGCTGTCACCCATCCGCTCTTTCTTTATCTTCCCATTGGTCTTACTGGCCGCCCTAAAGTCGGCTACGGCGGCGGCCATGATGAGCGCAGCCGAACCCGGAAGATTGTCGATGACGGCCTGACGCATCTCAAGCGCCGTCTCGACCTCGATGAGTCGCACTCCCGCCGGCGCGCGGAGGTTGGTCGGGCCGCTTATTAAAATAACCTCAGCGCCGCAGGCTTTTGCCCGCCCGGCTATGGCATATCCCATTTTGCCGGATGAGCGGTTGCCGATAAAACGAACTGCGTCAATCGGCTCATGAGTGCCGCCCGCCGTTACTATTATTGTTTTACCGGCGAGAATGTCGGCTGTGGCGAAAAAGTCTTTGAGGTATTCGAGTATGGTCTCGGTTTTAGGAAATCGCCCTACTGCCTGCTCGCTACCGCAAGCCAGCCTCCCCACCTCCGGCGCTAGTATATTTACGCCGCGCTCCTGAAGTGTTTGCAAATTTGCCTGCGTGGCCGGGTTATCCCACATATGGTTGTTCATCGCCGGCACCATCACAATAGGCCCCTGTGCGGCCAGCAGTGTTGTAGAAAGAGCGTCGTCAGCGATTCCATGCGCGGCTTTGGCTAGAATGTTCGCGGTTGCGGGCGCCACGACTACCAGGTCGGCCTCTTCCGCGAGAGAGACATGCTGAATGGAACCATCCGAGCCTGAGGCGAATAGGTCGGTAACGACCGGCTGCCCCGTCAGCGCTTTAAATGTTAACGGGCCTACGAAATGCGTGGCATTCTTGCTCATTATAGTCTTGACGACGGCACCGGCCTGCGTGAGCTTGCTGGCCAAATCGGCCGCCTTATAAGCGGCTATCCCGCCCGTTACGCCAAGGACTATTCTCTTATCTTTCAAAATCGTCTCCATCATCTCACTCCGGGTCGACAGTCGTCCGCAGCGCGCATACTATTTCAGGTGATATGTGAACTACGCATATGATGTATTTATTAGCTCGCCACCCTAATGACCTTATTATACCAGCTTTAGCTGCTCTTTTCTAAATGTTTGAGACTATTTTCCGCGTCAGAAGCCTAAGCATTATAGAGGTGTTGCCGATAAAATGTCTATGAGTACTGTATATTCAATCATCGATCGCTCTAATAATTATGACTACCATGGGAGCCTAAGCACGGTAATAGTCGAAAAGCTCGAGCTGGCGAATATCAATAAAGTATTTGCCGTGCGGGCTGCCGTGCATTTAGCGTCCATGCACGACCTCACGCTCTCGTTACTCAAGCAAATCGAACAATTCAACATTACGGATAAAATGCCTAGCGTGGCGCAACGAGTCATAACGATTTGGGAACTCGCGCAAAGCCTGAAATTCCACGCGGATATCTTTGGGCACCAGGCTAGAGAGATAAACAGCGTCCTGCTAGATGGCGAAGAAGCCGTCGACAACTATGAGGTCATGCAACAGGAAAACAGGATTCACACCGACCAATGGTTTAAGGACAGGTACTGTTTCATCGAGCGAGCCATCTCGAACTATGTTCCGAGACTAGTCGCTGTTCGCTGGACTTACAGCTTGCTCGAGTTGGGCAACGAACTCTTCCACCTGATAGACAAGCTCGATATACTCACCTCTAAGAAAGCGATGTTTTCCGAGGACATCATCGAAGTGTGGTTGGATATCTCTCAAAACTGGACGGCCGGTGAAACCGCCCTCATCCATCTCGGGAATCATGTCGCTACCGGACTCGACCGGGTCGACCCGGGCCTCATCGGCTGGTCGCTCGTTCTCGTGGAGGAATTGCGGATTGGCGGACTAGATATTATTTAATGCCTTCGACGGTGCGCTCGTAAACTACTCTACCTTCGGCAATCTCCTGAAACGCGATGGTCAACGGCTTGCTCGACAAAGCATCTATTTGCGGCGGCCGCACGCGCACCATCTCGTGGCGCTTGATCGCATTGAAATAATCGTTTATTTGTCTTGCTCTCTTGGCTGCCTCAATAACCAGAGTAAATCTACTGTCGACTTTGCTTAACAACTTGTCTATCGGAACTCTGCTCACTATATATCTCCTAACTTCTTGTGCTTTGCTTCCCGCACAATCTCTTCTAACTCTGTAACGGCTCTATCTATCTCATCATTTATTACCACATAATCGTATTTATTAGCAAGAACCATCTCGCCTTCGGCGTTTTTTAGCCGCCTGCTCAACTCCTCGTCGGTCTCCGTGTTTCTAATTTCGAGGCGGCTGGCGAGCTCTTCCATGGAGGGCGGCTGTATGAAGACGAGAACCGCTTCAGGCATAGCATCTCTTACCTGCAAAGCACCCTGCACGTCGATTTCGAGGATCACGTCCTGTCCGCCTGCGAGCATCCGCTCGACTACCGACTTCAAAGTCCCGTAATAGTTTTCGTGGACGAGCGCCCACTCGACGAAGTCGCCGCTCTCGATATGCCTTTTGAACTCATCTATCGAGAGAAAAAAATAATCGCGCCCATTCTCCTCGCCTGGCCGCGGCTTTCTGGTCGTCGCTGAAATCGAATGAGTGATTGAGGGGACCCGCCTAAGAAGTTCTTGGGTCAGGGTCCCCTTTCCGACTCCTGATGGACCAGATATCACGAAAACCTTTCGTTCTGTATCCACCATATCCATCCGTTTATTTACCGACTGAGCTTATGAGAATCTCTTTTTGCTTGCTGCCGAGACCCTGCACTCTTCTGGTCGGGCTGATTCCAGCTTCCTGCATAATCTTTTGAGCCCTGGCCTTGCCGATTCCCGGCAATGACTCAAGCAAGCTGCTGACCTTCATCCTCGAGACAATCGGGTCATCCGTCTTCGAGATGATATCCTTAACGTTTACATCTCCGTTTTTCAGTTGCTTCCTGAGCTCAGCCCTTTTTTGTCTGGCTTCAGCGGCTTTCTTGAGAGCGTCTTGCCTTTGCTCCTCGGTTAACTTCGGTAACGGCATAACTCCTCCTTATGCTAGGTAGTTAAATTGTTTACTGCGAATAAATCTGTGGCTAGCTGGTTGACGCTCAACACATGCTCCCGTGTTGCATCACGTAGGCTATTACTGGGACCATCCGGCACAGTGCGTCGTCACACGACTGAATTGAGCTTCGATTGTTGCCATGTAGATTGAAGTGGTTCGTAAATTACTCTAGATACCCCTTGTCAATCAAGCTAGCAACTAACGACTGTACCTCCCTCCCTTCCAAACATGTTGAATTTTCGGCCGAAGCCTGCAGGCCGGCGACTTGTCGCCATGAACAGGCTTCCCTGACCTGGACTTTTACATAATTCTCTACGAAATTATATTTTTCCTTCTTTTTTACCAGCAAAAACATAAATTCTTGCTCGTTAAATCCCTGACGGAAACCATGCTATCAATAAGCCCCTGTCTTAAGCAAGACTTAAATTCATAATTCAGGCGATTTGTTCAGACATTTTGAAGGCCGTACCTATCAGGAGGCGGTACAACACCATGCGTTACGTGTGAGTATGGTGCTTCCAGCTCCGGTTGTCAAACAATTGTGCCGTAAGCTCAATATCCAGATTACGTTTTTGCGTTCAGCGCTCGCTCTATTTCGGCGACAACGGCCCCTGCCGCCCGCCCGGGGTCGTCCGATTTCATTATAGGCCTTCCCACCACGAGGTATGTCGACCCTGCCGTGATTGCGTCTGCCGCACTCATAACTCGTTGCTGGTCGCCAACGACATCCGCAGAGGACCTGATGCCCGGGGTGACGATTACAAAATCCTCTCCCACGGCTGCCCTTATCGCCTCGACTTCCAATGGCGATACCACAACGCCGTCGAGGCCGCTCTCTTTTGCCAGAGTCGCCAACCGCACGACATGTTCCGAAATCTTCGCGGCGATCCCTATTTCCCCAGCTTGAGATTGATTTAAACTGGTCAGGACGGTCACGCCCAAAAGAATCGGCGGTTTTACCCCGAATTCAAGCGCGGATTCCCTCATAGCAGTTGCCGCCGCCCGCATCATCTCGACACCGCCCATCGTGTGGATCGTGGTCATATCCACGCTCATCCGGGCGATTTCGCGGCACGCTCCGGCTACCTGATGCGGTATATCATGGAGTTTCAGGTCGAGAAAGACTTTTAAGCCCTTATCCTTTAAATGGCTTAAAACACCGGCTCCTTCGGCTAGAAACAGCTGTAGGCCTACTTTGTAGAAAACGGCGTTGTCTCCTATCGCCGCACAGGCTTGCTCGACGTCTTTTTGAGTCGGCACGTCGAGCGCGACTATCAAACGCTCTTCTGGCTTATACATATATCGCAAGCTCTCCTTGGCCGTTTGTGGATAACTCTGCGGCGTCGTGCTCTTATGACCGCGCCATAAAATCATAGATTTACCGCCGTCAGTGCCGGTTGGTACCGTTGCGGCGGCCGCTAGACCTGCCGCTATGTTTTAACTTTTCCGATTATCTGGCTGATATCGGTAAAACCTTTTTCGACGAGATACGCCTCGAGCCCGCTGATGATATCGGTCATAGTCGTTGGGTTTATGAAGTTTGCGGTACCTACCGCTATCGCTGTCGCCCCCGCCAGGAAGAACTCCACAGCGTCGAGCGCGTTCGAGATGCCTCCAATACCGATAATCGGTATCTTGACGCTCTGCGCCACCTCCCAGACCATGCGAACCGCAATCGGCTTTATCGCCGGCCCGCTCAGCCCGCCCGTAATGTTGCCGAGGTTGGGCTTGAAGGTATTGGTGTCGATGGACATGCCTACCATTGTGTTTATTAGCGAGATAACATCGGCTCCCGCACTGGTGACCGCCCGGGCTATCTTGGATATGTTGTAAACGTTCGGTGTTAACTTTACGATTAGGGGAAGCTGTGTGTTATATCTGGCTGCCGCTGTGACCTGCTCCGCCAGCTTCGATGAAGCACCAAAAGCGATTCCACCCGCCTTTATGTTAGGACAAGAGATATTAAGTTCGATACCGCTTACGCCCTCGACTCGATCGAGTTCCCTGCATAGCTGCGCGTACTCCTCCAAGCTGTTTCCGGCGATATTGACGATGATGGGAACGTCAAACTCCCTCATAAACGGGAAATCATGCTTCAAGAAGTGGTCTATTCCCTCATTTTGCAGGCCAATCGAGTTGAGCATGCCTGAGGATACTTCACAGAGCCGCGGTGGGATATTCCCGTCACGCGGCTTTAAGGTAACGGTCTTGGCCACTAACGCACCCAGCCGGTTGATATCGATGAGCTCGCTAAACTCGCGCCCAGCGCCAAACGTACCGGATGCCGGCATGACCGGGTTTTTCATTTTTATTCCAGAAAGATTCACGCTCAAGTTTACGCTCATACATTGTCTCCATTGCGAAGAAATCACCGTTACTCGACCCGTATTGCCTGCTTTACCCGGCTGAATCCGTCTCAGAGAGCGCTTCGTTATCGCAACCGCACCCGTTAGCTAGTCCTTTTTCATAGTCTTCCGCGCCCCAAAGAATGTCGCGGGTATTGAAGACCGGGCCATCTTTACATGCCATCTTATATCCCCGCCTGGTTACACATGCGCACCCCAGACAGACGCCGATACCACATGCCATTTTCGTCTCAAGCGACACCTGGCATTCGATGCCGAATTCATCCGCGGTCTCCGATATTTTTTTGAGCATACCGACAGGCCCGCATGCGTATATTATTTCAGGGCGGATATTGTGAACAGTGCGATTCAAAAGGTCTGCGACGGTTCCCTCGTGACCGAAACTCCCGTCTTCCGTGGCCGCATAGGTCTTCTTGCCCAGCCGTTTAAAATCAATATAGCGCAACATTTGCGTCTTGGTCTTATATCCGAGCATAGGATAGAAGAGCACTTGCCTCTCAACGAGCTCTTCGGCCAGAAAGAGCAACGGAGCGACGCCAAGGCCACCGGCTATAAGCAGCGCGGACCGAATATCCTCGGAATATTTGAAACCTGTTCCAAGCGGGCCGATGATATCGAGCGTATCATGTATCTTGACCCTTGAGAGCGCTTCGGTTCCCTTGCCGACGACTTGGAAGAGGATTTCGAATGCGCGCCCCGGAACTACGCGATGGATACTGAAAGGCCTGCGAAGCATGAAACCATCGTCGGTCGGGCAAAGAACGTGAACGAACTGTCCCGGCCGAGCATTCCGTGAAATCTCGGGCGAGACAAGTATCAGGTTAAATACACCCGGCATGACCTCTTCTTTTCCGATGATGTCCGCTTTGATTTGAAGCATTTTCTAATTCCACTAACTCCGATAATGATGTAAGAAAGCCTTGATAAAGAAAAATATATTATATTACTCGCCGGTCGACTCAGCATTAGCGATAGTTGCTTGGCCACTGGGAGCTAAATCCTTATGGTAATCCTGGATAGCCTTGACGTCCAGCTCACCGCTGATAAGCGCCTCGATGCCCTGCACGACCGCTGAAGCCGCCGCCAGGGTCGTTATGCACGGAATCCCGTATACCGCCGCGTTGGTCCTTATCTCGTATCCGTCCTTGCGCGTGCCCTTGCCCCAAGGTGTGTTGATGACCAAATCGACTGTGCGGTTCTTGATGAGATCGACGACATTGGGTCGTCCCTCTTGAACCTTCTTCGCCGTTTCGGCACTAATGCCGTTTCGGCTCAACATGGTCGCTGTCCCCTTGGTTGCGTATATCTTAAAGCCCATATCATGAAGCTTTTTAGACAGGAATATAATCGAGCGTTTGTCGCTGTTTCGAACGCTGATGAAGACACTCCCTGCTTTCGGCAGGTTCAAACCGGCGCTCAGCTGCGCCTTGGCAAACGCTATCCCGAATGATTTATCGATGCCCATGACCTCACCGGTCGACTTCATCTCCGGACCGAGAACCGTGTCGACCTCCGGGAATCTGCCGAACGGTAAGACCGCCTCTTTAATCGAGACGTGTTCGATTGGCGCAATCTCCAGATAGCCCAGCTCACGCAGGGTTTTGCCGGCCATGACTTTCGCGGCGATCTTTGCGAGCGGCACTCCAATAGATTTGCTTACAAAAGGCACTGTTCGCGAAGCACGCGGGTTTACCTCGAGGACATAGACGGTCTCGCCTTGAACCGCATACTGTATGTTAAGAAGACCCCGCACGCGTAGTTCTTTCGCCAACAGCACGGTGTATTCCTTTATTTGGCCCAGTATCTCCTCACCCAGTGTATATGGCGGTATGACGCAAGCGCTGTCGCCTGAATGTACCCCCGCCTCCTCGATGTGCTCCATAATGCCGCCGATTAAGACGTCTTCGCCGTCGCAGAGGGCATCGACATCTACCTCGATGGCACCTTCCAGAAACTTGTCGATAAGGACAGGGTGGTCGGGAGAGGCTTTAACTGCTTTCTCGACAAATGCCTCGAGACTATCCTCGGAGTAGACGATTTCCATCGCCCGCCCGCCCAGCACATAAGACGGCCGTACCAACACCGGAAAACCGATTTGCCGCGCTACGTCGAGCGCTTCCGAGTAAGAGGTAGCCGTCCCGTTTGGCGGCTGATTGATATTGAGCCTTCGTAAAAGTACGTCGAAGCGCTTGCGATCCTCGGCAAGGTCGATACTATCGGGCGATGTCCCGATAATAGGGACGCCCGCCGCTTCGAGCGCCTTCGCCAGCTTTAGGGGAGTCTGCCCTCCGAACTGGACTATGACACCTTGCGGCTTCTCTTTTTCCACGATGTTCATGACATCCTCGTAGGTAAGCGGCTCGAAATAGAGCCGGTCCGAGGTGTCGTAGTCGGTGGAGACGGTCTCGGGGTTGCAATTGACCATGATGGTCTCGAAACCCTCTTCTTTGAGCGCGAAGGCGGCATGGACGCAACAATAGTCGAACTCGATGCCCTGCCCGATTCGGTTGGGACCGCTTCCCAAAATCATTATCTTAGGTCTATCCGATTCGCGAACCTCGCATTCGGTCTCATAGGTAGAGTAGTAGTATGGCGTGTATGCCTCGAACTCGGCGCCGCAGGTATCGACCGTCTTGAACGTCGCGACAATTCCGGCTTTTTTGCGATGCTCGCGCACCTCAAGCTCGGTGGAGCCGGTAAGATATGCGAGCTGGCGGTCGCTGAAACCGTAGCGCTTCGCCTCATAAAGCAGCTCGTCGGAGATGTCTTCTAGTTTGTGGCCGGCGATTTCGTCCTCGGCTTCGGCTATCTGGCGAATCTGGTCGATAAACCACGGGTCGATCTTTGTGAGGTCGTGTATTTTGTCGATACTCATCCCCGTTTCCAGGGCGTATTTTATATAGAAGAGGCGGTCTTGATTGGGCACAGCGAGCTTTGTGTTCAAATCATCCGGGAATATCTCGTCTTTGCCGTCGCCACCCAGACCGTAGCGATCTATTTCGAGCGAACGGATGGCTTTCTGCAGCGACTCCTTGAAGGTTCGCCCGATTGCCATGGCTTCACCGACCGATTTCATCTTCGTCGTCAACGCCTGGTCGGTCTCGGGAAACTTCTCAAACGCCCAGCGCGGTATCTTCGTTACCACATAGTCGATGGTCGGCTCGAACGACGCCGGGGTTTCCTTGGTGATGTCGTTGGCTATCTCGTCCAGCGTGTACCCGACAGCGAGCTTGGCCGCTATCTTTGCGATGGGAAACCCGGTCGCCTTCGAAGCCAGCGCCGAGCTGCGGCTGACCCGCGGGTTCATCTCGACGATTACGATACGACCCGTCTCGGGCTCTATGGCAAACTGGATGTTGGAGCCGCCCGTCTCCACACCTATCTCGCGAATGATATCTATCGACGCATCGCGCAGTTTTTGATACTCGACATCGGTGAGCGTCTGCGCCGGCGCCACCGTTATGCTGTCGCCGGTATGGACCCCCATCGGGTCGAGGTTTTCGATGGTACAGATTATGACTACGTTATCGTTGAGGTCGCGCATGACCTCCAGCTCGTATTCCTTCCAGCCGATGACCGACTCTTCGACGAGAAGCTCGGACACGGGGCTGAGCATGAGTCCATTGGAGACGATGTTTATATATTCTTCCTGGTTGAATGCTATGCCGCCGCCGGTGCCGCCCAGCGTGAAGCTTGGCCTGATGACCAGCGGGAAACCGAGTTCTTCGACAAGCTTGAGCGCGTCGTTAAGGTTGTATGCGAACCCGCTCTTGGGCACCTCGAAGCCGAGCTTTACCATCGCAGCCTTAAACGCGCTCCTATCCTCCGCCATTCTAATGGAGGGCAATTTAGCGCCGATAAGCTCGACGTTATACTTCTCAAGGACTCCGCTTTCGGCCAGGGCAACGGCGGTATTCAAGCCGGTCTGCCCGCCGAGTGTCGGCAAGAGCGCCTGCGGCCGCTCCTTTGCGATAATGAGCTCGACTATCTCGGGCGTAATGGGCTCGATATAGGTCCGGTCGGCGAATTCAGGGTCGGTCATGATGGTAGCCGGGTTGCTATTGACCAAAACGACCTCATACCCATCGTCCTCCAGCACCTTACACGCCTGGGTTCCCGAGTAATCAAACTCACACGCCTGGCCGATAATGATCGGCCCTGAACCGATTATTAAGATTTTCTTGATATCATCTCTTCTTGGCATAACCTCTTCTTCCTGGTTGTTCTCGATTCAACTATCCCTTAAATAAAAGACCTTGAATAAAAGATGTAGCAGGTTACTTCGCGCCCATCATCTCTATAAACTGGTCGAACAGATACTCGGCATCGTGCGGCCCCGGAGCCGCCTCCGGGTGATATTGTACAGAATAAGCCGGTACGTCCAGGCAGCGCAGGCCCTCGACGGTACCGTCGCTCAAATTGATATGGGTTATTTCGACCGGTCCGAAATCGCTCTTGCCGGACCAGCCACCCTCGGGTATCGCCTGTCCTACCTGCCAAGCTTTCTCCTCGATACTCAGCGATGCCGGGTCGACCGCGAAACCGTGATTCTGGCTCGTTATCTCGACACGACCATTGAGCAGGTTCTTGACCGGTTGGTTGCCGCCGCGATGGCCGAACTTTAGTTTATAGGTCTTGCCGCCTAACGCGAGGACAAGCAGCTGGTGGCCGAGGCATATTCCGAAAAGCGGTTTCTTGCCGATAAGCTGACGAATCGTGTCCACCGCATAGGTCACCGCCGACGGGTCTCCCGGGCCGTTGGATAAGAATATCCCGTCCGGGTCCATCGCCAGCACCTCGTCGGCGGAGGTTGCCGCCGGCACCACCCGTATATCGCAGCCCGCCTTGGCAAGCTGCCGGACAATGTTGGTCTTCATGCCATAGTCGAAAGCGACGATCTTATATGCGCCGCCCCCGTCACCCCAAGAGTAGGGTTCATCGACTGTGACCACCTTTACCAGGTCGGCTCCGACCATCGAGGGTGCGTTTTTCGCTTTCTCAATAGCATCCGCGATACTCTTATCGCCCACCGAGATGACCCCGCGCATCGCGCCGGCGCTCCTGATGTGCTTCGTCAGCGCCCTCGTGTCGACTCCTTCTATCCCCACGATGCCGTACTCTGAGAGAAAATCTTGGAGCGAGGTCTTGGCTCGCCAATTGCTATACATGCTGGAAGCTTCGCGCACAACAAAACCCTCGACAAACGGTCTGCGCGACTCATTGTCCTCGTCGTTGATACCGTAATTACCGATAAGCGGGTAGGTCATAGTCACGATTTGCCCTGCATATGAGGGGTCGGTCAATATCTCCTGATAGCCTGTCATGCTGGTATTGAAGACGACTTCGCCGGTCTTCTCACCCACCGCCCCAAAAGCATAGCCATGGTATACGGTTCCGTCTTCGAGCGCCAGAATCGCCTTTTTCTTCTTTAAGATGCCCATCGTACTCCTTTATCTTTCCGGTCGTATGCTTTGAGATACCGATACGCGCTTGTGCCCGTCGTTCAAGGTTTTGGCCGTGATTGTCGACCCTAAACCACAAATATACTGTTACGTATCACCGGTTTGCCCGCGCAAAACACATCCCCCACCATGCCTTTTAGTGACCATCCGGCATAGGGTGTGTTATTGCTTTTGGATTCGAACCTTAAGGGCTCGACATCATGCTGAGCGTTAGTGTCTAATATGATTACATCGGCGACCGCTCCGACAGAGAGTGTTCCCCTGTCGATACCGAGGATGCGGGCCGGGTTTATGCTCATAAGCGCTATAGCCTCCGGCAAGCTTATAACGCCCTCCTCTACAATCTCCGTCAATATAAGTGCGAGCGTCGTCTCGAGTCCTATGAGCCCGAATGGCGCGTAGTCAAACTCCATCTCCTTCTCGTGGCGTGCGTGCGGCGCGTGGTCGCTCGCGATTGCGTCGATAACGCCGTCTTTTAATCCTTGCCGCAGCGCCTCGAGGTGCTCTTGCGGGCGAAGCGGCGGGTTGACCTTAAAATTAGTATCGTAGTCCCGCACCTTTTCGTCGGTGAGTATCAGGTGGTGCGGCGTAACCTCGCAGGTCACCCGTATCCCCCGCTCCTTAGCCAGCTTAACCAGCTCAAGGCTCCCAGCGGTGCTGAGGTGCGCGATGTGCAACCGGCCCCCCGTAAGCTCGGCGAGGATGATATCGCGCGCCACAACTACCTCTTCGGCGGCGGCGGGTATCCCTTTTAAACCCAGAACCGTCGACCAATAACCCTCGTGCATCTGCCCGCCGTGGGCGAGAAAACCGTCCTCGGCGTGGGATATTATCGCTTTGTCCCAAGTCTTCGTATATTCGAGTGCCCGCCTCATCAGCTGGCCGTTGACCACGCATTTGCCGTCATCCGAAAACGCGACGGCTCCGGCGCCCACAAGCTCCCCCATCTCGGAGAGCTTCTCGCCTTCGAGGCCGTGCGTGATGGAGGCGATTGGAAAAGCGTTACCGAAACCGACCTCTTCGACCCGCTGCAAAATATACTCGACGACCGACGCCGAGTCGCAGACCGGGTCGGTGTTGGGCATACAGGCGACGCTCGTAAAACCGCCGCGGACAGCCGCCCGCAGGCCGCTTTCGACCGTCTCCTCGTCGGCCCGGCCAGGTTCGCGCAGGTGCACGTGCATATCGACCAGTCCCGGCGCCACGACCTTGCCCGTTGCGTCGATTCTCTCGACGCCGTCCGGCGCGCTGTCGCTCAAGTCGCTACCGACCGCGACTATTTTGCCGCGTTCAATCAAAACGTCTGCTATCTCATCTATATTATTCGCGGGGTCTACGACCCGCCCGCCGTGTATCAAGTAATTACTCAACCTCAGCACCGCCTAACAACATATAGAGGACCGCCATGCGCACCGCTACCCCGTTTTTGACCTGCTCGGTGATGAGCGACTGCGATACGTCCGCGACCTCCGGCGCAAGCTCGACGCCCCGGTTTATGGGCCCCGGATGCATCAGAACGAGGTCGGGTTTGGTCATCTGCAAGCGCTGCTTGTTTATGCCGTAGAGCTTCGCGTACTCGCGAAGTGACGGAAAGAGCGACTCACCCTGCCTCTCCATTTGAATCCTCAAAACGTACAAGACATCTATCTCAGGTAGCACCGAGTCGATATCGTATGAATATCTAACCCCGAGCGACTCTATTTCCTTCGGGATGAGGGTCGGCGGGCCCACCACTATGACCTCGGAGCCCATCTTCTTAAGCGCCAGGATATTGGAGCGCGCCACCCTGCTGTGGAGGATATCACCGACAATGGCAACCTTGAGGCCGCGCAGCGTCCCGAACTCCTGCCGTATCGTAAAGAGGTCGAGCAGCGCCTGTGTCGGATGCTCGTGCTGACCATCGCCCGCATTGATGACGCTGCATCCCATATATTTCGCCAACAGAGCCGCCGAGCCCGACGCCGGATGCCTGATGATGACAATGTCCGCCGCCATCGCTTCGAGCGTCAGTGCCGTATCCTTGAGGCTTTCGCCTTTTACCACCGCGCTCGTGCTCTTTGAGATATTGACCGTATCCGCGCTGAGACGCTTGGCGGCCAGCTCAAACGATGTCCGCGTGCGGGTGCTGGGCTCAAGAAAGAGCGTGATCACCGTGCGGCCCCTGAGTGTGGGAACCTTCTTGATGGGCCGCTCCGAAATCTTCTTAAACGACTCGGCCATGTCGAGGATGAGAATGATGTCGTCGCTCGACAACTGGTCGATGCTGACCAAATCCTTCTGGCCCAATCCCCGCTTCTTCTTCTCCCGGTCTTCGTAGCGCGCTTCGCTCTCTTCGTATCTAGGTGCCAGCTCCATACCTCGCTCCTGCCCTACTCCTGTTCTTCTTCTCCGATGATTACCGAGTCAACGTCGTCGACTTCGACCACATTGACGTGCACCCTCTCCTTGAGGGCGGTCGGCAGATTCTTTCCCACATAATCGGCGCGTATCGGCAACTCGCGATGTCCACGGTCTATCATCACCGCGAGTTGTATCGATGCGGGCCGTCCATAATCCATCAGCGCATCCATCGAAGCGCGCGTTGTTCGCCCGGTAAAGAGCACGTCGTCGACGAGGATGATGGTCATGCCGTTTACGTCAAATGGAATTTCGGTCTTGTAGGTCTCCGGGCTCGAATAGACCGCGACGTCGTCGCGGTAGAAGGTGACGTCGAGTTCTCCTACCGGAAGCTCGACGTTTTCAATCTCTTTAATCATGTCCGCGAGCCTGCGGGCAAAAAAAATACCACGATTGCGGATTCCCACCAATGCCAGGTTCTCCGCGCCGCGGTTATTCTCTAAAATCTCATGCGCTATTCGGGTGATGGCACGACACATACCGTCGCTATCCATTACCAATGCTTTTGCCTTAAATGTCATCTATCGCTCCCATTTCGACATAAGTCCTGACACAAAAATACCCTCACTGCGTGGCTGCAGGAAGGTAGGCAAACTCGGGTTTGGTAAACCGAAACAGACTTGTATTCTATTACCATCCTTGCCAGCCTCACAGGACTAGATTTAAAGGCCTAAATAATAGTAGCAAAAAGTTCGACGCTGTGCAACCGGTTTTTAAATCGAAACGGAATATCTTTATTTATCAAGGTTTTCCGCAGCGTAATCTTCATACTGCTCATCGTCGTCCATAGCACGCAGGCGGCGGTAGCGCTGTATCGGGAAGACGAACATCACGATTACGAGAAGCGCTGTCATAACGTACCAGCCGATATCGCGGAGCTGCATCACCCAGATACTAACGCGCTGTCCCCGGGCATAATTGTTCCAGGCGGTGTTGAGTCCATCCTCACTCACGCCGAGCGATTCGACCAGCGCCTGGTCGAATACCGCGCCCGTCTGGAGCCGGCCTATCGTTTCGTAGAGCTTGTCCCGGCCGAATTTATTGACGATGAAATTTACCTTTAGATAGCCATCGGCGTACTCGCGCCTGGTCGCCGGGCCGTCGTTTATGCCTATTCCCCGCTCGATAAAATCGGGGATATCGCGGGCAAGCGCATATTTCTCCAGCTCAGCAGCTTCAGCTCCGGGTTGAGACTCGTAGAGCGCCAGCCCTTCGATGAACCATTGCGGCACCGTGTCCATCCTGGCAACATTCCTCAAAAAGATGATGTGGTTTATCTCATGAGTTAGCGTTTTGGTCGAGTTCCCTGCCCCCTGGAGAATAGCTATAAGGTTGCTGCCGGGTGAAGCATAGCCCGCCGCGTCGGTCGATGGGCTCTCTCCTAGAAATGCCGAGCGACTCGTATAGATGTAGAGATTGATTTTTTGCGGGTCGGTATCGTTGTACCGGAGAGACATGCCATTATATGTTGCCTCTGCAAGACGACCGATTTCCTCGACGTTCGCCCTGGCCGAGGCGTGGATAGTGAAGTGCTCGGTCTCATAGGTCTTCCAATCGGGCTCGGATTCGACGGCGACCGCTACCCCGGCTGATAGCACGCAGATAATCAAGGTCAGGATTATGGTCTTTAAAATATGTTTTTCCATGATAATCTCAGGGTATCAGGTTCATCGACCCTTGTCTCCATATCCGCTTTGCCCGCCGTCCGGCATCCTTGACCCTCTCCATACCCTTCGGTACACTTAATCAGGTACAGCCACCAATAGCAGCAGCACGGGAGCGGATGTGAAACTAAGTTATTCAGCCATTTCAACATATCAGAAATGCCCTCTCTCCTATAAATATCTATACGTCGATAGGCTACCGACCAAACCCTCGCACTACTTGAGTTTCGGCAACAGTATCCACTCGGCGCTCGAGTTTTTTTACCGAGTGGAGAAACCCGAGCCCTACAGCCTCGAAGAATTGCTCGGCGAGCTCGACCGGGTGTGGCTCGCGGAGGGATACGAGAGTGAGGCCCTGGAGCAGGAGTATAAAGCGAAAGGCCGGACGATTCTCTCGCAATTTTACGACGAAAACCTTCCCTCTTTTGCGGTTCCGCTCGCGATTGAAAAGAGGTTTTACCTCGATTTTGACGGCGTCACGCTTAGCGGCATCATCGACCGCGTCGACCGCCAGGAAAACGGCGACATCGAGATAATCGATTACAAGACAAACGCCAAGCTGCCGCCGAAGGCGAAGCTCAATACCGACCTGCAGCTCCCCATCTATCACATGGCGGCCGAAAAGCTCTACGGCGTAGCCCCCAAAAAGCTTACGCTCTACTTTTTGGTGCCGAACGAGAAGGTCAGCACGAGAAAGACGAAGACGGATATTGCTAAAGCTCAGGCCACGATACACGCGGTGGCTAAAAACATCAGTGACAAGAAATTCACGGCATTTAGAAACCCGCTCTGCCCGTGGTGCGATTTTATCGAGATTTGCCCGCTGCACGTTAACGACCCCGTCATACTGGCAAAAGCGGCTAGAAACGGGAAGATTTCGGGGAGTAAAACCGCTGCGAGCGCTACAGCCAAAACGCCTGCGGCACCGGCGCCGCAAAGCGTGAGCGCGTTAGAAGAGCTAAAGAAGAACGCCACTGAGATCGAAAAGGTAGTCGACGATTATTTCGAGCTGGTCGAGCATATCAACACCGGCCGCGCGAAACTCGCCGAGCTGCGGCAGGTAATCCATGATTACTGCGAAACAAACAGCGTGACATCGATAAAGGGTGCGCGTGGCAGCCTCAGCCGGCGGGCGCAGCGCACCGTCCACTACAACGTCGATAAACTACGCGAGCTTCTCGAGCCGCGTGGTCTCTGGGACAACATCATCGACGTCAACAGCCGCCTCCTAAAAGAGCTCCTCGACGACCCCGCCTCCCAGGATGAGCTGCGCAAGCTAATCGGCACCGCCAAAGAGGTCGAAGAGATCAGCTACGTTCTGTATAAGAAGGACGAGTTGGCTGAGGAGTAAAGCAACATATTTACAGGCTTCAACAGAGGATTTCAGCCAATAGAGGGTTAAGGGAGCGCTTATCGGATTGGCTCACGACCATCTACACCTGTACAAGAATAACCTCTTTTGTGTAGTCTACGCTCGTGCTAATATATTAGTTGTACGCTGCTTACAAGTAAGTCACCCAATCCTTTTAGTCATAAACAACCGATCAAGGAGCACGCATGAAGCAACGGGTCTTAAGCTTACTCGTCCTTATTTCGGTCTTGACCCTCGTGTTCACCTCGACTTCTTGCAAAAACGACGCGAAACCCGAAAATACGCAGGCGGACCAAGCTAAGTACAAGAATATGACCGCGACCTTCCCTGAAGCAACATTCATCGACGATTATGAAGTGCGATTTGCGGTGAGAAAAGTTGCGTATCCTAAGAGCCTGCCCCCCCTATCGGCGAAGGCCGAAGGGTTTACCGACGACGAGGTAGTCGGCTGGTTTACAGCGGGCGGCGGCAAAGCCGAGCAAACAACCGAACGTGTTACCGGCGGCCCCTATTTAGGGCTCTACCAGTCGACCTCGGAGCGCATTGAGGACACCCGGCTGCAACCAACAATGTGGGAGATAACCGGCGAGGAGACGGGAACGCTCGTATTGGAGAATGATGGCGGCATCATGTTCGCCAACCCGAAGGAGTACAGGTCGTACGGCATTATACCCAAGGGAATCACGGACCCGGAAGTAAGGCTCATCTTCGCGCGCGACATGATAACCGAGGAAGATGCCATAAAAGGCGTTGAGACGTATGTCGAATCGCACGGCGGCATCCCCGAAGACGCCAGGCGAAAAATTACGCCCGGCCAGAGCAACATCCGCATCATGAAGGATGGTAAGATGGTCAAGCCAAGCGACAAGACTCTATGGTATGACGTCACGTACAGTCACCGCTTTGAGCGCATCCCCATTGAGACTGATAAAATCGAGCTCACAATCGATGCGCTCGGTATCGCACGATATGCGAGAGATTGGCATACGCTTGAGACCAAGGGCAAACCTGAAGATATCATAAGCCCCGAGAAAGCGGTTGCGGCCGCGGTCAGCCGTTACGCGCCGAAGATCCGGTCCCGATACGGCATCGTGGTAAGCCAGGTACGCTTGAGATACCAGGATACCAATGCATCCAGCAACAAAGGCGGGGGGCGCGAGTTCAAGCCGGTATGGTTCATCCGGATGACCGGCGAAGAAGTCCTTGTCGATGGCCATACCGGCGAAGTAATCGGCCGGCCCTGGGATTCCGCTGAGCAACGCAAACTCATGGAGGCTATGAAAAAGTTTGAGGACTTCCCGCTGAGCGATAAGATACCAGTGCCCGTGAGTATCAGCTATATTGCCGACAACAGAGAGATATGGCAGATAAATCCTACCGATGATGAGTTTGCACCGATTTTGCTGGAAACCCAGAATGTGCTGAGCAAAATGCGTCCGCTATACGAGAAGAAAGCCGAATTAAGAGGCCTGAGCGCGGAAATACCTCGCTATATGCCCGAGGGCGGCCTGTTCTTGCAGTACGACGGAGACGCGCGACTAGTCACTGACAGCAAAATAAGCCGTGATATTGCCGACAAAGACCTGCCGAAAGACGAAAAAGTGCGGCGGTTGAACTATTCCAGGGACGGTTACCACCGAATATATGCCCGGAACGTCTTTATCTACTTTGGCGACCAGTATGAGGCAAATAGCCCTAAGCTCAACGAGGCCAAAGAACTATTCGGGGCCGAACCTATCTCTAAAATACTATATACGACCAACGGCTATACGTATCGCTACACCTATTCACCGATATCGAAGGACAAGCTTGAGCAGCTGGTATATAAGCGCTCTGGTAAATATTCTGCCATTCATCTGCGTGGCATGCCGTAAAGGAATCAGCTATGAAACGCGTACTAATAGGCTTAATCATATTCATCATCATCATTATCTCAGCTGCTTCTTGCACTCCGATATCGCAGCCAGGCACATCGATGCGGGATTCTCGCGAAACAATCGATACCGGTGCCCCTGAGGATAAAGAGCTGCGACTGGCGGGCGAAGAAACAACAACCGGCGAGACCATTGTCATAAAGGTCGGGGTCTCCGAAGGCATAAGCCGCGACAAACCATATCCGAAACGACTGGCCCAGATAGTAGCGGGCGAAACTCCGCCAAGCACAGGCGAGGTGTTAAGCTGGTTCGCGCCGCTTCAAGCCGTCGACGATAGCGAAACACCCGTATCCCCATTCTACCCCGCCGGCAGCCGCTGGTTTCTTGTCGATGCGACCGGCGCCAAGCGGGGTAAGGTCTCAATCGACCGGTTCGGCACCATCCATTACCTTCGCATAGGCAGTGGAGACGAGACGCTGCCCGAACAATTCAAATTCACCGACGGTGACAGCTTGGTCAAAGATTTTATCCGCGCCCACGGTGGCTTGCCGAAGGAAAAACTTGTCGTAATAAGCCAAGGGTTTCGCGAGAGCGCACCCAACACGCACATGGCGGTAATGTTCCAAAAGGGCTTCGGCCACCAATTTGCGGATATCGACATCTACGACGATAAACTCGAGGTCGGCATCAGTAAACTCTACGGCGCCCACCATGCGCGGCGCTGGCACGAATTCAGGGCGCATGGTAAAGACAAGCTGCTGCTCGACGCCGATACCCTCGCCGGGCGCGTCATCCAAGAGTATCGCCGGCTCTGGCAGAGCGAACCCGAGAAATACAGCGACATTCTCTCGGGCAAGTATCTGGTGAGTATCGATTTTGAGCAGCTTGTCTACTTCGACCCTAGACCGCGCAACCCCAAGCGCTTCAACGACAGCAAAGCCATCTATCACCCTGGGTGGCTTACTAGGGTTTATATCTCGGAGGCTCAGAACGGCGGGTTTTCAAACGGGCCCGGTCTGCATATCGTTGAAGAGCAAGCGTCCGTCGGCGTCCCACTCCTCATCGTCGATGCCCACACCGGTGAGATATTTAACCGAAAGCCGAAAGGCGACAATCTGTTTCGATAGTTCCCTGTTTAGGGTTGAAACCTAACCTAATCGACTTCATGGGTCACGCTAAAGTATAGCTTTATGCTTACTGACTGTCACTCGAGCATACCCCTGACACGTTTGAGACGAACTACAGCACTCCCCTAAAACAATACCCGATAAGCTTGTAGATGAGTTTTGCGGCCAGGAAATCGGGGGCCGGATTGCCGGGCATCGGGCAGAGCTCGACCACATCGAAACCGATGACCTTCTTGTGGAGGGTTACTTCGCGGAGTATGTCCAAGACCTCATACCAGCGCAAGCCGCCGGGCTCGGGCGTGCCGACCGACGGAACCTCGGACGGGTCGAAGACATCCATATCGATGGTTATATATACCGTATCACTTAAAGCACTGACGATGTCCTCGATGGAGTAATAACCGAGACGGTGCTGTCTCGCAGTCACTGAGAAAATATCATTGCTCTTTATGAACTTGGCCTCTTCTTTGCTAGTATTTCTCACCCCGACCTGGGCGATTTTTATCCCCTCATCGTAGATGCGCTTCATGACACAAGCATGCGAATAATGTGTCCCCTCGTATTCCTCGCGCAAATCGGCGTGGGCGTCGAGCTGGAGCACACTGACATCCGGGTGATAATCTTTGATGGCTTGTACGGCTCCAAGCGAAAGCGAGTGCTCACCGCCGACCATCACGGGAAATTTGCCTGCGCCAAGTACGTCGAGGAATACACTCTTGACTACCTCGGTCTGATACTTGGGACCCGCCATATTAGGCATGATCTCACCGAAGGTATGGATTCCGATTTTATCGCAAATCTCGGTCTCAAGCTCGTCGTCGTAGAGTTCTACTTGACGAGAAGCATTGATTATCGCCAGCGGAGCCTCGCGAGTGCCGCCCCGGAAAGACGTCGTCGAATCGTAAGGAAACGGCAGAACGACGACCTTGGACTCCTCGAAGGAGCCGTGCTCGCAAATTCCTAGAAAATTAAAGGGTACCAACGTATACATCCACACCTCCGCGCCGCCGGCTTAATCCGCTCAGCCCCTAAACCTTATACCCATTATACTACAGGTCGCGCATCTATAAAAAAGTCTCCCCGCCTCACGAAGGCGGAGAGATTATTCGAGTAACATAAAGTCCCCTTGTCTCGGGTTGGACTTATTAGAAGCGCGGCACGTGCCTCGCCACGACGTCCTCTTCTTTT
>JAUXNY010000023.1 GCA_030682615.1 Candidatus Aquicultor sp. | reverse complement strand
GATGCACAACATCAACCTTCGCGTATCGACGAAAGTGTTGATACCGGATATGATTCCGTCCGAGCCCCTCTACGAGTACGGGGGGACCGACGCGAAAATCGACAAGTATCCCGGCCTTAAAGAAGAGTATTACCTGGCCGACTTTGAAGCGGACGATGCGGTGGTCAATGAAATCGGGCTCGACCGGGACAAGATAATCGTGGTCATGCGGACACCGCCAGATGTCGCGCTCTACCACCGTTTCCACAATCCCATCTTTATGGATGTTCTCAAAAAGCTAGCCGCGCGCGACGATGTCCAGGTCGTGATGTTGCCCCGCACGCCCGAGCAACGCGAAGAGGTGCTGGAACTCGGCTTGGCCAACGTCTTCATCCCGGACAAAGCGGTTGATGCTCAAAGCCTTATCTACTATTCCGACCTGGTAATAAGCGCGGGCGGCACTATGAATAGAGAAGCCGTGGCGCTCAACACGCCGGTCTATACGCTCTTCGAGGGAAAGATGGGGGCTATCGACACCTGTCTCATAGCGGAAGGCAGGATGAAGAAGCTGAACGATCCGCAAGAGCTGGTAATAGCGAAAAAACCGGCCTACGGGCAGGGCAAAACTCGTGACATTAACGTTTTGTTGGATAAGATAAAAGAGATAGCTAGATAAGGAGGAAACTTTTTTCATGGCATTAATCGACGACAAAGGAAGGCTTTTCGGGCGGGTTAACCTCATAGATGTCGCGCTCGTCATCAGTGTACTGGTAGTGGCGGCGCTCGTTTTTGTAGTCTTGAGGGGACAGGGCAAGGTCGCGACCGTGCGTGAAGACAAGGCCGTTACATACACGATGATAGTCAAAGAGATACGCCCCGATGTCGCTAGCTTCATTAAAAAAGGTGACCTCGTTAAGAAACAAGTGACCATGGGGCCGGTCGGAAAAGTCATCGGTATCAAGATAAAACCTGCCGAAGAGGTGCTCGAAACTGCTGATGGGGGCAAGGCGCTTAGTGTATCGCCGACCGAGAAAGACGCTTATATTACAGTCGAGACAAAAGGCCGTGTCGGCATCGATATGATAGCGACCGGCAACGAGGTTCTGCGGGTAGGCGACAGGTTCAATATTGTCACCAAGTGGTTCATGGGAGACGCTGTCATCATCGATATGGTTGTCGCCGGCGACTAGCCCCGGTATAGAGGAGAAATCTTGTCCGAACTAGTTGCGGCACGGCCCAAAGCTCTTCCATATGTATATATCATCGTTGCTATCGCGGCGGTGCTTTTCGGCCTTGTCGGAGCTCTTCTGCCGTTCTCAAAATTCATTCTAATTATTGCCGGTGCGGTCGTCGCGGCGTTCGCGCTCGCCAACACGACATTTGCCATCGTCCTTTTGGTGATGGCGGTTCCGCTGGTCGGCTTCCGCGTCAACCTGGGCCCGGTCCCGATTGACGCGGTCACTATCTGCACGGCTCTCGTCATCATCTCTTATGCTATTCATAATCTAGGCACTCGCGATAGGCGACCTTCGGTCCCGTATGCCTGGGCGTTCTTAGCGTTTCTAGTCTTTAGCGCTATCTCGGCGGTTGTCGCGCCATCGACGGTAGACTCGGCAGCGGTCATAATCCGTTTCATCGGCTATTTCGCGCTTGTCTACGCGGTCGGCTATTCGGTAAAATCGCGGGAAGCGCTGACCTGGATATTGGTCCTTATGATAGTCGCCGGTGCAATCACCGGTCTTTACGGGATATACCAGTACGCATACGCGCCGCAGACGGCGAAGATAGGCCTCTACGACCTGACCGACGAGGTCGCCGCCAGGGTCGGCTCGACCTTTGAAAACCCCAATTTCTACGCGGAATATCTCGTGCTCATGGTGCCGCTCGGCCTGGCGCTGGTGCTGGGCTCGCGTGGCTTGTTTCGCCGGTTTGTAATGGGGGGAGCGACGCTGCTTCTCTTCGCCGCGCTCATTCTTACCTACACGAGGGGCAGTTGGATGGCGACCGGGATAGGCGTTATCCTGATGTCGCTTTTGACGAACGCGTGGCTGGTTTGGGTCTGGATAGGGCTCTTTGCGGTCGCGTTTACGGCCACACCAGGCGTTGCCAGCCGACTTGCGAGCATCACTAATATTACCGGCGGCACCGCCGGTTTTCGCATGAAACTCTGGCGAATCGCTGCCGGCATTATCGGCGAGCACATGTGGATAGGCATCGGCATCGGCAACTATTACGATGTCTTTACCGAGTATATATTCCGGCACCCCGAGCTGAGTGTCGGCTGGGTCATCTACGGCGCGCACAACTCCTACCTTACGTTCTGGGCGGAGACAGGTATCTTCGGCATCTTATCGTTCGTCGCCATCATTCTTATCTCCATAAAATACAGCCTCTATCTCTCGCGCGCCAAGGCTAAAGACAAGTATCTCTCCTGGATAAACTCGGCCATAGTCGCCGGCGTCATCGGCTTTGCCATAAATAGCTTGACCAGCAATAGCTTCCATCACCCGCAGGGCGCGGTATTCTTCTGGCTGCTCCTTGGCTTACAGGTCGCCATAGACGGAATGGGTCCCGAGCCGGCGCGTCCCGGTGTCTCACCATATGCTGAGGGGAGCGTTATCCTACGCAATCTCAACCGGGCCAAGACTGCTCTTTCCGCCGCCTACCAGGCGCACGTAATCAACCGGGTTTTTCTCTTCAGCGGTAGATTGTGGCAAAAGAGCGGCCTCATGATATGGCTCTTCAAGAAACCGGCGACCCCGTCGCTCGCGGGCGGGAGCAGGTTCTACGCACCTGTAGAGCGGATGGCACAGGTGTTTCGCAGGTGGGGAGAGGCCACTCTCACGGCCAAGTTTGCCGCAGAGGTCGTCGATAGACCGTTTGTTGCGTCGCTGCTGTTTGTAGGAATCGCTTTGGCGGTCTGGGCGCTCTCAGGATTGGCGGTCGGCTGATGAGAGAAGAGCGCTTAAACATCTTCTCTCCACAGGTCTTCCTGCCGCTGTTCGTCTCCGCGTTTTATCTCGCCGGCTTAGCGCTGGTAGAGTTCTCACCCCGGGCGCTCTTTATAATCGCCACTGGGTTGCTCTCATATTTGGCCGCCGTCTATCTCGCACAACGAATTCCAGGCGATAGGGGAGCGCTCAACGGCGGGCAAGCTTTTGTGTATTTCGAACGGCTGCTCTTGTCGCTGCTAGCCGTATTCATCCTCGACCTCGCGCTCAAGCATGTCGCGCCGCTCGTACTGCGCGTCCCGCTGTATCTGGCCTTGATGACCGCGCTCTTCTACGTTTTGGGGAAATCAAAGGTTAAGCTTACAGGCATGCACTACCTCGGTCTCGGCCTTCTAATGATATGCGCCTACGTAATCCCGGCGTTTGCAATGTTTGGGCTGTACGGCTCATATCTCAATCGCACCGGCGGGCTGATGCCGGCGTTTCTCGTCGGGATAGGGACGATAGTCACGGTCTATGGTTTGATGAAGATAGCGGGGGCACTCGATACGAGCCGCCTGCTCCTTATGGCCGCCCTTATCGCCGTCATAATAGGCCCCCTGATGGCGGCCGGTGTCGGATACCGCGCGTACGCCATCATCTACATCATGCCGCTCGTCTTCCAGTATTACCTGGAACGCAAGAGGCCCGTCGATTTCAAGGCGGGCGCAAAAGCGGCCGGTGTGGTCATTCTTATCTTCATCTACACCTATCTTGCCACCTCGGTAGCGCGCGGGGTGATGTATAACCTGGCTCCGCTCGATTCGCCTGACGCGCCGGCGTTTGTCATCGAATCGATGGAGAAGGGCGGCTACACCTACAGCGATATGGCGCTCAGCAGCTCGGAAGTGGGGCAGAAGTTCATCACGCGGCCCTTCTTCACCTACAAGGTCTTTCTAGAGGTCATCGAAGACAGCTATCCCTGGGGGCGGTCGCACGGGCGGTTGACCCTCTCGCTCATGCCCGGCGTCAACCTGGGGCGCGCCACGACCATCAGTATCCTGGGCAAGCCTTTCTCGACATCCTTTTTCGGGCTGGCGGTTCTGGAATTCGGTATTCTCGGGGTTATCCTCTACTCGGGGCTGCTCGGGATATGCCTGGCGACTGCGGCCCGCTTTCGCGACCCCAAAGTCTACGCATTGATGCTGACAATCGTTATGCTCTGGCTGGATACCGGTCCGTCGGTATGGTGGCACTGGCTGCCGTTTACAGCCGCGCTGCTGGCGTTCGGTTCCCTGGTATTGAGACCAAGACAGCCCTCGTAACGCACCTGCTATTTGGAGAGCAGTTTGTAAAAGACGAGCGCCGCCTGCTCGCGGGTGAGCTTCAGGTCGGGCCTGAAGAAGTTCGGCCCGTATAGGCTTATCAGGTCGTTGCCCACAGCTAGGCGTATCTCATCGTAATATTTATTGTCTGCCGGCACGTCTTTCATGGTAGGCTTTCCATCGATCGGCGTATTGTACGCCGCGCTCAGGATAGCCGCGGCCTCATCCCTTGTGACCTCATCATCCGGGTAGAACAACCCGTCCTCGTCGCCAAGGTCTACGCCTCGCTCCTTAAGCGTTTCGATATAGCTCCAATTGGAGCGGTCGCGCCCGACATCCCGGTAGTATCCATGGAAGACCTTATTCGGCGACCAGTTCTTTATCCGGCAGAGCCAGATTGCGAACTCGGTCTTGGTCATTACGTTGTGCGGGCCGAACCAGCCGTTCTCATTGGTGATGATCCCCGCTTTGCTGAGCGCGGTTATCTGTTTAAACGAGCGGTGTTCTTGCGGGATATCGATGAAGTTGTATTTAAGGTAATTATTGAACTTGTCCGCATACTCCTTGAACGCCGCTTCACCGGTGAACTCGTAGAGCCGGTAGAGGAGCGTGGTGTGGATCTTGTGGTATTCATAGCTCGCCTTGTTGCCTTTGACGAGTGAATAGTTCGACCAGTAGCCGAGGTCGTACTCGCCCAAGTGCTCTTTTGCCTCGGCTATGCCGGCGTCAAAGAGCTTGAGCGCCTTTTTATTGCCGGTGCGCTCCTGGTAATCGTAGAGGCTATCGAGCGTGAACAGAAATCCGTTGAGTATCTTCAATTGGTCGGTCGCGGCCACCTCGAGATACCAGTTGCCGTGCTCGTCGTAGTCCGTGACGCCGCCCTTATCCCAAGGTACACGGAAGGAGTTTAAAATCTTCTCGCCCGCACGCAGGTATTTCTTATCGCCGGTTATT
>JAUXNY010000019.1 GCA_030682615.1 Candidatus Aquicultor sp. | reverse complement strand
AAATCGGAGAGCGCGGCGATGACTTCCTCCGCATTACGCCCTATAGAGCTCGCAATCTCCCCGGCAGAGATACGTGCGCTGGGGTGTTTTTGCAAGTAAACGATGAGGTCCCATTTGACCAGCGTATCTATGACGTTGTCTAGAAGTTGCTGAATTTTTTTCGAGAGCGACATCATGCACTCCTCGTTTTGGTTCCCGGCCCCCGTTTTTTCGGGGCCCTTCTCTTCCGTGCCACCGCGCACCTGTCTTTTCCAAGTGCTTTAGCTTTATAGAGCGCCTTGTCCGCACGCTCGATAATATCGGTAACCTCCGCTCCGTGATTCGGGTAGCTCGATATGCCGATACTTACCGTCAACTTGACATTAAGCTCGTCTGAATGCCCTGGGTAGCGCTCGTTTTTCACGCTGTTGATAATTCTCTCGGCGACTTCTGTCGCGGCGCCGCCGTCGGCATCGGGTAAAATAACCACGAATTCCTCGCCGCCATAGCGCGCCGCGATATCCGAATCGCGGCCGGCGGCCTTGATAAGGTTCGCGATTTTGGCGAGCGCTTTGTCGCCGCTTAGATGACCGTATGTATCGTTGTAATTCTTGAAATAATCGACATCGATCATGAGTAGCGATAGGTCGTCCTTGTTTCGCTTGGCCCGATTTAACTCCTCGGTTATCCTGACGTAGAAGTATCGCTGGTTGTATAGATTGGTGAGATGGTCGGTGAGCGAGGCCTCTTCTGCTTTTTGTAAGAGCAGGGCATTGTCTATTACCATAATAAATTGGCTAAAAATAGTTTGAAAAATATCTTTGTCCGTGAGGATTCTCTGTAAGCCATCGCCTCCTACCAATAGTATATAGAATCCCTGCGTTCCTTTATGGGTGGCCCCGATAGAAAGCCCAAGATCGCTGACTTTAACGTCTGTCATTAGCATCTCTTCCTCAAGCTGAAAGAAGTTCTCGGTCAAGTTGCTCTCGTCGACCCCGGCGCTAGAGATGATTAGTGCCTCATTTCTTTCATCGGCTTTAATTGCCAGGACGTATCTTGAGATGCCAAAAATGCGTGACGTTGTCTCCTGGAAGTAGGGGATTAGCTTGTCTAAGTCATTAATTGACCCTAAAACGCGGCTGGCGCTTACCAGCACCGTGATTTTGCTGTCTAGGTCTTCGTTCAGCTGCGTGATCTTTGATTTGTTGGTGAAGATATTTTGAAAGGCGGTTCCGAGGGCAAAAGCTCCAACCCAAGTGAAGCCGACACGCATGAAAATCGAGCCATAGAGGTAGAGTTCGCCGGAGGCTCCGCGTGTGTAGTAATAATCAAAAGCGGTGACCAATAAAGCCATGGCTAAGCTGCCTCTGATGCCAAGCTGGAGTGAGGCTAACAGTATGAGCGTAAAATATGCGTATACGAGATAACTCTCAACCGGTCCTATTATCGTGCACATTTTTATGATGAAAAAGAAATCTGAAATAAGTGCAAGAAATTTGAGCTGCGGGTATTTGTTAAGCCACTTTTTGCTGATTGCTAGCGTGGTGCTGATGGCAATATAGGAGATGGTAAGAACAAGCAGGGTTTGAGGCGTGTCCGCCGACCCACCTTGATAGGAGGCGAGCAGAATGACGGCAACCGCGATGCGCAGGCCAAGAACAGCAACATCCAAGGTAAACCGTTTGCTTAAAGGTTCACCCACATTACCGGCCAGTCCCCATATGGTGTTCTTAGGGCTTGTTACGCTATCGATAGAGCACCACCCTCGTTCTCGATATCGGCACGACTTAGCGCATCTATAAAAGCTTTTACGAGTTCCGGGTCAAACTGTGAGCCCGCGTGCTTCTGCAGCTCCCGCAACGCTTCTTTTTTGGTACAACCGCCGCGGTATGGGCGATTGCTGGTCATGGCATCGAACGTATCGGCAATCGCCAGTATGCGTGACTCCCACGGGATGTCCGCGCCGGCGAGTCCGCCCGGATAGCCCTCGCCGTTATAGCACTCGTGATGGTGTAATATCGTTGTGGAGATATGAGCTAGATTGGGGATTTTTCCAACAATCTGCGCGGATATGTTTGGATGGGTTTTTACGTGGTCGTATTCGCTACTGGAAAGGCCCGACTTTTTATTAAGAATGTCCTCGCGGATACCGATTTTGCCGACATCGTGGAGGAGGGCTGCGCTATGCAGATGTTCGAGATGCTCAGCATTCAGGCCGATATGCTGACCTAGGATGACCGCATAGCGTGCGACGTTTTCGGAATGGCCCCGCGTATATGGATCTTTTGCCTCAATCGCCTGTATAAATGCCTTGATGGTGTTCATGTTCATATCTGCAAGCTCTTGGTTGAGTGAAGCTAGCATGTCCTGCGATAAGCGAACCTTGCTTACCATAAAATTAAATGCATGGGCCAGATCAGCGATCTCGTCTTTAGCGCCTGCATCGATAGTGTAGGAGTAGTCGCCTTCGGCTACGGCCTTGATACCCTTCGATAGAGGCATGAGCCGCTTTCGAGCCCAACGCAATAAGATAAACGCCATCCCAATCGCCATGATAACAATTGCGGTGCCGATTGTTATCATAAATATTTTCAATCGTTTCCTTTCATTCTTTGCCGCTTTCATCGAGCCTGCTCGGGAATCTTCAGCTTTTGCGTGAATCTCTGTGGTGTTTTCTTCGAATTCATCGAGAGAGATTTGAAATGCATCTGTCGCTTGGCTGTTAGCGATATTCGCATCCTCTGCTGCGAAGAGGTCTTTCGCCGAGGCCGAGATTTTGTGGGCGTGTCTTGAAAGACCGGCGATTGTGTAGTGGCAACCGTAGCATTCTCCCTTAAGGGATGGTTTTGGGGGCTCGGGCTTGATTAGCCGGGAAAGACCGGTATTTCCGGCCTGTATTTTCCGGCGTCGAAATTGTAGATTCCCTCGCTTAACAAGTCTACGCTACTCTTGATAGCCTTTGCTCTATCGACTAGAGCACGATCGCGAGAAACCCGCACTTTGTGAAGACCCGGATAGGCGGCGTCCATCAGCCCTGGAGAGGTTATTGTTTAAGGTAAGAAGTTTGGCGCTCAGGCCCAAGAACTCGGTGTGGCATGCTCTGCATTCACCGTTATGGAGAGGGGCAACAAGCTTATCGATAGCGACCAGGGTTTGATCGTATTCGCGCCAAAAAGCGCGTCGGGAATTCTCGCGGTTCCCTTGCCGCGGTGGTGATTTAATATCGTTAAGTTTCACGAAATGAGAATGGATTTCTTCGGCCTGGTTTAGAACGCTAAACGCGAGCGTCTGCCGATTTTCAGCCTCATCTATTCTTTTAATAATCGCAAAGCCCATCAGGCTTATAACCATGACGAGTGATATTATTATGCCGACGATGACCAACAATTTCTTATACATAGATTCATGAGATATTTTCTATTAATGGTTCACGAATAGCTCGGTGTTTGATATATCGATTGTTAGTTTATAGGCTTATCTATCGGCAAAGCTAAGAATCCGCATAAGCACTTGCCAGGGAATTCGGTGATTTGCGAAGACAGAACACGGATGGTGATGCGCAGTGCCTCAAGGTTGATTGTCGATGCGGTTTCGAGCCGCGCGCCCGATTCCTACACATCCGGCCTTTGCACCCGTGGGGCGGAGCCGGTTTTGAGTTTGTAGGCCGGACCGACGTGGACCTCGGCGGTCGCGCCGGGCATCGACTCGCCGATGCGGATGGCGACCTCGTGGGAGATATCATGTGATGCTTCGACCGTTAAATCTTTGTCGACCAGGATGTGCACGGTGACCACTTTGCGCACCCCGTAGTCGTGGACATGGATGGCGTGGGCGCCCTTGACCCCGTCGACCGAGCGGGCGATGAGGCGCACCAGCTCGATGGTGTCCTCGCTCGGCGCCTGTCCCAGCAGGATGTTTGAC
>JAUXNY010000006.1 GCA_030682615.1 Candidatus Aquicultor sp. | reverse complement strand
AATACCGCGCTCGCGCTCTTCCGGTGCGTTGTCGATTGAATCAAAGGAGCGGAACGTCGCTTGCCCCTTCGCTGCGAGCACCTTGGTGATGGCGGCGGTTAGCGTCGTCTTGCCGTGGTCGACGTGACCGATGGTCCCGATCTTCATGTGTGGTTTGGTTCTTTCGAACTTAGCTTTGGCCATATAGTTTTCCTCCCTGTGAAATGTACTCTAGCTAACGGATAGTCAAATAAACAAAACCGGGGCTTACCGCATGCAAAGGCCATGGCAACCTCGCACATTAACCCCGACTGTTAAATTCCCGCTGCCGCCGGCGGTTTTTCTGTAGCGGTGGCAGGATTTGAACCTGCGACGCCACGGGTATGAACCGTGTGCTCTATCCAACTGAGCTACACCGCCATGTGCCTGACGAGAGAAGCAGCCTATACAACCGTTCCCTCGAACAAGCCTGAGCCCGCGAGCGGATTTGAACCGCTGACCCCTTCCTTACCATGGAAGTGCTCTGCCGACTGAGCTACGCGGGCGCAATGCAGTTTTCCTGCAACAAGGTTATTATAATGATTTGCGCCGCAATTTCAAACCGTTTCGAGCTTTCGATATTGCGCGCAACGCTTAAAACTAGAAAAACCGTCGGCGGCGGTTTTTCTGTGGAGGGAGCAGGATTTGAACCTGCGAAGGCTTCGCCAACGGATTTACAGTCCGTCCCCTTTGGCCACTCGGGAATCCCTCCTCGTAAACCACTTAAGTCGATTTAAAATAGTAATTGAAAAGCGCACGTGTGTCAACGAACAACTATTGCGCCGGTATGCGCGATTCTCACACTGCTTCAGCACTTCCCCGGCCCAGACAGACTCCATAGGGATACCCCCTAATGCAAAATTCCCAGTTTTCTGCTAGAATCTCTTATAAAATGCACGGTAGGTGATTGTATGCCAATTTACGGTTATCGTTGTCAGTCTTGCGAGCACACCTTCGAGGTGACGCAATCGATAAACGACGAGCCCATCAAGGACTGTCCGGAATGTAGCGGGCAGGTAAGAAAATTATTTTATCCGGTCGGAATCGCCTTTAAAGGCAGCGGATTCCATGTCAACGACTACAAGTCGCCCGGGCGCGTGGCCAAGGAGAAATCGGCCGGCGACAACGGAAGCAGCTCTACATGCAAACCCGGCGGGGACAGTTCGAGCTGTTCGAGCTGCGCGACCGCTACGGCCTCGAACGACAATTAAGACCGAAAAAAGGCCGACACGGAGACTTGCAGAGTCCATGTTGGCCTTATGTGTTCGATATTAAGCCGCTCGATTAGAATTAGATATAGTGCCGGATTCTATCATCGAACAAGATCTTGCAGCCGGCGCGCTCGCCCGTGGTCCCACTAAGGTCTTTGCGCCGGCGGTTGACCATGCTGACCACGTTCTTCCAGGTCGTTGGAGCTTTCGTGTCTCCAACAAACCGGCGCGCCGCGCGGCCTTTGGCCGTCACCCGCTTCGGGTTCTTAAACAAAGCCTCGATGACGGTCCCGAAACCGGGCGAAGAATAGCACTCGAATCCGTCAGAAAGCTTTTCCATTAGAAAGAGGCCAAAACCTCCCTCCTCTGAAAAAACCGGTTCGTCAAGGCGGTACGTCAACCCTTTGCCCTTATCGCGCACCATTAGCTTCAAGGACGCGTCATCGAGAGTGCACTCGAGCCCAATCACAGGCCGTATGTGACCCTCCGCATACGCATGCCGAACAACATTCGTACAAGCCTCCGATGAAACCACCAAGATATCCGGGCCCCTTTCTTCGTAGTCGGTGCCCGAGATAATGTCTTGGACTTCCTCTCTGATCGCAGTCAGGCTCTGCGGCTGCGACGGAAGCAATAACTTAAGCCGTCTGTCGATCATCTTGGTCCCTCCTTAAGTACCCATATAACGCTTGCTTGATTTCATTCCCGCTAACTTTAAGGCCTAAACATTTTTCTTGCGCGTTTCGCTATTATTTTAGGGCCTATTTGTTTCCTTGCGCGTTTCGCGGGCGGGAGTAGCTTTTAAGCAACGGCTTGATGTAAGTATGATTTTAGAATTAGCGGTCATACTGCGTAGGGTTGCGGGGTTGCGGGGTTGTTGCGAAGCAGTTGCGGGGCTGCTCAGAACATCTATTTTGGTGACAGTGAGGGCAACTAGGAGGGTTGTTAACTAATACTGCACAATTGTATTAAAATAGTTAACGGTTGCTTTTATTTGGCGGGCAAACGCTTTAGTGGTTGGTCTCGGTACGCTCGAATTTCAACCCTTTAGCATCCATTAGCGCTTTAAGAAACGCGCTATGAAGCTCCGCAGGCCTCATCAAGAACTCGAGCCGGTCGAGCTCGTCCGTGGCGGCCGCTATGGAGCGGGTCGCCGCAATCAACGCGTCGAGCTGTTCGACAGCCGACTTCTGCTGCTCATTCTTTAAATCGAAGTAATCACTCTCGGTGTTTACCCAGGCATAGAGTCCGCCGCGAGCCCCGGGGTTGGAGGCTTGCAACGTCACCGATTCGGCAATCATGCCTTCTTCTATCGAGTACTCCAAGTTGGCGAGGTTTAGTTTAACGCTATCGGATACCTCGGCAAAGGTTGTCGCGCCGCCGGCGTCATACAGTTCTATATAGCCGATTTGGACACTGCCGAGCTTTACTACGACTTCGACATTGCTACGGCCGCTTTCAAACATTCCTTTTGCCAGCGCCACAAGTTTTGCAGCCGAAACATCGCGCTCCGAAACGGTTACGCTTTCGCGCTCGAGTTGCGCTTTGGTCTCTTCGATCGTCGCCACGCCAATCATCCCTTTCGCCTATATCAACAGGTGCGACCCCGTCTCACACGTATACTTCCCTGTGGTTATGTTACCAATCCTGCGGCAAAGGCACAACGGGAAAACACCGGCGCGCACTGTGTTTAGGGCAGCGCGCAAACGGTAAAGATACCGCAACAAAGCGCGCGGGCGAACTTAGCACGCGCACAAGGAGGTGTTGGTTTGAAAAGGCTTCTTTTGACTGTCGCTCTTTCTCTGGGGATAGTTTTCGTCACATATGCTGCCTCTCTGGCCTTGTCCGATGAGTCCGGCGAAAGCGCATCGGAGTCATTCGTCGACGAAAACGATACGGCGGTCGTCTATTCGGTCGCAAGCTCATCGAGTAATGGGTCAGCCTCTTATTCAAGCGAAAGCCACACAGTCGCAATCGAGAATAATCTTTCGATTCGGGGAGAAGGCGCTGAAGGCGGCTCGGCCACAAACGTCACCATAGTCTCGGGCGACGGAACTGTCTCCTACGAGGTTGTCAATGGAAACGTCGATTTCGACGAGTCTGGCGGGGGCTCAGGAGATTCGACGGGTACCGATACAAACCCCACGCAAAGCGGTGACGGGCAATCGAGCGCCGAGTCCGTAAGCATTAATTCGAAGACAGTTGTCTCTAACATCGTTGAGAGCCATAGTCCCGGCGTTCATGTCTCCGGAAACAGCTCCAGTTCTGTTTCGGTCAGCTCGACAACATCAACCACTACAAAGGCTAAGATACCTGCTCCGGTAGCCCCACAAGCACAACCGGACGTCTCACAGAAGACCGAGGCGAACAGTGGCACCGCAGAGCAGCCCAGAGAGGTCGAGATGGCAATCGCTCCCGCCACCATCCATCTGGGAGGCGCCGGCAAACTGCGCGTCATCTTATACGGCGGCGCGGGATTCGACGCCACGACCATCGAGGCGACTACCGTCAAGCTAAGCGGCGCGGGCACGGCGCAAGTGCGCGAAACTACCTGTGATATGAACGGCGACGGTCTGGCCGATGTGGTCCTCTACTTCGATATCGCTGATTTGAGCCTGACGGCCGGAGAAACCGAGTTGTGTCTAACCGGTGCGACCACCGGCGGCCTCGCGTTTAAGGCGTGCACTGCGGTGAGTGTGTTGCGGTAGAACGAAGTGGAGCAATCAAATAAAAAGATGCTTGGCCTGTCGCCAAGCATCTTTTTATTTCGCATTGTTTGGTGCGCCCGGTAAGATACAGGCCTACTCTCTATTCCACCGGCCGTCAAAGACACATCAACCATGTCTATCTCTAGCATACATGTTTTCTATCAAGAAACCGGTCTCCCTTTCCGATTAGATAAGCTAAGCACGCAAACGAACATTCCTTGAGCGGTGATAAGATTGCATTTGACTATAGACCACAATATTTACGGTTACGGCCACATCTTCCAACTGCTCATTTCGCTTGTCGCGTTCGTTATCTTGCTGGCAAGCTGGGCACGCCTAAAGCACTACGACCAGTATCCTTATTATTTAGCTAGCATCACCTTATTTCTAGTCTCGAGCACTTTCTACGTCAGTTCGATCTATGTCAACAGTGATTTCTTGCACACCCTCGCGGGAATGACCCAATCCTTAAGCATTATCGCGGTAGTGGCCTTAGTAAGGAATACCGGTCTCAAGGATAAGAAAAATGCTTGACGTATTGACACATTTAATCACAATAATCCTGGTGCTCACCGGCGTTGGGTATATCTCTTACTACTACAGACGGATCAGCAATGAGATCCGGCCTATTCTGATAGCCATACTTTTCGGCTACGCTCTAACCAATATTTTTGAACTCTTTTTGTTCTACACAGAACAACCAATATACCACCTTCTCATTAGCTATCCGAACAGCGTTATGCCAATGCTGTTGATCGGTGGCCTCCTGCTCAGCATCCAATCAAGCGAGAGGGAGCAACTTGAAATCGAGCAGCAGAGACTCATGGTGCTTCATAACATCGGAAATAGGGCGAACAACAGTCTTGACATTAAGGAAATAGCGAGGAACACGCTGAGCGAGCTTTTGGAAGCAACGTCGTTTAGCGGAATAGCGCTCTATCTGTCACCAAGAAACAAGGACTATCTCGAATTAACATGGTCGGAAGGGCTATTTAAAGAACTCGACATAGACCTCTCGATTATTGATGCCAAGAAAGTATACTTCACGTTTTCAATGTTGAATTCGGAGATTATCGAAATGAACGACTCCGAGTATTGCAGGGAACTGCCACTGTGCAACAAGCTTAAGCAGGTTGGCATTACAAACGTTTTAGCCGCAGAACTCTCGAGCAATCAAAACTCGATCGGTATTCTATTGTTTATCGCGAATAATGATATAGCCATCAGCGACGAGCAAAAGCGTTTCATCGGCGGTGCTTGTCATTGGCTTTCCACGGCAATCAGTAACGCCAAATCTATCGATGATTTGCGTACTGCCTATTTCAAAATCACCCTTTCCTTTTCGAAGGCTATCGAGACTAAAGACCCTTACACCCGGGGTCATTCGGATAGCGTGGCGGTCCTATCTTGCGAATTCTCATCTTATTTGGGACTTAATAAACAACAAATTGAGAAAGTATATGTTGGCGGGCGCCTCCATGACATCGGTAAGATCGGCATCCCGAAAAGCATTCTAAACAAGCCCGAAAGTCTGACAGAAGAAGAATACGCTGTAATTAAAGAACATGTCCACAAAGGCCTGGAAATAGTACAACCTATCAACCGCTACATGAACGTCGCTGACATTGTCGTCTACCACCACGAGCGATATGACGGCAGCGGCTATCCGATTGGCCTGAGTGGCGAGAATATACCATTCCTCGCACGCATTGTTTCAATAGCCGATGCTTTTGATGCTATGACTTCAAACAGGGCGTACAGGCAAGCGATGTCCACTGAACAAGCGCTCGAGAATATTAAAAAGAACAAAGGATCGCAGTTTGACCCTCTGCTCGCCGATCATTTTATCAGCATGATTGAAAAGAAGAAAGTCCATGAGCACGGCGTCGGAATCACCGCCGATGAGCTTGCGGCGCTTATTGGGGAAACCTTCTTGAACGTTGAGGAAGCCGCCGGCTAAGTATGCTAACCCATAAACGTAGCGATATGTTGTACGCCCGGTAGGATTCGAACCTACGGCCTTTGGTTCCGGAGACCAACGCTCTATCCTCTGAGCTACGGGCGCGTGTTTCGCAACATCCGTCGCGTATTCAAGATACCCGCTTGCAGGGGGCATGTCAAGGTTGGAGAAGCGTTAGCCACTACAACCGTTCCTGGTCTCGCCAGTGGCTTCTTCTTCGGAGGCCTCAGGTGGCGCTACCCACCTACGCAATGCGCAAAATCTTGCCTTATGCTGGATTAACAGCGCGTTTTCCGGTAAGCTTAGTGCAAACGATGGCATAAGGTGGAAATAGCGTCATCCGTGTTTAGTAAGAGATTAGAAAAACTCAGCAGAAAATCGAGAAAGCGCCTCTCAAACCTACTTATCATAAGCGGCATTATCGTCATCGTATTTCCGCTTGCCACAGAAGCCTACGGCTACTATAAATCGGTGCAGCTCATGAAGGCCTGGGATAAGCAGGCCAAAAGCCAGACGGCCGAAGCCATAAAGATACGGAACAATCAAGACCGCATGGTCGCCGCCGGGCAGCTTCCCGACGAAGAAACGATTCTGGGCGGGGCGGCCCCCGGTAATGGCAATAAAGCTAAATCGCCGTTCCCTAAGACAAAAATATTCATCCCCAAAATAGGCGTCAACCAGGTCGTGATGGAGGGTTCATCCCCCGCTGTCTTAAAGAATGGCCCCGGCCACTACACCGGGATGGTCAACCCCGGCGCGAAGGGAAACTGCGGAATCGCCGGCCACCGCGTGACCTACACCCACCCCTTCAACAGGCTCGATGAATTGAGCCAAGGCGATGTGATAATCCTCGAGACGGTCGATTACCGGTACGAGTACCGGGTCGAAACCGTCGCAGTCGTAGACCCGAAAAACGTCTCTACCCTGCGCCCGACGAGCGACGCGAAAGTGACGCTTACAACATGTAATCCAAAATACAGCGCAAAGACCAGGCTTAATGTCCAAGGTGTCCTTGTCGACACAAAACCGCTAAAGACAAGCATCATCCGCGTGGTAAAACGAATATTCAAAGAGCCCCAGAAGAAGAAAAAGCTCGTCGACAACAAGCCAAAGACCTATGCCGAGCTGGCAGCAGACCTAAAAGCCGCGCGTAAAGCGGTCGTCGAGGACCCGGCGAACATCGATTCGCACTTGAGCCGCGCCCAGGCAAGCCTGGCACTTAGCCTCTATGATGAGATGCTCGAAGCGATACGCGCCGCGGAATTCATCAACCCGAAATCCGCTGACATCGCCGCAGTCAAAGAAGGCTTCGCGGCAAAGAGAAAACAACTGCAAGACAAAGTAGATGCGAGCCTGAAGGATGTCGGCGCCGGCGGTAATATGGACCCGATGGTCTTTTTAGAGCTGGGAGATATCCACATGGCCACCGGCGACTACGGGTCGGCGGTTAAGGTCTACGACCAGCTGGTGAAGAGGATGCCCCATACGGTCGAGGCGTATTGCTACAGGGCGGCGGCCTATGATCGCATGGGCCAGGATAAACTCGCTATCGCCGACTATCAGCAGGCGCTCGTCTATGACCCCGGCTATCAAGAGGCCTTGCAGGCAATCGAGCGCATCAACAACGGGGGCGAAGACGACAGCACGGCTAGCGCGAGCAATGCCGGCAAAGAGCCGGTCGCCAAACCGGGTTCGGTTCAGACCCATTCCTACAGGCTGCGCCCACAGTAAAATTGCCCAAAAAAATAAGCCCCCTTAGGGCTTGTCTTTTTCTCAGGTTCACCGCCATGGAGCGAGCGTCGCTCAACGGGTAGTACGAGCTTAGCTGTTCAATTGCTTATCTTTGTTCCTCAGCGATATTCCGCTACCGAGCAACATCCCGCCTCCAAGAAGGTACCAGACCATCTCAACACCGGTCTCGGCTTGCTGGCCGGGCACGTTGTTGGTCGGTGGGGTCACGGCTACGGCAAGCACGGTAGTCGGTGTGGTAACTAAAGTAGTGGTCGTCGGCGGTTCGGTGACCGTGGTCGTCGTCTTGAGGGCGTTGGCGTCGTTTCCTTCGACGGTCGTTGAGACGACCGGCTTAGGCCTTACCTTGGTCGTGGTAGTCGTGGGCTGTTTTATCTTGCCCGAGCTCATGGCGGTGAGATACTCAACGGTGAGCGCGGCTTCCGAATCGTTGAGCTGCGCTCCGTAGCGGACCATTTGGTCGATTATCTGCGTCCATTGCTTCTCGGTTTTTTTCTTGTTCTTCCAGCGTTCTGTCGTATGACACTCGGTGCAGCGCTCTTCGACGAGCTTGGCGGTATCCTGGGCAAGGACCAACGACGAAGCGCCGGCTAACATCGTGCCGACCAATACCACACCCAGTATAATTCTGTTGCGAGTTTTTCGATATATCATATGCCCTAGCTAAGGTTTGTCGGGTTTACAACTAAGTAAATCATACCCATTAAACCGGTTGCCTGTCAACATATACCAATTATATCAGGCGCAATTCTGCTCAAAAAAACGCATGTAAATCGGTGTATATGGGCCATAGGGATCCTTTTTATCCTGACTGCACACCAAGCCGTTGCACTATTAGCGCTCATTTGCTAGACGCGCCTCTACTATTAGCGCTCGCTTGCTAATAGCTGCTCAACAAATAGCCGTCAGTTACCGGCAGTCGTCCTCCAGCGATCTTGTCTTGATAGTGACACGTTCTGGCATGGATGTCTATTAACAATAACGCTGCCCGCAACCCATGCCTTTCCAGCGATAGATGAGAAAGAAAGGTTGAACTTATTCTGTGGTATCTTATACTTTATTGTATAGATCTTTAAGAGAGGACCCTATGAGCCCGCTACAGCTCAACTTAATACTCATCGGCGCATTGATACTCTTAAACGCATTCTTCGCCGGTGCTGAGATTGCAGTGATATCGGTACGCGAAACGCGAGTCCGCCCTATGGCCGAGAAAGGCTCGAAGACGGCTCACACCATCCTCAACTTCTCAAAAGACCCGAGCAGGTTTCTCGCGACCATCCAGGTCGGCGTCACGCTGGCGGGATTTATGGCCAGCGCAACCGCAGCGGCTCAGCTCGCCGATGGTGTCGGCCGGTTTATTCAAATGCTCAACATACCGGTTATCTCGCGGGCACCCCACGCGGTCGCGCTTATTCTGATAACTCTCGCAATATCTTACGTAACTCTTGTCTTCGGCGAGCTTGTCCCGAAAAGACTCGCAATCCTGAAATCCGAGCAAATCGCATTCGTAGTGGCCCGTCCTATCGAGTGGTTTAGCGTCATCGCCTACCCCGTTATCAGAGCACTTACGATGTCGACCAACTTGGTCATCCGCCTCTTCGGGGTTCGTCCCGAAGACGTGGCCCCTTCCACAACTGAAGACGAATTGAAATTTCTAGTGACCCAGCATGCGGCGCTCCTGGATGAGGAAAAAGAGCTTATCCGGCAAGCCTTCGAGTTCGGCGATATCCTGACGCGACAGATAATGGTACCGCGCCCCGATATCACAGCTGTGGAATCGACCGCCACCGTCAGGGAAGCTTTGGAGGAAACGAGGGAAAGCGGGCACCCGCGCCTCCTGGTCTACCAGGAAAACCTCGACAACATCATCGGGGCGATACACCTGATCGACCTTATCGACCTTATCGAGAAAAACCAGCTCGATGCGCCGGTTATCGACATCATGCGCGCCGTCATCCATGTGCCGGAGACGCGCCGCGCCATTAGCCTGCTTAAAGATATGCAGACCAGCAAGCTTTCACTCGCGGTCGTCCTCGACGAATACGGCGGCACATCGGGAATCGTCGCGGTCGAGGACATCATCGAGGAGATAGTCGGCGAATTCGGCGCCAAGGCGGAAGAAGACGAGATGATAAAGGCCGTCAGCGACCGGGAGATAGTCGTCGACGGCAGAATCACTATCGACGAGCTGAACGAGCGCTTCGAGCTGGAAATCCCCGAATCGCTGGAGTATGACACGATTGCCGGCTGGATTCTCTCCAAGCTGGGCCACATACCTCGCCCCGGAGAGGAGATAAAGCACAACGGCCACCGTTTCCGCGTGCAATCGATGCAGCAGCGCCGGGTCGCGCTGATTAGAATAATCCGGGCTGAAAAAGAGAAGTAGCCTTGCGTACCAGTTTGTGAAAGAGCCGCGCGGACACGGCTCTGAACTTGCTTTATAGTGCTGTTTTCAGTCTATTTTCTGCCAACGCGTTTGATAGTTCCCGAGCCGCCGCCACTGTCTTTTGTCGCTCTCGGCTTGCGCCTCATCCAGCGTCCTTGGAACTCTTCGAGCGGTATCTCGCCTTGCAGGTACTTTCGAACGTCATCGAAATCGCATGATATGGTCTCGAGCGCTTTCTCGGTCTTCTTGTCCCTGACTTTGATACGAACTCTGACAAAATCCGCGTTCCAGAAGTTGTCGGCTAAAAATATATCGTCCCAGAGGCGATTGAGCTCTTCCTCGTAAAGGCGTTTGCCGTAATGCTCGGTATAAAGGTCGATGACCATGTGATTTTGATTTCTCGACTTCATGAAATGGATACTTCGAACATCGATAGCCGATTCGGGAGTGACAGCGTTTTGCAGGTTGACCAAGCTGACTATGATGCCGGCGATACTGTCGTTGGATGGAGCTTTTTCCTTTATCTTCTCGAAGATGTCTTTGAGTGTCGCCGCGGTTCGATTTATCTCCCCCGCTTGCGTCTCCGCCTGCGACGCCCGGCGAGCCCTGGCGCCGTTCGCATGCGAAATGGTCTCTACCAGCAGCTCGGGCACGTTGAACCATTTCTTGTTGTTGTGGTTGTCGCACTCGCATTCGTGCTCGCCGCAGGAGCATGTATGTGCAATGTCCTTGCGCCACCTTAGGACGATGCTCGTAATCGCAAAGACCGAGGCGGCCGCGAAAAGAAATGTGCAAAAGCGTTTGAGCTTACTGGCGCTCATAGAAAGTATCCTCCCAGGTAACGATGCGTCGTACATTACTATCTTTAAGTATCGTTTTCACACGTTCTTATCTTGAGGATTTTTAAACCCGCCCCGCGCGAGCGGGTCTTCTGCCGCATATAACATGCGTCTAATAGACATAGACCATGGAGCGAACCGGCATGTTATCGTAGACATATTTCGAATCGGGAATCGGGATACGGATGCAGCCGTGCGAAGCCGGATACGAAGGAACGCTCCCAAAACCGTGGACGGCGATGCCGCCATAGAAGAAGCTGCTCCAAACCATGATTCCCCCATATTTCTTAGACTCATAATACTTGCCCGCTTTCCAATCGACTGCGGACGACACTGCCGGCGTCGTAAATCCTTTTTTCCCAGTCGACGCGTTAATTATTCGCTCGACAACGCCTCCCTTTACGACCAGCAGTACCTGACGGGCTTTACTGACTTCGATATGGTCTCCCGTATGGCGCGCGATTATGGTTGCGGGGCTGCCTACAGCGGCTAGCGTCTTAGGCCCCGCGACACCGTCTCGCGCAAGCCCGTTGACCTTCTGAAACGCTATTACGGCATGGCGCGTCTGGGCGCTGTAGCTCCCGTCGACCGCCCCCGGCGAATAACCGAGCGACACCAGCTTCTCTTGGAGTCTGCGCACATCCTCGCCGCCCAACCCTTGTCTCAGGGTTCGCTGAGCGGTTGCTTGCGGCTCGGGGGTGGAGGTCGCCGCCTGCGACGTGCCGGGAGCTTGCCCGGCGACGCTTTCGGTCGTCTCCTGTGCCGTCCCCGGAAGCGACGTAATCGTAGTGGTAGTCACAGAGGAATCCGGTGTCGAGGTCGTCGCTTCGCTCGTTGTCGTGGTTGTGCTCGTCGCCTCGGTTGTCGTGCTGGTTTGGTTTAGAATCGTCGTTGTCGGCTCGGCGGGCTTTACGGCGATTTTTTGCCCGCCACAACCCGCTATAAACAAGATAAACAAAACGCTTAAACCTAAGAAGGCAGCCCGCGAGGGTATGTTCTTGTCGTGCGGAATCTGTTTAATCGATAGCATTATTATCGCTATTCTAACAGAATCGCCGAAGTTTCCCAAAACGCACATGCCAGGGTATCGCGAGCAGTCAAGGCGTCGGCCGGGCCTACTTTCGTACGCCTTCGGCCAGCTCTTCGAGCATATCCTCGTCGAGTATAGTGATTTTCTTCCCATCGATATCGATGAGCCCGCTCGCCTTCATTTTGCCGAGCGTCCTGGAAATGGTCTCACTAATCGTCCCCAAGCGCTGGGCGAGTTCGGTCTTGCTCGTATCGAGCTGGACCTCCGTGCCGACGTTGTTGACACGGCCGTTCTTGGGTATCAGGTTTAGCAGATATCGCGCGACCCTGGCCGGCACATCTTTGAGCGATAATTCCTCGACGAGGATGGCGAAGCGTCTCAGGTGCCGCGAGAGAATAGCTATCATGTTCAAGCTAAGCTGCGGGTCTTTGCAGACGAGCGCCTTGAAATCGTCGCGCCTGAAAAAAAGTGTCCGCACATTGGTGACCGCCTTGGCAAAAGCCGGATAGGCGGTATCGGCGAAGAGCGTTATCTCGGCGAACGGGTCTCCCTCGCTGACGAAATGCAAAATTTGTTCCCGCCCGTCGGCTCCTATCTTATATATCTTGACCCGCCCGTCGATGACGACATAGAACCCCTCGCCCTCCTCGCCATCGGCGAAGATTATCGCGTCTTTAGAGAACGCCCGGGGGTGGGCGATAGAGTCGAGTTCTTCTATATTGTATTCGGGCAAACCGACAAATAGCCGGCATGACCGCAAGGCGCTCATCTTGTCCACAGTATCCGCCTCTCCGTTTTCATTAAAAGATAGCAAAAAATAGCGGGCGCCAAATACTTTGGCGCGACGCCTGCTATCAGCAGCTGCCCTTTTTGTCTATCGGGATAAGGCAGATAAACTCGAGTTCGGCATCGTCGGCATTTTTGAACTGGTGTGTTTCGCCGGCCGGGACAAAAATCACATCCCCTTGCTCGAATGGGACGTCCTGGCCGTCTTCGACTACACTCCCGCTTCCCCGCAGAATAAAGACCTCGTGCTCCCAGGGATGCTCATGGAGAGGCGTAAAGCCGCCCGGCTCGAATGTGAAAACCCTCAGAGCAAAATTTTCAGCGCCCTCGCGCTCCGAGATTACCCACCTGAGCGCGACGCCTTTGGCACCGATCTCTTCGACCCCGACCTGATTTACCTGGCTGTAGTTGACCTTATACATCGCGACCTCCATATTTTTGCGGCTATCCATACTCGTCCACTAGGAACATTAACACAGATTATAGCGCACGCCACAACCTCGCCGCTATAAAACATGTTTTTCGACGACTCCACCTGCGTAACCTCGCCTTAACATTCTCGAAACACCTACGAAACCTAAGAGCAACACGCATTTAACGTCAATGAAATTCGCCTGAAACATCCATTGCTTATCCTTGAAACATGGCCGCGGTCGCTCTTTGATAATTTAAATGCTCCTAGACAATTTTGGGATGCTCAATGCAATTGACAATCTGAATGGAGGGATACCCAATGGGAACTCTTGATACGGGCGATACCGCCTGGATGTTAATGTCAACGGCTCTGGTTATGTTTATGACCCCGGGACTCGCGCTCTTCTACGGCGGCCTGGTAAGGAGCAAAAACGTACTCTCAACCATAATGCACAGCTTCATCATGCTGGGCATCGGGACAATCGTATGGATACTTGTCGGCTACAGCCTCGCGTTTGGCCCGGACAAGTTCGGACTTATAGGTGATTTAAGCATGTTCGGCCTCAAAGGCGTGGGTATGGCGCCGGCTGAAGGAAGCACCATACCGGAAATACTCTTTATGGCGTTTCAGATGATGTTCGCCATCATAACACCGGCCCTTATCACCGGTGCGTTCGCGGAAAGAATGAAGTTCAGCTCATACGTGGTCTTTATGGTCGCATGGCTGGTATTCGTCTACAGCCCGATTGCGCACTGGGTATGGGGCGGCGGCTGGATAATGCAGCTCGGCGCACTCGACTTTGCGGGCGGCACCGTCGTCCACATCAACGCAGCGGTCGCTGCACTGGCGGCGGCAATCGTTATCGGCAAACGCAAAGGCTTCGGCAAAGAAGCCATGCACCCGCACAACCTGCCGATGACCATTCTCGGCGCGGCCATCCTCTGGTTTGGCTGGTTCGGGTTTAACGCCGGAAGCGCGCTTGCGGCAAACGGCCTCGCCGCGGTCGCGTTTGTGGTAACACACATCGCGAGCGCCATGGGAGCACTGGGCTGGATAATCGCCGAGAAGCTAAAGACCGGCAAGCCCACGACCCTAGGCGCGGCCTCAGGCGCTGTGGCGGGGCTCGTGGCCATCACCCCGGCAGCGGGTTTTGTTGGCCCCATCGCTGCAATAGCAATCGGTTTTATCGGTGGTATCCTCTGCTACCTCGCCGTCGGGCTTAAATTCAAGCTCGGCTACGACGACTCGCTCGACGTGGTCGGCGTGCACGGTGTCGGGGGTGTCATCGGCGCGCTTCTAACCGGCGTCTTCGCGACCGTCGCGATAAACGAAGCCGGCGCAAATGGTCTCCTCTACGGCGGCATGGACCTCTTCGTCAAGCAGCTCATCGCCATCGGCGCGACCATCGGCTACTCGTTCATCATGTCATTTATCATACTCAAGGCCATCAAATCGGTAATGGGCCTGCGTGTGAGCGAAGAAGAAGAGGTCAACGGTCTCGACCTCTCGCTCCACAGCGAAAACGGCTACGCGCTCGGCGGGTTTAGCAGCGGCACATTAGAGCACGCGGTTGCCGCAGTGCAAGTCGCACCGAACTTTGCAGTCAAGACCGCTCCGGCGAGCGAGTAATTTAAGGAGGGATACCGATGAAAAAGATAGAAGCGATAATCAAGCCGTTCAAACTAGATGACGTAAAAAACGCGCTCAGCGGCATAGGCATCCAGGGCCTGACCGTGTCGGAAGTCCAAGGTTTCGGCAGGCAAAAGGGCCACACGGAAGTATACCGTGGGGCGGAGTATAAAGTGGATTTCGTTCCCAAGACTAAGCTGGAGATACTCGTCGACGACGGTATGGTCTCCCAGGTAGTCGAAGCTATTATAGGGGCGGCCAAGACCGGAAAGATAGGCGACGGTAAAATATTCATCTACCCTGTCGACGATGCGATAAGGATTAGGACCGGTGAGCGCGGGGTTGATGCGCTCTAGAAACATCATTGATGCAATCTAAAAGCATATAGGATATACAGTATGGAGCATCCCTCCATTGCACCAAAAAGGCGGTCCCCGAACCGCCTTTTTGGTTTTTGTGCAGAATAATTGGCTTGTGATGACCCGAACAGGCTACCAACTGAGTATCATCAAGCAGCTTTAATGCGTATGCCGTTCTTGATAGCGTCATTGACGACGCCGCGCGTATTCGCTAATTTCTCGAACTCGGCATGCGTATATGGAAGAGCCTCGAGAAAATACGAGAGCGTCCAGCGCTCGCTTATATAAATCAGACGGCGGGCGAAAGGCATGTTTGCAAATTTATCGTCGATAATTACCAGGTCGACATCGCTTGTTTCCAGGGCATCGCCCCTTGCCCTTGACCCAAATAGAATCGCCTCGTCGGCATCGATGGCTCTGAGGAATTCTCTTATCTGGTCTATGAGGTCTTGAGATTGTTGACTATCCAATCCAAAACCTCCTTCGACTTCACAATCGCTTGCTCGGCGATTTCTGAATCATAAATATCGGAAGGCCTGCCGACGGCAGCATCTACATATCGAGTAACCGTATAATGAGGATTTAAGAATTGAAGGTGTGCTTTAATCGATGCAGGTGTACTCCAGCCAAGCTCGCGGGCCAACTGCGTCAGATTATGAGATCTGGGGAATGCTGTCTTAAGAACAACGATATACGCGGCTTTTAGTGCTTTTTCAGCTGCTTGCCTTGCAAGCCAGACAGCATAGTTGTGCCGTGCGCCATCAAACATGATCCGCGCACTTTCAAGATCATAGATTGCGTCATCGAGCCATAACTGAGCTTCTTCTCTCACACGACACCTCGATTGTTTAGTCTTTAAGCCATTATAACACGAGCAAAATGATAGATATAGAAAAGCGATGCCATCACTGAGGCGGCCAAGACCGGCAAAATCGACGACGGCAAGATGTTCATCTACCTGTCGAGGCTGCGGTACGGATTAGGACCGGTGGGCGCGGGGTTGATGCGCTTTAGAAGCGCCTGGTGGCTGCGTAGCGCGTTTTAATAGTGCCGTCTGTATCGAGCGACATCAATGATCAAGATGGTCTTGCTGCCCAATATGAAATCACAAGATATACAGTATGGAGCATCCCTCCATTGCATCAAAAAGGCGGTCCCCGAACCGCCTTTTTGGTTTTCCAGGGATTATGGGATGTCGCCTCATGATATATGGCTGCAGGTGATCATGCAATTGTTGCCGCCCAACGACAGTTAGCCGCCGTGACATCAAGGTGATATCCACCCGCTCCTCTCGTCAATGGAGACCTTTGATATGCTTTCACTATACTTAATATTTCTGCCCATAATTTACTAAAGTACAGACCGTCGCCTTAATAATCACTACTCCCCGCTATTGGCATTATCTATCTCTGAGCGATGCAAGTCAACTATCAGCCCTGGTCCCCTTTTATCTATACATTGAAGGACCGGCCGCTGAAAACCTGGTAATATACTATAAAATCAACCAAACCCTTGCATTTGGTATGATATAAGTATATCCTATCGTCAGTATATGTTTCCAATAAGAATGATTTGTCAATTGTTAAGGAGGAGAACCCGGTGTTGAAAAATCGTATCACCAAGCAAATCTTATCAGTGGTGCTGCTGGTCGCCATTGCTGTGGGTTGGCATATGCCCGCATTCGCGGTAGATGAAAGTACTGGTGCGGCACCCAGCAAGTATTTCTCTGCCAAAAAAGTATCCCCAAAAACCAGGCAGGCTGCTTTGACCTATAAGGTGAATGTGGAGAATTACCAGGGAGCCAATAGGGTTAGAGTCTGGCTACCTTGCCCACCGTCGACCAGCTATCAGAAGATTTCAAAGATTGCGGTTAATGGTAACTATGACCTCAAAAGAATCTCCAGAGATAAGCAAACCGGAAATAAGATTGTCTATGTGGAATGGAAAAAGCCTAAAGAAAAACCCGAACTCACGTTCTCGTTCAGGGTTAAAAGAAGCGAGATTATCACAAAGAACTTCAGCACTTCAGAGGGACAAATTCCATCCAGCATGAAAAAATACCTCAAAGAAACGGCATTAATCAAAACAAGCGGTGATATTAAAGCGACCGCAGAGCGGGTAACAAAAGGAAAGAAAACGAGCCTTGCAAAAGCTGAGGCTATCTACGATTACATCGTTGAAAACTATCAACGTGACCCGAACATCATTGGCTGTGGAAGGGGCGATGTTTGCAATCTCGCGATAACAAAGAAGGGCAAATGCGCGGATATACACTCGGTCTTTGTTGCTATGTGCAGAAGTGTTGGGGTGCCCGCAAGAGATATTCAAGGCATACGTATTCTTCCAGAAAAAAGCGGTGACATAACCGGCGCTTATCACTGCAGAGCTGAATTTTACCAGCCGGGCTATGGTTGGGTCACGGTAGACCCTTCTGACGTCTTAAAGTTTATGCTTAAAGAGAAACTCACTCTCAACGATGCGAAAGTCCAGCAAAAACGCGACTATTTCTTTGGTGCGCAAAACGAGAACTTTATCGATATTAGCAGGGGGCGCGATGTTAGGCTTATTCCCGCCAGGACTAAGGGAAAGCTCAACTACTTTGTATATCCCTTTGCGGAGGTAGATGGCAAGGCTCTCGATTATCTATCACAGAAAAACCTTAAATATAAAGTTACATTCCAAGAGCTGTAAGCAAAAAACTTACGATTAGACAATAGAGCAGGGTTTCATATTTCGAACGCGGTCAGGAGCATAGTGCGCCTGACCGCGTTTTCTTGCTCTTTCGGCAACCCATCTACCCAACAATCCCGTTCTTAACATACATTTAATCTTAGAGAAACACGGAAGAAACATTCCTCCCCTAAAATGAGAGCAAAACCAGGCTGGAATATCGCAACAATAAGGCAGAATCGCAAGATTTTCGGGGACCGATGTGCGCGAGCGGTGCATCGGTATAGGTTTCGTTTGGCCTTGATTCGGGATTCAAGGCCAGCCGCCGGTCGGCGGTACGGCGACGCCATGCGTTTCCGCCTCATAACGATGGACAACAATGGAGGGATACCATGCAAAATATCAGTGCCGGTGATACCGCTTTTGTGCTCATGTCGGCGGCCCTTGTCATGTTTATGGTGCCGGGCCTGGCGCTCTTTTACGGCGGCATGGTCCGCAGCAAGAACGTCCTCGCCACCATCATGCAGAGCTTTATCGCGCTCGGAATCATTAATATCTTATGGATACTATTCGGCTACAGCCTGGCGTTCGGCCCCGATAACTTCGGGCTCATCGGCGGGCTGGATTGGGTGGGCTTGAGAGGGGTCGGCCTCGCGCCGAATCCCGATTACGCGGCGACCATCCCGCACCAGGCGTTTATGGTCTTTCAAGCGATGTTCGCTATAATCACACCGGCGCTTATCACCGGCGCGTTCGCGGAACGCATCAAGTTCAGCTCGTTTTTGATATTTATCGTCGGCTGGTTTGTGCTCGTCTATATCCCGGTGGCGCACTGGGTGTGGGGAGTCGGCGGTTGGATGCGCGAAATCGGCGTGCTCGACTTTGCCGGGGGCATCGTCGTCCATGCAAGCTCCGGGGCGGCGGCGCTCGCGGCGGCGCTCTATGTCGGAAAACGAAGGGGGTTCGGGACGGAGCCGCTTCTACCCCATAACCTCCCCCTCACCATCATCGGCACCGGCATCCTCTGGTTTGGCTGGTTCGGGTTTAACGCCGGGAGCGCCCTTGCCGCCGGCGGCACGGCCACCAACGCGTTCGTCACCACCCATACCGCAGCGACAGCGGCTACGGTGAGCTGGGTCTTTATCGAATGGCTCAAAAACGGCAAGCCGACGATGCTCGGCGCGGCCACCGGCTCTATTGCGGGGCTGGCGACCATCACCCCGGCGGCGGGTTTTGTCAGCCCACTTGCGGCCCTCGCTATTGGACTCACGGCGGGTATCGCGTGCTACTATGCGGTCTCTTTGAAATTTAAGCTGGGATACGACGACTCGCTCGATGTTGTCGGCGTACACGGCGTCGGCGGCATTATCGGCTCGCTCGCGGTCGGCGTCTTCGCCTCGACCGCGGTCAACGAAGCGGTCGGAAACGGCCTGGTCTTTGGGAATGCTTCCCTGCTAGGCCTACAGGCGCTCGGCGTCATGGTCGTCGTCGCGTTCTCGTTTATAATAAGCTTGATATTGTTTAAGATCATCGATGCGGTCATCGGTGTACGGGTATCGGACGAGGACGAGCTGACCGGCCTTGACCTCTCGCAACACAGCGAGGTCGGCTACGACCTCTCGGGCTTAGGCTCGGGGAGCGGCGGGTTTATAGGTTCGACAGCGTTCATCTCTCACCCATCATCGGCGGCGTCACCGCTCGCCGAGGACAGAATTTAAGGAGGGGCCATGCTCAAGAAAATCGAGGCCATCATAAAGCCGTTCAAACTGGAAGACGTGAAGAATGCGCTGAGCAAAGTCGGGGTGCAAGGCATCACCGTCTACGAGGTCAAAGGGTTCGGCCGCCAGAAGGGCCACACCGAGGTCTACCGAGGGGCCGAGTACCGGGTCGACTTCGTCCCGAAGGTAAAAATCGAGATAATGGTCGCTGAGGCCATGGTCTCCCAGGTGGTAGATGCCATAATGGAGTCGGCGAGAACCGGTAAAATAGGCGACGGAAAAATATTCATCTACCCTGTCGACGATGTGGTAAGAATACGGACGGGTGAACGCGGGACCGATGCTATTTAAAACAAGCGAGCAGGTCATAATGGATAAGCCGGCAAAGCTGCGCGAGAACTACGAGCGGAGCCTACGAGAGCTACACAACACATATTACGCGGAGCCTTCGGGGCGCGATGTCGCCGCGAGGCGCTCCGATGTGATAGACGAGCTTATCCGGCGCATCGCGGCGGGCGTCCTCGGCGATGTGCTCGGAGGTACCCTGGCGAGCCTCAAAGGCGTTGCCGTGCTGGCCCTGGGCGGGTACGGACGACGGGAGTTATGCCCGGCGTCCGATATCGACCTAATGATACTCCACCGCTTGAAGAATCGCGTCCACATCACGCAAATATCAGAGGAGCTATTCTATCCCCTCTGGGACCTCGGGCTTGAGGTCGGGCACGGCACCCGGACGCTAAAAGAAAGCCTGCGGATGGCGGCTAGCGACTTCGAGGTGCAGACCTCGCTGCTTGAGGCGAGGCTTATCACCGGCGACAGCGCACTCTTGGAGGAGCTCCAACTCGGGCTTACCCGGCAGATTCGCGCGAAAGGCGGCGGTCGATTTCTCGAGAACATCCTCGCCGAAAACGAGCGGCGCCACCTCCAATACGGCCAGGCGGCATATCTGTTGGAGCCCGATATAAAAGACGGCGAAGGCGGTTTGCGCGATATCCAGGCCATCATCTGGTCGGCGAGAGGTCTATTTGGTATCACATCCCTTAACGGGCTGGCCAAAGAGGGTTATCTCTCCGCGTTCGACGCGCGCGCACTGGAACAGGCTTACGAGTTTATGCTGATGGTGCGGACCTACCTCCACCATACAGCGGAGCGCAAGACCGACCGCCTCTTCTTCGAGTACCAGGCGGAGATAGCCAAGGGATTGGGGTTTAAGAAGAGCGCCGGCAGCAGCGGCGTCGAGAATTTCATGCGCCGGTTCTATACGCACGCGAGCGCGGTCGAGCGCATATCGCGCGGCTTCTGGGACCAGCTCAAAGACGCGCTTTTAAACCCGGTATACGCTACATTAGCAAGCGATAGCATAAATATAGCGGGCGGCATCGTCCTTAAGGGTGGTAGGCTTGCGCTTGCGTCTGCGGACGCCGTGCGCGACTATCCCGGCTCGGAGGTTAAGCTCTTTCGCCTCGCGCTAGAGCACGATTATCCCCTCGACTTCAAAAAGCTCGACCTGGTGCGCGAGGGGCTCGAAGACCTGCCCCGGCCCGACACCTGGACGCCGGAGGTACGCGACGATTTCATCGCAATCCTTCAAGCGGGCTCGCGCGCGTTGCCCGCGCTAGGGACTATGGACCATCTCGGTCTGCTCTCCCGCTACATCCCGGAGTGGGAGCATGTGGTCTGCCTGCCCCAACACGACGCCTACCATCTCTACACGGTCGACATGCACTCGTTCCTGACAGTAGCCGAGCTCCAAAAGATAAGCACGGGTAACTACGATTCCACCAACCCGCTCCTGCGCGAGTTTTATGGGGAAATCGAACGAACAGACCTTCTAATTGTCGCCGCGCTCCTGCACGACATCGGCAAGGGCGGCGGCCACGAGCACAGCAAACGCGGCTCGAAGATGGTAAAGGATGTCTGTGCGCGCATGAACTTCTCCCCCAAGGAATGCCGCATTATCAGCATGCTCGTCGAGCATCACCTGCTCCTGCCCGACACCGCGATGCGCCGCGACCTAAACGACGAGAACGTCATCATCGAGCTGGCGTCGACAATCGTCGACGGGCAGACCGCCAAGATGCTCTACCTTCTCTCCATCGCCGACGCCCTGGCAACCGGCCCGAAAGCCTGGGACGCCTGGAAAGACATCCTCATGCGCGAGCTTTTCTCCAAGGTTCACCATGTCATCGAGAGCGGCGAGTATACAAGCAAGAAGAGCATCGAGAGGCGCAAGAAGACCGCGTCATCCGTAAAATCGAGCTTGGCCGAGCGCTACGAAAATACCGAGATAGAAGCGTTTCTCGCGCAGATGCCCCCCTCCTACCTGCAATCGCAGACGAGCGACGACATCATCAGGCACTTTAAGTTGATGCGGGACGGGCGCGAGACCATCGGGATTAGCGCGCAGCGCAAAGACCGCGTCTGCGAGCTTACGCTCGTCGCCGCGGACGAGCCGGGCCTCTTCTGCAAGGTCTCCGGCGTGCTGGCCCTAAATGGCGTCAATATCCTCGGCGCCCAGGTCTACACGAGAAGCGACGGCACAGCACTCGACATCTTCCGCATCGCCAGTTACTTCGATAAGAAAGTCGACGAAGATGTGTGGGACAAGATAAAGACCGACATAACGCGCGCGCTCGCGGGCAAGATATCGCTCGAATACCGCGTCGCCGAGAAGGCCAAACGCTATAAAGGCAACGGAGTGACGAAGCAGGCGCTGAAAAAATCGCCCGAGGTGAGAATCGACAATACCTCGTCCGATTTCTACACCGTAATCGAAGTCCACGCCGAGGACCGCATCGGCCTCCTCTACACCATCACCAGGGTCATGTACGACCTACGCCTCGACATCCACCTGGCAAAAGTTTCGACCAGCGTGGACAAGGTCGTCGACGTCTTCTATGTGTGGGATATAAACGGGCAGAAACTCGACGATGCGGAGCAAATCGACGATGTTAAGAAAGCTATCTTGATGGCGCTAGGGTAATGGGATAGAGGTAGGACTGCCGGTTACCCTACAGCCCCCGCACAGATCACGGCATGCGGTTTTCCCGGCCAGGTCAAAGCTCACCTGCCGCCGTTTTTTGGCGGTCAGGCGCAGCGACTTGTTAGGTTCTCTTCGGCTTTGTTCTATGCTTTTTCGGCAGTAGAGGAATTAGGCAACGTAAAGCCCTATTTACAGATTCCGAGTCTGGGAAATATGCTCGAATATCTGGTTCCAGAAGAACTGCGCCCTCTTTCGGCATCACGTCCTTAACAACAGTTGTGCCATCTGCCTTATGAATAGTGACCGTATATCCAGCTTGCATAGCTCCGTAATGCTTGCCACGCACTCCACCCGTAAAATCATATTCGGCACGCATATTGTCGTCTTTCACCTGTGCCATTTTAGTCACCACCTTCTTCATAAAGTTTCCGCTCCGATGAGGCTGCCTTACGACAACTGATAATACGTATGTTCGAGCCTCGCTCTGTGTAAACCACTACAAGCACACGGCATTTGTCAGAACTACCGAGGTCAATATACCGTTGCTCATCCACTGAGCGGTCAGGGTCGGGTACCGTAATTGAGAATGGATCGATAAACACCGTTGTTGCTTCATCAAAACTGACTCTATGCTTTTTGAGATTCGCTTTGGCTTTCTCTTCGTCCCACTCAAAGTTTAGTTTCATTATAGCTCCATTGAACCATACCGTATCATTATAAGCCTAACGTCGTGCTCAGAGGCAGCAAAAAGCGCCGCTCGTTCCTCGCTCTGCTTT